>NZ_JBLRVZ010000032.1:0-175911 GCF_048159505.1 Streptomyces sp. T028
GAAGAGCGCCGACGGCAAGGGCGTCACCAAGGGCGACGCCATCGTCGACCGCCTCACCCTCTCCCTCCCCGACGCCTCCGCCGCCACCCAGGTCTACGAGGGCGAGTTGGCCTGGCTGGACGGTGGGGCACGGCCCGTCTACAAACTGCCCGAGGACACCGGGGTCCCCGCCACCGGCTCGGGCGCGGTCCGGCTCGCGAAGGACCAGAGCGCCACGTTCTGGGTCTACTCGGCGGCCGACCGTGAGGCCACTCTCGCGGTCGACACCCTCGACGGCGCGGGGGCCCGGCTCTCGGTGAACGGACACGACGTGCTGCGCCTGGCCAAGGGCAGGCGCCAGGTGGCGGTCTCCCTCTCGGGCGGCGTCAACAAGGTGACGGTGACCGGCGGTTCGTACGTGACGCTCGTCGACCGGCTCACGGTCACGCCCACGGAGGGCAACCTCACGGCGCGTACGTACGAGGCGCAGGACGCCACCCTCGCCGGCTCGGCCTCGCTCGCCCCGCTGTCCCTGGCCACCGGCGGCACCGCCGTCACCGGCATCGGCGGCGACCCGGGCAACGGCAACACGGCCACGTTCACCGTCTCCGCCGACCGGGACGGGCTGTACGCGCTGCGGATCCGCTACTCCAACCCCGAGCAGTCCCCGGCCACCCACTACAACCCGGACCCGCTCGCCCGACACGCCGACATCACCGTCAACGGCGGCGACACGCGGCGCGTCGGCTTCCCGCACAGCTTCCACCAGAACAACTTCTGGGAGCTGACCGTCCCGGTCCAGCTGAAGGAGGGGCAGAACACCATCGCCTTCCGCTCCGAGGAACTGCCGAACTTCGACGGCACCACCTACGCCTCGGACACCTTCCCGGGGGTGCTGCTCCGCTCCCGCTCCGCACCGCTGATCGACCGGATCGTCGTAGCGCCGTACGCACGGCCGGTGCGATGAGGTAGCCCGGCACACGAAAACAGGCGCCCGGATCCGTCACAGCCGACGGATCCGGGCGCCATGGTGCGCTACGGGGACTTCACCGGTGCGCGGGCCGCCAAGGCCTCCAGGAGGAGGTCGACCGCCTGCTCGAAGGAGCTGTCCCTCATCGTGTGCAGCTCGTGGCGGACGGTCGTCAGGGCGGGGTACGACGTGTGGTCCAGCCCCTGGTACACCTCGCTCCACGCCCGGAGGTCGGACTCGCGCTGACCGCGCGGGAGTGCCTGGAACGCGGCGTCCATGGCGGCGTGGCTGAGCACGGTGTCGATGAAGGTCAGGTACAGCCGGGTCGCGTCGGCGGGGCCGAAGCCCGCGGAGAGCATGAGGCCGATCCCGGTCTCCACGGCGCGGATCTCGTTCTCGCGCCGGGTCACCCGGTACGAGGCGAAGGCGGCCGCGCGGGGATGGGCGAGGTATCCGGCGCGCACCCGCCGGGCCATCTCGCGCAGCGAGGCCACCCAGTCGTCCGTGGGGACGAAGCCCGCCATGGCGTCTCCGATGATGCGGTCCGCGATGGCGAGCACCAGGTCGTCGGTGTCGTGGAAGTAGCGGTAGAGGGCGGTCGGGTCGCAGCCGAGGGCGGTGCCCAGCCGCCGTACGCTCAGCGCCTCGGGGCCGTGCTCGCCGATCAGCCGCAGCGCGGTCGCCACGATCAGCTCCTCCGACAGCAGGATGCCCGAACGGGTCGGACGGCGGCGCCGGCGCTCTTGCGGGACACGTGTGGTCATTGCTCCGGACTCCTGTCGGTCGGGACCGCGTACCGGAAGTGAAGGGGCCCGCCCGCGTTATGTCAACAGCATTGACGCAATACGAACGCCCGGTGTTCCATCACAGTCCCGCGCGGCTCTTCCCCCGTCTGACTCGCCCCCCTCCCACGAGGAGCCCTCCATGTCCTCCAGGTCCACCACGCCCTTGCGCCGCTCGCTCGGTGTCCTGGACGGCGTCGCCATCGCCGCCTCCAGTACCGCCGCCACCACCAGCATCGGGATCGGCATGGGCACGATCGCCACGATCGTGGGTCTGCAGGCCCCCGCGCTGCTGCTCCTCGCGTTCCTGCCGGTGCTCGGCATCGCCACCGCCTACGCCCGCCTCAACCGCTCCGAACCCAACTGCGGCAACGGCTACACCTGGGTCGGCAAGACGCTCGGCCCGTGGCCCGGCTTCCTGACCGGATGGGTGACGCTGGTCGGTTCGGTCGTCTTCTGCGCCTACACCAGCGCGGTCATGGGCTCGGTCGTCCTGATCTTCGTCAACAAGGCAGGCCTGCACACCCTCGCGGGTGTCGCCCTGGATCCGTCGTCCACCGGCGTCAGTACGGCCGTGGGGCTGCTGCTCCTGGTCGGTCTGACCGCGCTCGCCGTCACCGGGACGCGCACCACGACCCGGTTCCAGTTCGCGCTGCTCGTCTTCGAGTACGCCGTGCTGCTGGGCTTCTGCGGCTGGGCCCTCGTCACCGGTGACCAGGGCTTCTCCCTGTCCTGGTTCAACCCCTTCGCGATCTCCGACGGCACCGCCTTCGCGCAGGGCCTGGTGCTCGCGGTGTTCTTCTTCTGGGGCTGGGACGCGGCGTTCAGCGTCACCGAGGAGACCAGGCGGCCGGACGACGCGGCCCGTGGCGGTCTGATCGCGCTGTTCGCGATGCTCGGTCTGTTCCTCTTCGCCTCGGTCGCCTTCCAGCGGGAGATGAGCCTGACCGAGCTCGTCCGCAACGGGCCGCAGGCGCTGCCGTACCTCGGGCAGAAGCTGGCCGCCGAGCCCTGGGCCACGCTGCCGCTGGTCGCCCTGATGTGCTCGGCCGCGGCCTCCGTGCAGTCCACGCTGATCCCCACCGCGCGCGGGCTGCTCGCGATGGGCCGGGACCGGACCATGGGGCCGGTGTGGACCCGGGTGCACCCGCGGTACGGCACTCCCGCCGCCGGAACGGTCGTGGTGCTGTCCATCGCCACCGTGATAGCCCTGCTGGCCGTCGCCATCCCCCGGCTGAGCGACATGCTGCTGGCCGCCGTCAACGCGATCGGGCTGCTCGTCGCCCTCTACTACGGCCTCACCGCGCTCGCGTGTGCCGTGCGTTTCCGCTCCGCGCTCCGCGAGGGGGCGAGGTCCGCGCTGTTCGCCGTGTGGGTGCCCGCCGTGTCCAGTCTGGTGCTGCTCGGCCTCGGCTGCTATCTCGGATACTCGTATCTGACCATGAGCGACCACTTCGAACTGAGCCCGGACAACGGGTGGTTCATGTTCTCCCTGCCAGCCTTCATCGTCCTCGCCGGCCTCGGTATGGCCGCGGTCGCCAAGTACGTCCGCCGTTCGCCGTACTTCACCACCGGGCGGGGCACCGACGCCGAGGCCCTCACGCTGCCCATGGACGGCGCGGCGGTCTGAGACCCGTCGCCCGTCCCCATCCACCACCTGTCTCCAGGGAGTTCGTCCCCCATGTCGCAGTTCCAGGCCACGGGTCCCGCCGATCTCGTCCTCGCCGGCGGGCCCGTCCACACCGTCGATCCCGCGCGCAGCCGGGCCACCGCCGTGGCCGTGCGCGGCGGGCGGATCACCGCCGTGGGCCATGACGAGGTGCACGCGCTGATCGGTCCCGGTACCGAGGTCGTCGACCTCGCCGGGAAGCTGCTGCTGCCGGGCTTCCAGGACGCCCATGTGCACCCGCAGGGCGCGGGCCTGGAACTCGGCCTGTGCCATCTCGCCGACACCGTCGACCCCGCCGAGTATCTGCGGCGGATCCGGCGGTACGCCGACCGGAACCCGGACGTCGAGTGGATCACCGGCGGCGGCTGGTCCCTGGAGGCCTTCCCCGGTGGCGCCCCGACCGCCGCGGCCCTCGACGCGATCGTCCCCGACCGGCCCGTCTTCCTGCCCAACCGGGACCATCACGGCGCCTGGGTCAACAGCCGGGCGCTGGAGCGGGCCGGCATCGACGCCCGTACCCCCGACCCCGCCGACGGCCGGATCGAACGCGACGCCGACGGCAACCCGACCGGGATGCTCCAGGAGGGCGCCGTCCATCTCGTGGGCCGGCTGGTGCCCGAGCCGAGTCCCGAGGAACAGCTGGCCGCCCTGCTGCGGGCCCAGGCCGTACTGCACTCCCACGGGGTCACCGCCTGGCAGGACGCCATCGTCGGCGCGTACGCCAACATGACCGACCCGGCACCCACGTACCGCGAGGCCCACGACCGGGGGCTCCTCACCGCGCGGGTCGTGGGCGCGCTGTGGTGGGAGCGGGAGCGCGGCGCCGAGCAGATCCCCGAACTCGCCGCGCGCCGCGAGGAGTTGAACTTCGGGCGGTTCCGCGCCGGCACGGTGAAGATCATGCAGGACGGCATCGCGGAGAACCACACCGCCGCGATGCTCGACCCGTATCTCACCGGCTGCGGCTGCGCCTCCGCCACCAGCGGCATCAGTTTCGTCGACCCCGGCGACCTGAAGAAGTACGTCACCGAACTCGACGCACTGGGCTTCCAGGTCCACTTCCACGCCCTCGGGGACCGAGCGGTGCGCGAGGCGCTCGACGCCGTGGAGGCCGCCCGCACCGCGAACGGGCACCGCGACACCCGCCACCACCTGGCGCATCTCCAGGTCGTGCATCCGGACGACGTACGGCGTTTCCGTCCCCTCGGCGCGACCGCGAACCTGCAGATGCTGTGGGCCGCCCACGAGCCGCAGATGGACGAGCTGACCCTGCCGTTCCTGGGCCCCGAACGCGGCGCCCGGCAGTACCCGTTCGGCGATCTGCTGCGCGCGGGGGCGACGCTCGCCGCGGGCAGCGACTGGCCGGTCAGCAGCCCCGACCCGCTGCGGGCCGTCCATGTCGCGGTGAACCGGGTCTCCCCCGACGCCCCCGAGGGCACCCCCGAGTTCCTGCCCGGGCAGCGCCTGGACCTCGGCACCGCCCTCGCCGCGTACACGGCGGGCAGCGCGTACGTGAACCACCTCGACGCCGTCACCGGCAGCATCGCCGTCGGCAAGGCGGCCGACCTGGTCGTCCTCGACCGGGACCCGTTCACGGGCCCGCCCGAGGAGATCGCGCACACCCGGGTCCTGCAGACCTTCGTGGACGGGAAGCGGGTCCACGCGGCCCCCGACGCCTGACCCGGCTCAGACACAGGCTCTCAGGGCACCGGGGCCGGTTCGCGGGACGGGATCCAGCGCAGATGGACGCTCTGGTCGGCGGGGTCGGAGCGCAGCAGCGACAGCCGGGGGCGTACGGCGTCGGTGCGGGAGGTCGGCGGCTTGCGGCGGCCCGCCGCGAACGGCGGCGGCCACTCGGCGCCAGGCCCCCGGTACTCCTGCTCGGCCGCCGCGTGCAGCGTCCAGTGCGGGTCGTAGAGGTGGGTGCGTCCTACGGCGCACAGGTCGGCGCGGCCCGCGAGCAGGATGGAGTTGACGTCGTCGTAGGAGGCGATGGCGCCGACCGCGATGACGGCCGTACCGGTGGCCGCGGCGACCTCGTGCCGGATGCGGTCGGCGAACGGGGTCTGGTAGGAGCGGCCGAAGGCGGGCCGCTCGTCCTTGGTGACCTGGCCGGAGGAGACGTCGATGGCGTCCGCGCCGTGCGCGATGAAGGCGCGGGCGATCTCCACGGCGTCGTGCTCGGTGTTGCCGTCGGGCACCCAGTCGCTGGCGGAGACGCGCACGATCACCGGGCGCCCGGCCGGCCATACGGCGCGCACGGCGTCGAAGACCTCCAGCGGGAAGCGCAGCCGGTTCTCCAGCGGGCCGCCGTAGGCGTCGGTGCGCCGGTTGGCGACCGGGGAGAGGAAGGAGGACAGCAAGTAGCCGTGGGCGCAATGGAGTTCGAGCAGGTCGAAGTCCGCTTGGGCTCCTCGGCGGGCGGCTTCGACGAAGTCCGCGACGATCCGGTCCAGGTCGGTTCGGGTGAGCTCGCGCGGCACCGGGGAGCCCTCGCCGTACGGCAGCGGGGACGGGCCGACGGTCTCCCAGTTGCCCTCGGGCAGCGGGTCGTCCATGCCCTCCCACATCAGCCGGGTCGAGCCCTTGCGGCCGGAGTGGCCGAGCTGGAGGCCGATCCGGGCGGTGCTGCGCTCGTGGACGAACGACACGATCCGCGCCCAGGAGTCGCGCTGTTCGTCGTTCCACAGGCCGGTGCAGCCGGGGGTGATACGGGCCTCGGGCGAGACGCAGACCATCTCCGTCATCACCAGACCGGCCCCGCCCATCGCCTTGGAGCCGAGGTGGACGAGGTGGAAGTCGCCCGGCACGCCGTCCACGGCGGAGTACATGTCCATCGGGGACACGACGACCCGGTTCTTCAGCTCCAACTGCCCGATCCGGTACGGCTGGAACATCGCCGGTGCCGTGCCGTCCAGGCCCTGTGCCCCGGCGAAGGCGGCGTCGACCCGGTCGGCGAACTCCTCGTCGCGGGTGCGGAGGTTGTCGTAGGTGATGCGGCGGGAGCGGGTGAGGAGGTTGAAGCAGAACTGGGTCGGCTCCTGGTGGACGTACATGCCGATGTTCTCGAACCACTCCAGCGAGGCCTGCGCGGCCCGCTGGGTGGACTCGACGACGGGGCGCCGCTCGGTCTCGTACGCCGTCAACGCGGCCTCGGTGTCCGGGTGTTCGTGCAGACATGCGGCGAGGGCGAGGGCGTCCTCCATGGCGAGCTTGGTGCCCGAGCCGATGGAGAAGTGCGCGGTGTGGGCGGCGTCGCCGATCAGCACCAGATTGCCGTCGTGCCAGCGCTCGTTGCGCACGGTCGTGAAGTTCAGCCACTTGGAGTTGTTGGCGAACACCTGGTGGCCGTCGAGCGCGTCGGCGAACAACTCCCGGACGCGGGCGACCGACGCGTCGTCGGAGACGCCCGGCGGGAACACGACGTCCTCGGTGGCGTCGAAGCCGGCCCGCCGCCAGACGTCCTCGTGCATCTCGACGATGAACGTGGAGCCGGTGTCGGAGTAGGGGTAGCCGTGGACCTGCATGACACCCCATTCCGTCTGCTCGACGAAGAACTGGAAGGCCTCGAAGACCCGGTCCGTGCCGAGCCACATGTATCGGTTGGGGCGGCGGTCCAGGGAGGGCCGGAAGACGTCCGCGTGGGCGGCACGTACGGCGGAGTTGACGCCGTCGGCGCCCACCACCAGGTCGTACGAGGCGCGCAGCCGCGCGGTGTCGGGGGCGGGCGTCGAGAAGTGGAGGGTGACGCCGAGGGCGCGGCAGCGCTCCTGGAGGAGGCGGAGGAGCTCCTTGCGGCTCATGGCGGCGAAGCCCTGGCCGCCGACGGTGTGGCTCTCGCCCCGGTAGTGGATGTCGATGTCGGTCCAGCGGGCGAAGCGGCGGGCCATGGCCTCGGCGATGTCAGTGTCGGCGTTCTCGATGCCGCCGAGGGTCTCGTCGGAGAAGACGACGCCGAACCCGAAGGTGTCGTCGGGGGCGTTGCGTTCCCAGACGGTGATGTCGTGGGCGGGGTCGAGCTGTTTCATCAGGGCCGCGAGGTAGAGACCTCCCGGGCCACCGCCGATGATCGCGATTTTCAAGGGAGTTCCTCTCACTGCTCGGCCACCTGCTCGGCCGCCTGCTCGGCCGTCTGTTCGGCTTCGATGATCCTGCGGAGGGCGAACCGCTGGAGTTTGCCGCTGGTGTTGCGCGGCAGCGCGTCATGGAAGCGCACGTCACGGGGGTACTTGTAGGGCGCCAGGACCTGCTTGACGTGGTCCTGGATCTCCTTGGCCTTCGCCGTGTCACCGGCGACGCCGTCCCGCAGCACGACGAACGCGCAGACGACGGAGCCGCGTTCGGGGTCGGGGCGGGGGACGACGGCGGACTCGACGACGTCCGGGTGGGTGTCGATGGCGGCCTCGACCTCGGGGCCGCCGATGTTGTAGCCGGAGGAGACGATCATGCTGTCGCTGCGGGCGTGGTAGTGGAAGTAGCCGTCCTCGTCCCGGTGGAAGATGTCCCCGGTGATGTTCCAGGCCGCCGTCGAGCCGGCCAGGACGTAGTCCCGCTGGCGGAGGTCGTCGAGGTAGCGGCAGCCGACGGGGCCGATGACACCGAGTCTGCCGGGCTCGCCGGGGCCGAGTTCCGTGCCGTCCACGTCCAGGACGGCGGCGCGGTAGCCGGGGACCGGCCGGCCCGTGGCGCCGGGGCGGATGTCGTCGCCGGCGGCGGAGATGAAGATGTGCAGCAGTTCGGTGGCGCCGATGCCGTCGACGACCTTCAGTCCGATGCGGGCGTGCAGGTCGTCCCAGGTGGAGCGGGGGATGTGCTCGCCCGCCGAGACACCGATCCGAAGGCCCGTCAGCCGGGACTCGGCCGCCCCGCGCAGGATGGCCCGGTAGGCGGTGGGCGCCGTCGCGAGGACGGTGACGCCGTGTTCCCGCACGAGGTCGGCGAGTTGGAGCGGGGTGGCGGCCTCGGTGAGCAGGGCGCAGGCGCCGGCCCGCAGCGGGAAGACGACCAGCATGCCGAGGCCGAAGGTGAAGGCCAGGGGCGCGGTGCAGGCGACCAGGTCGTCCGGGACAAGGCCGAGGGTGTGGCGGCCGAAGGTGTTGTCGATGGACAGGATGTCCCGGTGGAAGTGCATGGTGATCTTGGGGACGCCGGTGCTGCCGGACGTCGGTCCGAGCAGCGCCACGTCGTCGGCGGCCGTGTCGATATTCGTGAACTCGCCGGATTTGGCTGCGGCCCGCGCGACCAGGTCCCCGGCGCCGGTGCCGCCGTACTCCACGACGGTCAGCGACGGCAGCACGGAGTCGCGCAGGGTGTGCACGTCCTCGGCGAACCGGTGGTCGACCAGGGCGATCGAGGGCCGGGTGCGTTCGGCGACCGGGGTGAGTTCACGGACGCGCAGGGCGGCCATGGTGGTGACCAGGACCCCGCCGGCCTTGAGGACGGCGAGCCAACACACCACCGTCCAGGGGTTGTTGGGTGAGCGGAGCAGGACGCGTCCGCCCGGTATCAGGCCGAGGTCCTCGGTGAGGACCTGGGCTACCTGGTTGGCGCGGGTACGCAGGTCGCCGTACGTCCACACGTCTCCGGCCGGGGTGCGCAGGGCCGGGCGGTCGGGGCCGTACCGCGCGACGGGGGCGTCGATCAGCTCGGTCGCCGCGTTGAGCCGGTCCGGGTAGTCGAGTTCCGGCGTGGTGAACTCGATCGTCGGCCACAGGTGCGCGGGCGGCAGATGGTCCCGTGTGAAGGTGTCGACGTGCGCCGAGGGCGAGAGACCGGGACGTCCGGAAGAGGGAGGGGGGAAGGGAGAGGGGAAGGGAGGGGGGAAGGGAGGAGTCAACGGGACGTGTCCTTCCGGGATCCCGCCCGGTGAGGGGGCGGGTCAGGCGGGGCGGATCATGCCCTCCTGGACCACGGTGGCCAGGTGGCGGTGGTCGCGCGTGAAGAAGCGGCCCGTGCCGAGGCCGCGGCCCGCGTCGGCGGCGGCCGCTTCCTGGACGTAGAGGAGCCAGTCGCCCATCGGTGCCGGGCGGTGGAACCACATGGCGTGGTCGAGGCTCGCGGTGACCAGCCCGGGCTCGGACCAGGGCAGGTCGAGGACCCGCAGGACGGGTTCGAGGATCGTGTAGTCGCAGACGTAAGCCAGGGCGGCCAGGTCCCGCTGGGCGTCGGTGAGTCCGTCGACGGGGCGGAGCGGGTCGTACGGCTTGATCCAGACGGCCTGGTGCGGCAGCCGGTCGCCTTCGACGGTGAGGTAGACCGGGCCCGGGACGTGCCGCATGTCGAAGCCGCGGCCGCCGGACCAGTAGGCCCTGACCTCCTCGGACAGGGGTGCGTCGGCGTGTTGGGCGAGGTACTCGGCCGAGGTGGGCAGGTCCCCGGGACCGGGCACGTCCTCGGCGAGTGTGGCGTGGAAGGCCGAACCGGCCTCGCCCGCCGCGAAGCCTGCGAGGCAGACGTAGAGCGGTTTGCCGTTCTGGTAGCCGCGCACCTGGCGGGTGCTGTAGCCGCGGCCGTCGCGCAGCAGCTCCACCTCGTAGCGGACCTCGGCGCCGATGTCGGCCGGACGCAGGAAGTAACTGTGCGTCGAGTGCAGGGACTTGCCGTCGGTCACCGAGCGCATGGCGGCCGCCGCCGCCTGGGCGACCAGGTCGCCGCCGTAGGCCTTGGGCCAGGGGCAGGGCTGGGTGACGGCGGTGAAGGCGAGGTCGAAGTGCTCGGGCTCGGCGGGCTTCAGGGTGACGGCGGCGGTGAAGACGGCCGAGGTCGGTGCCGGGCCCGTCATCGGTCCAGCCAGTCGCGCAGTTCGGCGTCGGCGACGTCGGGCAGGTTGACGACGATGTTTTCCGGGGTGCGGGTCGTCATCCAGGTCAGGGGCTTGGTGCGGGAGAGGTTGCACTCGACGTGCGGCATGAAGGGCGGCACGAAGACCCAGTCGCCCTCCTCCATGTCGACGTAGTCCTCGAACTTCTCGCCGAAGTAGATCCGCGCCCGGCCGGACAGGACGTAGCCGCCGGTCTCGGCCTCCCCGTGGTGGTGGGAGACGGAGCGGTAGCCGGGCTCGTTGCTGACCTTTCCGAACCACAGGCGGGTGGCGGGGGTGTGCCGGCTGCTCACGCCCGAGACACGGACGGCGCCGCCCGAGTCGGCGGTGTTCGCGTCCTCCAGGCCACCGCGGGTGACGACGGGGGCGACGATGCCGCTGGGCAGGCGGTACATCGAGTTGTCGCCCTCCAGCCGGTACTTGCTCAGGTCGGGCTCCATGGCTTTCGGCTCCGTTCGGTGGGGGCGGGCGGGGCGGTCGGGCGGTCGGGCGGTCGGGCGGTCGGGTCCGGGATCCAATGTCTCGTATTTTTCACCGCCGTCAATTAAAGTCAATACGTCGGTCCGTTCGTGGACCAGGCAGCACCCCACGCCGGTGTCCCACGCCGGCACGCGACGCTCCGGAGGCCGTATGCCCCCCGTCCCCGTGAACCCGGGCTCCCTGCCGAAGCCCAGCGGCTACTCGCACGGCACGCTGGCGGGAAACACGCTGTACCTGGGCGGACAGACCGCGCTCGACGCCGATATGAAGATCGTTGCGGGCGGTGTCGTGGAACAGTTCCGGCAGGCGTTCGGCAATCTGCTCACCACCCTGCGGGCGGCGGGCGGCGAGCCCGAGGACCTGGTCAGCGTGACGCTGTACCTCACCGACATCCCCGACTACCAGGCGCACGGCAAGGAGATCGGCAAGGTCTGGCGCGAGCTCGCCGGGCCGGTGTACCCGGCGATGGCCGGCATCGGCTGCACCGCGCTGTGGCAGCCCGAGGCCGTGATCGAGATCCTCGGGGTGGCCGTCATCCCGGACGACCGACTCGTGGCTCCGCACGCGTAGGCGGCCGACCGCACTCGGCATGGTGGACGACATCGCCCTGGGGGCAGGGGAACACGAGTCCCGCCGAGCCCCGGCGGGGGAACGCGAGTCCCGTCACGCCCCGCTCATCCTCACGCGGTGAGGTCTCTACGCCCGCGACGGGCACACCTGGCTCTCGGTCGCGTCACTGATCGGCCTGATGTACGGCCCGTCAGAGGGTGAGCAGTTCCTCGTGGAAGCCGCCGAAACCCCGTGCGCGGTCGACGAGATGGATCTCCAGGATCCAGTGGCAGCTGCGGCCCGCCTTGTCGGTGCGGCGCAGTGGGGTGTCGTTGGCGGGGGTGATGTACGACTCGACGTCGGCGCCGTCGATCCACTCGTGCGGGAACTCGCCGACCAGATGCCCGGCGTGCCAGCCGCCCAGCTCCCAGCCGGCCTCGGCGGCGAGCCGCTCGACCTCGGCGTACAGCCGCTTGCCGGTGATGTCGGGGTCGCCCTCGAAGAACCGGCGGCCGGCCGCGAAGACCTTCGGCAGGTCGTCGCGCAGCCGGTGCCTGACCGGGTCGTCGCCGAGGACGAAGGTCCGGCCGAAGTCCGCCTCGTACTCCTCGAAGATCGGCCCGAAGTCGGCGAACACGATGTCGTCCGCGCCGATCACCCGGTCCGGCGGGTTCTCCTTGTACGGCATCAGCGTGTTCGGGCCCGAGCGCACGATCCGCTTGTGCCAGTGCCGGGTCGTGCCGAACAGTTCGTTCGCCAGGTCCCGGATCCGGTCGCTGACCGCCCGCTCCCCCTGGCCCGGCGCGACGAGCCCGCGCTCCTCGATCTCCGCGAACAGCCGAACGGCCTTCGCCTGGGCCTCCAGCAGCCGGGCGGCGCGTGTGACTTCGTCATCCGTCATACCCGGGAGCGTACAAGTCCCGAGATCACGGCACGTACGCTCCCTGGCGCCGGTCGAGGGCGGCTCGGGTCATGAGGCCGGCCAGGGCCGAGCGGGACGGTACGGACGTCTTGCGGTAGATGGCCGACAGATGGGTCTCGACGGTACGGCGGCTGAGGAACAGCTTGGTGGCGATGGCCTGGTTGCTCAGTCCTTCGGCGACGAGTTCGGCTATCTGCCGTTCCCGTGGGGTGAGTTGGTCGAGTTCGGTGGGGGCGGGCGGGGGTTCCTCGGTGTGGGGGCGCACCAGCGAGGCCAGGTCGGACAGGAGGCGGGCGCCGCCGTCGTCGGCGAGGCGGCGGGCCCGTTCCCAGAGCGCGGTGGCGCGCGGACCGTCGCCCGTGGCCTGTGCCTGGGTGGAGGCCAGCAGCAGGGAGTAGGCCTCCCAGAGCGTGGCGCCGGAAGGCGCGTAGGCCTGGGCGGCGCTCTCGAAGAGGCGGGCGGCCGCGCGGGGGTCGCCGTGGTGCTGGGCGAGGGCGGCCCGGGCGCGCAGTGCCGCCCCGCGCTGGCCGTTCAGCCCGATGCGGTCGGCCTCTACGGCGGCCCGGGCGGCCCAGTGCTCGGCCTGTTCGGTGTCGCCGGTGGCGAGGGCGGTGGCGACGAGCGTGTCCAGCTGGCCGGGGCGGGTGGAGGGCTGGAGGCCGAGGAGTTCGGGCCCGCCGGCCCTCAGGATGGCGTCCTGGGCCCGGTGCGGGTCGCCGCTCACCAGGGATGTGTGGCCGAGCACACAGCCGGCCAGGGACGCCCACCAGTGGCGGCTGGTGCCGGCGGCGGTCACGGCCTCCTCGGCGGTCGCGAGGGCCAGGGTGTCGCCCAGCGGGCGGCCGAGGAGGAGGATCAGCGCCTTGAAGCTCAGGGTGAAGGCGAGCAGATCGCTGCTGCCGACGGCGCGTGCGACGGATTCCGCCTCCTCGGCCGCGTCCAGGGCGGAGGGCAGCCGGCACGTGGTGAGGTGCACGAAGCCCCGGGCGGTGAGCAGGTGGGGCAGGACGTGGACCTGGCCGCCGCGCCGGGCGATGTCCAGTCCGCGGTCGGCGTGGCGTTCGGCGTCGGCGTAGCGTTCGAGGAGGCCTTCCGCCCAGGCCAGCCAGACGAGCGCCTCGGACAGTCCGGTGAGGTCGGGGTCGGTCAGTCCGTCCGCGAGTGCGGCGGCGGAGTCGGCGAGCCGGCGTGCCGCGGCCGTTTCCCCTTCGTAGGCCTCGCCCAGCGACGCGAGCGCCAGCGCGCCCAGCTCGCCCATGAGGTCGCCGTGGGAACGGGCCACGGCGCGCGTCCGCTCGATGTCGTCGCGGACGGCCGGGTAGGAGACGGTGTTGAGGGCGGCCATGCCCAGCGCGAGTCCGAGGGAGACCGCCTGGCGGGGCTCGGGGCCGGGGTCACGGGTCAGTTCCCGCTGGAGCAGGGCCGTGGCCTCCGGGGAGTGCCCGAGGTGCCGCTCCATCATGGCGCACAGCGCCGTCGCGTCCCCGCGCAACGCCGCGTCGTCGGGCCCGGACCGGCTGATCAGGGCGTGGAGCAGGTCGCGGCTCTCGCGCAGGCTGCCGCCGACCCCGAGGGCCCGGGCACGGGCCAGGGTCAGCTCGCCCCGCCGGCCGGTGTAGGCGGGTGTGTCCGGCATGAGCCGCAGGACGACGTCCAGCAGCTGGGCGGCGGTCGCGGGTGCCGTGTGGGCGAACTGGGCGGCCGCCTCCGTCAGTACGGCCGCCGACACCGGGTTCCACCCCGTCAGCGAGCGCTCGACGTGGTGGGCGCGCTCGGCGGCGGAGGCGCCGGTGCGCGCCAGTTCCTCCGCCACGGCTCGGTGGAGCCCGGCGCGGCGCGGCGCGGCGGTGTTCTCGTAGACGAGGGCCCGCAGCAGGGGGTGCCGCAGGGTCCAGCGGCCGTCGGTCCCCCTGCGCAGCAGATCGCGCCGCATGGCCGCGCCGGTGTGGGCGTCGAGCTCGTCCGCCGTGGGGTTTCCGGTCGCCAGACGCAGCAGCGAGGGTGTGGCGTGGTCCCCGAGGACCGCCACCGCCTCGACGGTTCGGCGCTCCGCCCCCGTCAGCGCGGTCAGTTCGTCCAGGAGCAGCGAGGCCAGTCCGCTCGGCACCCCGGAGCCGGAGATCCGGTGGGCAGCGGCAGGGGCGGTGGGCGAGGAACCGCCGTGCCGGTGGGCGTGCAGCAGGCATCGCAGGTAGAGCGGGTTGCCCTCGGCGGCCGTGTAGATCTTCCGCGCGTCGTCCGGTGCCAGGTCGGGGGCGAGCGTCTCGATCGCCTCCCGTTCCGGCAGCGGGCCCAGCGCCGTGCGCAGTACCGCTCCGCTGTCGGCGCCCCGGGTCAGGGCGGCGGCGAGCGGGTGCGGGGTCTGTCGTTCCCGGCGGGCGACGGCCAGAACCACCCGGCCGCGCACCGGATGCCGGATCAGCTGGTCGAGCAGTTCCAGGGACGCGGGGTCCGCCCAGTGCAGATCGTCCAGCGCCATCATCAGACCGCCGTGCTCCGCGAGCCCGGTCAGTACGTCCGCGACGGCGCGGTAGAGGCCGAAGCGGTCACGGCCGTGGACGCGCACCCCCGGGTCGGGCACCGCCGGGTCGCGCACCCCGTACAGCACGGGTGCCGCCGCCCCCGGTACGGCGTCGGAGGCGAGGAAGGCGGGATCGGCGTCGGCGAAGGCGTCCGTGAACGGCTGGAACGGGGTGTGCCGTTCGTACTCGGTGGCCCTGCCGCTCAGCACGGTCAGCCCGGACCGCCGTGCCCGTGCGCGCAGTTCGCCCAGCAGCCGGCTCTTGCCCATGCCGGCGTCCGCGGTGATGTCGATCACGGCGGGAACGCCGTCCCGCCCGAGGTCGCCGATCACCGCGTCGAGCAGCGCGAGTTCCCCGGCCCTGCCGATCAGCCGTGTCGCCGTCGCCGTCTCGTCCCACTCCGGCACCGATGTGTCTCCGTCCGTCCGTGTCGTACCTCTTGCGGTCATCATGCCCCGGCTGGGCGTTCGACCAGGTGGAAGCCCGCTGCAACCGTTTTCGCCGTAACTGCCGTCCCCCCTGCGGAGCCCGGGTGATCGTCGCCCGGGCCCACCCGGAAGCGGAGGACTGTGGATGCTCGCCCTGCTCGTGGTGCGACTGACGGGACTGGACGCGGGAACCCGGCTCGCGGTTCCCGCGGTGCTCTTCCCCTACGGCGCCGCGCTGAGCGTCCTGCTGCTGGTGGCCGTGCTCGCCGTGCCCGCGCTGCGCTCACGGTGGACGGTTGCCGTGGTCGCGCTGCTGGCGGTCGCGCAGGTCGCCGTACTGGTGCCACGGTTCCTGCCGGACCAGCGGCAGGTCCCTGCCGGAGCGGCCGAGTTGCGGGTGGCCACGCTCAACGCCCGTGTCGGTGGGGTGGATCCGCGGGCGGTACTGCGGCTGGTGCGGAGCGAGCGGATCGACGTACTGGCCGTGCAGGAGCTGACGCGGGCCGGGATCGCCGCCTTCGCCGAGGCGGGGCTGGGCAGGCTGCTGCCCCATCAGGAACTCCACCCCGAGAACGACTCCTCGATCTACTCGCGGCTCCCGCTGACCCGTGCCGACCCGCTGGACGCCGGCACCACGTGGCCGCAGACCGCGGCGGAGGTGACCGTGGGCGGCCGGGCCGTCCGGCTGGTGGCCGTCCACACGTACTACCCGCTCGGTGACGCCGACCGCTGGACACGGGACTTCACCGCACTCACCTCCGTCGCCCGGGACAGCGGCCCGGACACCGTCTTCCTGGGGGACTTCAACGCCTCCCTCGATCACGCGCCGATGCGCTCCCTGCTCGCGGCGGGGCTCATGGACACGCACGCCGAGCTCGGCCGGGGCTGGGCCCGTACCTGGCCCGCCGGCCGGACCCTCGTGCCGCCCCTGGTCCAGCTCGACCACGTCCTGCACGGCCCGGGCCTGACGGACGTCTCCGTCGGCGAACGGACCCTGCCGCGCACGGACCACCGCGCGGTGGTCGCCGTGCTGGCGGTACGCCCCGGTCCGGTCCTGGCCCGTTGACGCCTCGCGCCGGTCAGAGCCTGTGTCATATCCCCGGCCGGATCAGCGCGCGGCGTCATGGGGGCCCCTCCCGCGCGAGCGAAGCCGAGCGTGGGGGAGGAGCCACGTGGGCGGTTCGGCAACGCGGCTGGGGGCACCTCCCACGCCCTCAAGGCAGTGGGGGTGGGGGTACCCCCTCTGGGGCAGCGTGCCAGGCGTCGCGCGCCCGGCCGGGGATATGACACAGGCTCTCAGGGGTGGTAGGCGTCCCAACCCGGCGAACCACCCGTCGCACCCGTGGGGGTGGGTGAGGGGCTGCCGCCGCCCGTCCTGTCCGCGGCACAGGCGGCGGGGTCGCTCGGCGGAAGCAGTCGGTACGCGCCGATCCGCGCCGTCCGGAACGGTACGTTCGTGTCCGCCGCGTCCGCCCCATCCGCCGTGTCGGTCAAGTCCGGTGCAGTGTCCGGCAGTTCGGCTGTGGTCAGCGGCGCGCCGACGTACGCAGCCACCAGCACCCCGGCGCAGACGCCGTCCTGGTCGGCGGGAAGGCCCGTGGGGAAGCCGACGGTGCGGGTCCTGCCGCCGTCCGTGTCGATCCGGGAGCGCAGGACGGACGACAGCCCGGTTTCCTTCGAGAAGGTCCAGAACTCGATCTGCACCGCGAGCGGTTGGCACAGCGGGCGGGCGTCCCCGGTGCGCGGCGCGCGGACGACGACCGACGCGTCCGCGTACGACGGGCCCGCCCCGTCGGCCGTCCCGCGGAAGGTCACCGCGGTCCTCAGCCACGCGGCCCGTTCCCGTTCCGACCACCGGCCGTCGGCGCGGCAGCCGCCGGTCCGCGCGTCCGCGGACGCCTGGGAGCAGCCGGCCGCGAGCAGCGCGAGTGCCGCGGCGCACGCCGTCCGGGCGGTGGTGTGGCGGAGGCGGGTCGGGGTCGTGTGCATGGTCTCCCTCGATCAGAGAACGGGCGGGCCGCATGGCTCGGGCGGTGTGCAGTCTGGTGGGGTCCCGCCGGACGTCGGGGGTGCCGAAGGCCCGCTGTGTCCGTTGCGTGATCAAGGAGGCGGCCGGGTGAACAGCGGAGGCCACGCAGTCCGTCTCGTACCAAAGGTCCCACAGGGCTCCCTGGGAGACGGTTTGCCGATCTCCCGACCCCTTTTCGGCGATTCGTAGCCGAATTCGCCAAACGGTTGAGCGGTTGTCGTCCGCTCTTCACGATTTCCCTGTCAAGTGCCCGACGGCCAGGCCTCGGGCGCCCCCCGCTGCAGAAGCGAGTCGAGCATGGTGCGTGTCCGTGCGTCTCTGTCCCAGCTGCCCGCCTATGTCCCGGGCCGCAAACTGCCCGGGGCCGTCGTGCTGGCCAGCAACGAGTCCCCGCACGGCCTGCTGCCGGGGGTGGCGGCGACCCTCGCGGAGGCCGCCGGTGGTGTGTCGCGGTATCCGGACCTGCACGCCTCCTCCCTCGTCGAGGCCCTGGCCGCGCACCACGGGGTGGAGCCGGACCGGATCGCGGTGGGCGCGGGGTCCTCCGAGGTGTGCGGGCAGTTGCTGCACACGGTCGTCGGGCCGGGCGACGAGGTCGTCTTCGGCTGGCGGTCGTTCGAGGCGTACCCGATCCTCACCGCCGTCGCGGGCGGCACGGCGGTACGGGTGCCGTTGCGGAAGCACGCCCTCGACCTCGACGCGATGGCCGAGGCGATCACCGCGCGGACCCGGCTGGTGTTCGTGTGCAACCCGAACAACCCGACCTCCACGGCGGTCGGCGCGCGGGCGCTGACCGAGTTCGCGGACCGGGTGCCGGGGGACGTGCTGATCGTCGTCGACGAGGCGTACCGGGAGTACGCCGATCCGGCGCGGGTCCCCGACGGTCTCGCCCTGCTCGGCGACCGGCCGAACGTGGCGGTGCTGCGGACCTTCTCGAAGGCGTACGGCCTGGCGGGCCTGCGTGTCGGTTACTGCGTGGCGCCGCCCGGGATCGCCGCGCACGTACGGCGGACGCAGGTGCCGTTCAGTGTCAGCGCGCTCGCCCAGCAGGCCGCGGTCGTGGCGCTCGGCGAGCGCGCGGAGGTCGCCAGGCGGGCCGCCCTCACGGTCGCCGAACGCGACCGGGTCACCGCCCGGCTGCGGGAGCTGGGCCATGACGTGCCCGACTCCCAGTCCAACTTCGTGTGGCTGCCGCTCGGCGGGGACAGCGGGGACTTCGCCCTGCACTGCGCGGACGGCAAGGTCATCGTCCGCCCGTTCCTCGGCGAGGGCGTGCGGGTGACGATCGGGCTGCCGGAGGAGAACGACGCCCTGCTCGCGCTCGCGGCGAGCTGGAGAGGCTGACGGCCATGCGC
Organism: Streptomyces sp. T028; assembly: GCF_048159505.1. Lineage (NCBI taxonomy): Bacteria > Bacillati > Actinomycetota > Actinomycetes > Kitasatosporales > Streptomycetaceae > Streptomyces > Streptomyces sp. T028. The sequence continues at coordinate 18,506 of NZ_JBLRVZ010000032.1, forward strand.
CCCGGTCCCTACGAACGGCACCGCGAGCTGCTGCACGGCATGGTCCGCGCGCTCGCCGCCGGTGAGTGCCGTCGCCCCTTCACGGAGGCGACAGGCCAGGACGCGGCCGACGCGGGCATGCGGTCGACCCGCACCGCGGGGAAGGTGTTCCACTCGCTGCTGGGGCGGCCCTTCGAGCTGGGGCAGCCCGGCGAAGCGGGCCGTGTGCGCACGGAGTCGTCTCCGTACGGCGTCGGGCCGGCCGTGTCCTATCCGCGCTGCGAGCCGGCGGAGCTGGTCGCGGCGGCCGGACGGGCGGCGGCCGGCTGGCGGGCCGCCGGGCCGTACCAGCGGGCCGGGCTCGCGGTGGAGATCCTGCGCAGGCTCAACACCCGCAGCCACGAACTGGCCCTCGCGGTGCACCACACGACCGGCCAGACCCTCCAGGCCGCCTTGCGCGCCGGCGGGCCGCGCGCCCAGGACCGGGCCCTGGAGGCGGTGGCCCGGGCCTTCGCCGAGTCGGAGCGCGTCCCGGCGGATCTGCGCTGGGAGAGCGTCGTACGGGGCGGTCGGCCGCGTGCGCTGCGGGGCACCTGCACGCTGGCGCCGCGCGGGGTGTCGCTGCTCGTCGGCTGTCCCGACTTCCCCCTCTGGAACGGCTGGCCGGGCCTGTTCGCGAGCCTGGTGACCGGCAACCCGGTGATCGTGGCCCCGCATCCGCGCTCGGTGCTGCCGCTGGCGATCACGGTGCGGGTGGCCCGGCAGGTGCTGGCGGAGGCCGGGCACTCCCCGGACCTCGTGACACTGGCGGTGGCGGAGCCGGAGCGGCGGGTGCACCGGCGGCTGGCCACGGACCCGGCGGTGCGCATCGTCGACTTCACCGGCTCCGGGCGCTTCGCGGACTGGCTGGAGCAGCACGCCCGCCAGGCGGTGGTGTTCGCCGACCGGACGGGGCTGAACACCGTGCTCGTGGACTCCACCGACGACTACCGGGGCCTGGTGCGGGGGCTCGCCCTGGCCGCGTGCCTGTGTCACGGCTCGGTGCGCACCACACCGCAGAACATCCTCGTCCCGGAGCGGGGCTTCGCCACCGACGAGGGGCACAGGACGCTGCGGGACCTCGGGGCCGACCTCGGTGACGCCGTGGACCGGCTGCTCGGGCACCCCGCCCGGGCGGCACGGGTGCTGGGGGCGATCACCGGCGACGAGGTGCGCGCGGCCGTGGCGGAGGCCGCGCGCTGCGGTCCGGTGCTGCACGCCTCCGCCCCCGTGGCCCACCCGGACCATCCGCGGGCCGAGCTGCGCGGCCCGCTGCTGGTGCGGCTGCGTGCCTCGGACGAGCGGGTCTACACGCGCGAGTGGCCCGGGCCCGTCACCTTCCTGGTGGGCACCGAGTCGACCTCGCACGGTCTGGACCTCCTGCGCCGCACGGTGGGCCGCCACGGGGCGCTGTACGCCTCGGTGCACTCCACCGATCCGCTGGTGCTGGCGGCTGCCGAGACGGCGGCGCTGGACGCGGGGGTGCATCTGGTGGAGAACCTCGACGACCTGCCCGCCGACCCGTCCTCGGCCTTCGCCGACCTGCCGGGCTCGGGCGCCGCCGACTTCGTCACCGGGCGGTTCCGGGTGGTGCGCGCCCGCCGGCACGCACCGCCGCCGGAGCCCGCCCGGACCACGGCCACGGCCCCGGCCCCGGCCCGCCTCGACGTCGCCGCCGAGCTGGTCAACGTATGACAGTGGTCAGTCCGTCCAGGTGGCGCCGCGCCCCCGCACCTCGTCGAAGACCAGCCAGGTGCGGGTGGAGCGCACCCCCGGCACGGCGTGGACGCTCTCCAGCACGACCTTGCGCAGGGCCAGGTTGTCCGGCGCGCGCACCAGCACCAGCACGTCGAAGTCGCCGGTGACCAGGGCGACATGCTCGACGTAGGGGATCGCGCGCAGGGCGCGGGAGATGTCCCGCCAGGCGTTCTGCTCGATGCTCAGCGTGACGTAGGCGCTCGTGCCGAGGCCGGCCCGCTGGGCGTTGAGCTGCGCGGTGAAGCCGGTGATGACGTCCTCGGCGACGAGCCGGCCGATCCGGGTGTAGGCGTTGGCCCGGGAGATGTGCACCTGCTCGGCGAGTGCCCGCACCGAGATCCGGCCGTCCTCCAGAAGGCGGCTCAGGATCTGGCGGTCGATGTCGTCGAGCGGGACGGCAGTTCGTCCGGCGACCGCCACCGGCAGCGAGGTTTCCTCGGACACATTGCCCTCCCAGGCGCTTTCATCCGGCAGTTCATCGCCGGTTCTGCCGAGCCATTGAACACATATTCCGCGATGTCCACCATTCTCCTGTCAAGTGTCCAGAGAAAGCGAGTGCCCTCCATGTCCGTGAAGAGCCTCCGCCAGACGGTCCAGGGCCTTCTGCCGTCGCTGACGCCGGTGCGGTTCGTGACCGAGGACGGCACCCCCGTCGCCAGGCCGCCGGCCGGCTACACCGAGCCGCCGGTCGAGACCCTGCGCGAGGCCTGGCGGCGGATGGTCCTGGGCCGCCGGTTCGACACCCAGGCGACCGCCCTGACCAAGCAGGGCCGCCTCGCCGTCTACCCGTCCAGCCGCGGCCAGGAGGCCTGCCAGGTCGGCGCGGTGCTCGCGCTGCGCCCGGACGACTGGCTGTTCCCGACGTACCGCGACTCGGTCGCCCTGGTGACCCGTGGCATCGACCCCGTCGAGGTGCTGACCCTGCTGCGCGGCGACTGGCACTGCGGCTACGACCCCGCCGCCACCCGGGTCGCCCCGCAGTGCACCCCGCTGGCCACCCAGGTGCTGCACGCGACCGGCATGGCCGAGTCCCTGCGCCGCAAGGGCGAGGACGGGGTGGCGATGGCGCTGATCGGCGACGGCGCCACCAGCGAGGGCGACTTCCACGAGGCGCTCAACTTCGCCGCCGTGTTCCGCGCGCCGGTCGTGTTCTTCGTGCAGAACAACAAGTACGCGATCTCGGTGCCGCTGGCCCGGCAGACCGCGGCGCCCGCCCTGGCGTACAAGGGCATCGGTTACGGGGTGCGCTCCGAGCAGGTCGACGGCAACGACCCGGTAGCGGTCCTCGCGGTGCTGGCCTCGGCCGTCGAGCACGCCCGCGCCGGGAACGGCCCCGTCCTCGTCGAGGCGCACACCTACCGCATGGACGCGCACACCAACGCCGACGACGCCACCCGCTACAGGGCGGACGACGAGGTCGAGCGGTGGCGGGCCGCCGACCCCGTCGAGCGGCTGGAGACGTATCTGCGCTCGCGCGGCGCGCTCACCGACGCCGACGTGGCGGCGCTGCGGGACGAGGCCGAGGAGCTGGCGGCGCGGCTGCGGGACGGCATGAACGCGGACTCCGTGCTCGACCCGCTGGAGCTGTTCGACCACGTCTACGCCGAGCCCACCCCGCAACTTCGAGAGCAGCGCGCCCAGTTGGCGGCGGAGCTCGCCGCAACCACCCAGGCCCAGGAGGACTGACGACGATGGCCAAGGTCACGATGGCGCAGGCGCTCAACACCGCCCTGCGCGACGCGCTGCGCGAGGACGAACGGGTCCTCGTCTTCGGGGAGGACGTCGGCCCGCTCGGCGGTGTCTTCCGCATCACCGACGGGCTGACCCGCGACTTCGGCGAGGAGCGCTGCTTCGACACGCCGCTGGCGGAGGCCGGCATCGTCGGGCTGGCGGTCGGCATGGCGATGGGCGGGTTCCGGCCGGTGGTGGAGATGCAGTTCGACGCCTTCGCGTACCCGGCGTTCGAGCAGATCGCCTCGCATGTCGCGAAGACGCGCAACCGCACCCGGGGCCGGATCGGTCTGCCGATGGTGATCCGGGTGCCCTACGCGGGCGGAATCGGCGGGGTGGAGCACCACTGCGACTCCAGCGAGGCGTACTACGCGCACACGCCCGGCCTGAAGGTGGTCACCCCGGCCACCGCCGAGGACGCGTACTGGCTGCTGCGGGACGCGATCGCCGACCCCGATCCGGTGGTCTTCCTGGAGCCGAAGAAGCTGTACTGGTCGCGCGAGGACACCGATCCGGAGGCGCCTCGCGGGGCGCTGCCGTTCGGGCGGGCGGCGATCCGGCGGGCGGGCCGGGACGCCACGCTCGTCGCCTACGGTCCGTCGGTCCCGGTGGCCCTGGCCGCGGCGGAGGCCGCCGCCGAGGACGGCGTCGAGCTGGAGGTCGTGGACCTGCGCACGCTGGTGCCCTTCGACGACGGGACCGTCGCGGAGTCGGTGCGCAGGACCGGGCGCTGTGTGGTCGTCCAGGAGGCGCAGGGCTTCGCCGGGGTCGGCGCGGAGATCGCCGCTCGCGTGCAGGAGCGCTGCTTCCACTCGCTCGCCGCGCCCGTGCTGCGGGTGGCCGGCTTCGACATCCCGTATCCGCCGCCGAAGCTGGAGCACGCGCATCTGCCGGGCGTCGACCGGATCCTGGACGCGGTCGACCGTCTCCAGTTCACCGACGAGCCCGACATCCGGCACCTGCCGAAGGGAGCGGTCGCATGACCACGGCAACGCCGACCGAGCAGTTGTTCCGGCTGCCCGACCTCGGCGAAGGGCTGACGGACGCGGAGATCGTCGAGTGGAAGGTGGCCGTCGGCGACACCGTCACGATCGACCAGGTCGTGGTCGAGGTGGAGACCGCCAAGGCCGCGGTGGAGGTGCCGGTGCCGTACGCGGGAACGGTGCTGCGGCTGCACGCGGACGCGGGCACCGCGCTGGGGGTGGGGGAACCGCTGATCACGGTGGGAGCGGCGGCACCCGTGGCGGAGCCCGCCGTCGTGGACACCGCCGCCGAGCGGTACCGCGAGGAGGAGCAGGCCGGGTCCGGCAACGTTCTGATCGGTTACGGCACCGGGCACGAACCGGCGCCACGCCGTCGCCGCCGACGGGCCGCGGCCACGCCGGAGACGCCCGCACCCGCACCGGTCGCCGAGCCGCACGCTCCCCGCGTCATCTCGCCCCTCGTGCGGCGGCTGGCCCGCGACCACGGCATTGACCTCACCGCGCTGGCGCCGACGGGTCCCGCCGGGGTCGTCCTGCGGCGGGACGTCGAACGGGCCCTCGCCGAGAGCGTGCCGGAAACCACCCCGGACGCCTCCCCGGACGCCTCCCCGGACGCCTCCCCGGGCATCTCTTCGGACATCTCTTCGGGCGGGCCCGTCCGCATCCCGCTCCGGGGCGTCCGCAAGGCCGTCGCCGACAAGCTCTCGCGCAGCCGTGCCGAGATACCCGACGCCACCACCTGGGTCGACGTGGACGCCACCGGACTGCTCCAGGCCAAGAAGGCGCTGGAGGCCGCCGAACCCGGCCGCCGCGTCGGCCTGTTGGCCCTGCTCGCCCGGATCTGTGTCGCCGGGCTGCGCCGCCATCCCGAGCTCAACTCGGCGGTGGACACCGGACGTCGGGAGATCCTGCGGTACGACGAGGTCCACCTGGGCTTCGCCGCGCAGACGGACCGCGGCCTGGTCGTCCCGGTCGTACGTGACGCCCACCGACTGACGACGGTCCAACTCGCCGCAGAACTGGCCCGGTTGACCGAGCTGGCCCGAACCGGGAGCCTGCCGCCCGACCGGCTGACCGGGGGCACCTTCACGCTCAACAACTACGGCGTGTTCGGCGTCGACGGCTCCACGCCGATCATCAACCACCCGGAGGCGGCGCTCCTCGGCGTGGGCCGGATCGTCGACAAACCCTGGGTGGTGGACGGCGAGTTGACCGTCCGCAAGGTCACGCAGCTGTCGCTCAGCTTCGACCACCGGGTCTGCGACGGCGGCACGGCGGGCGGCTTCCTGCGGTTCGTGGCCGACTGCGTGGAACGCCCGGCGATCCTCCTCGCCGACGTCTGACCCGAACCGTCTCCCCGTCCCGGGGCGCACCGCACCCATCTACCGACCGAACGTTCGGCCTGGAGTTCTCATGTTCCCCGATCAGCATCCCGACTTCTTCGCCCGCCACGCCGACCTGCTCCAGCAGGCGGTGGCGCGCACCACCGACCGCGGCCACTGGACGCCGTACCCGGAGATCCCGAGCGCCTCCGTGTACGGCGCCGGAGCTCCCGAGGCGGGGGAGGCGGCCTTCCGCGCCCTCCTCGACCGGCCCTTCCCGCTCGACGGCCACCCCACCACCGGTACCGTCCCGGCAGCGGAGGAGTCGCCGTACGGCTTCCCTCTCGGTGTCGGCTATCCGCAGCTGGCGCCCGAGGCCGCGGTGGCCACGGCCAAGTCGGCCGCCCGCGCCTGGCGTTCGGCGAGCCCCGACGTCCGGGCCGGTGTGGCGGCCGAGATCCTGGCCCGGCTGAACGCGGCGAGCTTCGAGATCGCGCACGCCGTCCAGCACACCACCGGCCAGCCCTTCGTGATGGCCTTCCAGGCGGGCGGACCGCACGCTCAGGACCGCGGTCTCGAGGCGGTGGCGTACGCGTGGGAGGCGCAGCGCCGCCATCCGGCCGGCGCGCGCTGGAGCAAGCCACGGCGCCGGGGCGGACCGCTCGTGATGGACAAGACGTACACACCGGTCGGGCGCGGGGTGTCCGTGCTCGTCGCCTGCAACACCTTCCCCACCTGGAACGGCTACCCGGGACTCTTCGCGAGCCTGGTCACCGGCAACCCGGTGATCGTCAAGCCGCACCGGCGGGCCGTGCTGCCGCTGGCGATCACCGTGCGGATCGCTCGGGAGGTGCTGGCGGAGGCCGGTTTCGACCCGGACGTGGTGCTGCTGGCCGCCTCACGCGCCGAGGAGCGCACCGCTCCCGCGCTGGCCACCCACCCCGACGTGCGGATCGTGGACTTCACCGGCTCCAGCGACTTCGGCGACTGGCTGGAGGCCAACTGCCGCCAGGCCGTCGTGCACACGGAGAAGGCGGGGCTCAACACGGTCGTCGTGGACTCCACGGACGACTACGCGGGACTGCTGCGCAACCTCGCCTTCTCACTGGCGCTCTACAGCGGGCAGATGTGCACCACCCCGCAGAACATCCTGGTGCCCCGTGACGGCTTCCCGACGGACCGAGGACCGCGTACGGCCGACGAGTTCGCCGCCGATCTGGGCCGTGCGCTGGACGAACTGCTGGGCGACCCGGCCCGGGCCGCCGCCACCCTCGGCGCGATCGTCAACAGCGGGGTCCTCGCACGGCTGACGGAGGCCGCCGCCCTGGGCCGCACCGCCCGTCCCTCGCGCGAAGTGACCCACCCCGACCATCCGGACGCCGTCGTACGCACCCCGCTGATCGCCCGTCTCGACGCGGAGGCCGACGAGAAGACCTACACGAGCGAGTGGTTCGGGCCGGTCTCCTTCGTCATCGCCACCGACGACACCGCGCACTCGCTGCGCGTCCTGCACGACACCGTACGGCACCACGGCGCGCTCACCGCCTGCGTGTACGCGACCGGCGAGGACGTCCTGGCCGCCGCGCGGGAGACCGCCCTGGAGGCGGGAGTGCATCTGTCGGAGAACCTGACCGGGGACGTGTACCCCAACCAGTCGGCCGCCTTCAGCGACTTCCACGGCACGTCGGCCAACCCGGCGGCCAACGCCACCCTGACCGACCCGGCGTTCGTCACCGGCCGTTTCTCGGTCCTCCAGTCCCGCCGGCACGCCCCCGCCGAGGAGCAGGCCCATGCCTGACGTGTATCTGATCGACGGGGCCCGCACCCCGCAGGGCCGCTACGGCGGTGCGCTGGCCGCCGTACGGCCCGACGACCTGGCCGCGCTCGTCGTCGGTGAGGCCGTACGCCGGGCCGGGATCCCGGGCGAGGCCGTGGACGAGGTGATCCTGGGTGCCGCGAACCAGGCCGGCGAGGACAACCGGGACGTGGCGCGGATGGCCGTACTCCTGGCCGGGCTGCCGCACACCGTGCCCGGGTACACCGTCAACCGGCTGTGCGCGTCCGGGCTGACGGCGGTCGCGTCCGCCGCGCAGGCCGTCAGGGCCGGTGAGGCGCAGCTCGTCGTGGCGGGCGGGGTCGAGTCGATGACCCGCGCGCCCTGGGTGATGGCCAAGCCGGGCACACCCTGGGCGCGGCCGGGCGAGGTCCACGACACCTCGCTGGGCTGGAGGTTCACCAACCCGCGCTTCCCCTCCGCGACCACGCTGTCGATGGGCGAGACCGCGGAGGAGGTCGCCGCCCTGGACGGCATCACCCGGCTGGAGGCGGACTCCTTCGCCCTGCGCAGCCACCGGCGCGCGGTCGCCGCCCGGCAGGCGGGCCGCTTCTCGGCGGAGATCGTCCCGGTGCCGGTGGCGGACGGGGAGGTGACCGAGGACGAGGGACCGCGCCCGACGACCACACTGGAGAGGCTGGGCGGGCTGCGCCCGGTCTTCCGCAAGGGAGGGATCGTCACCGCGGGCAACTCCTCACCCCTGTCCGACGGGGCCGCCGCCCTGGTGGTGGCGGGCGCGGCGGCGGTGGAGCGGTACGGGCTGACTCCCCGGGCCCGGGTGGTCACCGCCGCCTCGGCCGGGGTGGAACCGCACCTCATGGGGCTCGGTCCGGTACCGGCCACCGCCCTGGCGTTGGAGCGGGCCGGCTGGACGGTCGACGACCTCGACGCGATCGAGCTCAACGAGGCGTTCGCCGCCCAGGCCCTGGCGGTCGTACGGCGGCTGAAGCTCGACCCGGACCGGGTCAACGCCGACGGCGGCGCCATCGCCCTCGGCCATCCCCTGGGCTGCTCCGGCACCCGCGTCCTGCTCACCCTGCTGGGCCGGCTGGAACGGGAGGGCGGCCGACGGGGCCTGGCGACCCTGTGCGTCGGGGTGGGGCAGGGCGTGGCGATGCTCGTGGAGCGCGTATGAGCCCGTACGAGACGCTCACCGTCGAGGAGCGGGTGGACCGGGTGGTGGTCACCCTGTGCCGGCCCGACGCCCAAAACGCCATCAGCGGCCGCATGGTCGCCGAACTGCACCGGGTGTGCGAGGAGTTGGAGCGCGCCCCGAAGGTGCTGCTGCTCACCGGGCACGGCGGGGTCTTCGCGGGCGGTGCCGACATCGCGGAGCTGCGGCGGCGCGGCCGGGAGGAGGCCCTCCAGGGCATCAACAGCCGGCTGTTCGAGCGGGTGCGCCGGCTGCCCCTGCCGACGGTGGCCGCCGTGCCGGGGTGGGCGCTGGGCGGCGGCGCCGAGCTGGCGTACGCCTGTGACCTCAGGATCGCCGGTCCTGACGCGGTCTTCGGCAACCCCGAGCCGGGCCTCGGCATCCTCGCCGCCGCCGGGGCCTGCTGGCGGCTGCGCGAGCTGGTGGGCGAGTCGGTGGCCAAGCAGGTGCTGCTCGCCGGACGCACCCTCGACGCGCGGGCGGCGCTCGGCTGCGGGCTGGTCCTGGACGTCGTACCGCAGGACCGGCTGCTCGACGAGGCGCACGCGCTGCTCGACCGGATGGCCCGCTCCTCGGCGCTCGCGCTGCGGCTCACCAAACTCGTCACCGACGCCTCGGGGGCGCATCCCGTGGCCGACGACCTCGCTCAGGCGGTGCTCTTCGAGAGCCCGGACAAACAGGAGCGCATGACGCGGTTCCTGGAGAAGAAGGGAGGCCGGGCATGACCTCGGCTCCGACCCCGCCCTCGGTGGTGGGGGTGATCGGCGGCGGCCGGATGGGCGCCGGTGTCGCCCAGTCGTTCGCGGCGGCCGGTGCGCGGGTGGTCGTCGTGGAACGCGACGGCACCACGGCGGCGGCCGCTCTGGAGCGGATCGCGCGGGGCCTGCGGACGGCGGCCGAGCGCGGCACGCTCGGCGACGCGCCGGACCTCGACGTGCCCGACCGGGTCACGGTCGTGTCCTCGGTCGCCGAACTGCCCCACGACTGCGACCTGGTCGTCGAGGCGGTCCCCGAGGACGCCGCCCTGAAGGCGGAGGTGCTGGCCGCCGCCGAGCAGGCGGTGCACGACGGTTGTGTGCTGGCCAGCAACACCAGCTCCCTGTCGGTCACCGAGCTCGCGGCGGTCCTGAAGCACCCCGGGCGTTTCCTGGGGATGCACTTCTTCAACCCCGTTCCCGTCTCGGCCCTCGTCGAACTGGTCCTGGCTCCCGGCACCGGCGCGGACACTCTCGGCGCGGCGATCCGCTGGACGCACGCCCTCGGCAAGCAGGACGTCGTCGTGCAGGACTCCCCCGGGTTCGCCAGCAGCCGGCTGGGGCTCGCCCTCGGTCTGGAGGCGATCCGCATGGTCGAGGAGGGCGTCGCCGACCCGGAGGCCATCGACACGGCCATGCGCCTCGGCTACCGGCATCCGATGGGGCCGCTGCGCCTGACCGACGTGGTGGGCCTCGACGTGCGGCTCGCCATCGCCGAGCACCTGCACGCCACGCTCGGCGAACGCTTCGCGCCGCCCCAGCTGCTCCGGGACAAGGTCGCCCGCGGCGAACTGGGCCGCAAGAGCGGTCAGGGCTTCCACCGCTGGTGAACGACGACCGACCGCCCCCTCCCGATGACGACAGGACACGACTTTCCATGACGGACCCCACCACGGCACCGCCCGGGCCCCACGACCCCGAGGCCGCCTTCGAGGACACCATCGCCCGCGATCAGCGCATCGAGCCCCGCGACTGGATGCCGGACGCCTACCGGGCCACGCTGGTGCGGCAGATCGCCCAGCACGCCCACTCCGAGGTCATCGGCATGCAGCCGGAGGGCGAGTGGATCACCCGGGCGCCCTCGCTGCGCCGCAAGGCGATCCTGTTCGCCAAGGTGCAGGACGAGGCCGGACACGGGCTGTACCTCTACTCGGCGGCCGAGACGCTCGGCGCCGACCGCACCGAGCTCACCGAGCGGCTGGTCGACGGCCGCCAGAAGTACTCCTCGATCTTCAACTACCCGACCCGCAGCTTCGCCGATGTCGGGGTGATCGGCTGGTTCGTGGACGGGGCGGCCATCTGCAACCAGGTGCCGCTGTGCCGGACGTCGTACGGGCCGTACGGGCGCGCGATGGTCCGCGTCTGCAAGGAGGAGTCGTTCCACCAGCGGCAGGGCTACGAGCTGCTGATGACGATGATGCGCGGCACCGGCGAGCAGCGGGCGATGGTGCAGGACGCGGTCGACCGCTGGTGGTGGCCGTCCCTGATGATGTTCGGCCCGCCCGACGACGACTCCCCCAACTCGGCGCGGTCCATGGCCTGGAGGATCAAGCGCCACTCCAACGACGCGCTGCGGCAGCGGTTCGTCGACATGACCGTCCCGCAGGCCGAGCGGCTGGGCGTCACCCTGCCCGACCCGGAGCTGCGGTGGAACGAGGAGCGCGGCCACCACGACTTCGGCACCCCCGACTGGGACGAGCTGAAGCGGGTCGTCGCGGGCGACGGCCCCTGCAACGCCGAGCGGATCGCCCGCCGCCGGGCCGCCCACGAGGAGGGCGCCTGGGTGCGCGAGGCCGCGGCGGCGCACGCCGCGAGACGGGCGTCCAGGGTGCGGGAAGGGGTGGCGGCATGACCTCCGAGCAGCGGGGATGGCCGTTGTACGAGGTGTTCGTGCGCGGCAGGCGCGGGCTGAACCACGTCCATGTCGGCTCGCTGAGGGCCGCCGACGACGAGATGGCCCTGCTCCACGCCCGCGACCTGTACACCCGGCGCAACGAGGGCGTGAGCATCTGGGCCGTGCGCTCGGACACGATCGCCGCGTCCGCGCCCGACGAGAAGGCCCCCTTCTTCGCCCCCAGCGCCGACAAGGTCTACCGGCACCCCACCTTCTACGACATCCCCGACGACGTCCCCCACATCTAGGACCTGGCGACACCGAGGAGCAGTGCATGACCGAAGAGGACCTGTACGTCGACGGGGACAGCGCGCGCTGGGCGTTCGGCACCGGCTTCAGCGACCCTCTGCACGGGGTCGACCAGGCGGTGCCCGACGGGGTCGCGGGCGGTCTGGCGGCCTGCTGTCTGGCGCTCGGCGACGACGCCCTGGTGACCGCGCAGCGGCTGGCCGAGTGGTGCACCCGCGCCCCCGAGCTGGAGGAGGAGCTGGCGCTGGCCAACATCGGCCTCGACCTCCTCGGGCAGGCCCGGCTGCTGTACGCGAGGGCGTCCCGTGCCGACGGCACGGGACGCGGTGAGGACGCGTACGCGTACTTCCGCGACCCGGTGGACTTCCGCAACGTACGCCTCGCCGAACTGCCGGGCGGGGACTTCGCGTTCACCGTCCTACGGCTGCTGGTGCTGTCCGTGTGGCGGCTGGCCGTGTGCGAGGCGCTCACCGCCGCGCCCGATCCGATGCTGGCCGCGATCGCCGCGAAGAGCGTCAAGGAGCTGGCCTACCACCGCCGTTACGCCGCGGAGTGGACGGTACGGCTCGGTGACGGCACCCCCGAGTCCGCCCGCCGGATGCGGGACGCGCTGGACACGCTCGACCCCTGGCTGGAGGAGCTGCTGACGGACCGCACGGCCGAGCGCTTCGGCGCGTCCTCGGCCGCCGTCGCCGAACGGACCCGGCGGGACCTGGGGCAGGTGCTGACCGAGGCCGGGCTGGTCCGGTCCGACGAGCGGCCCAGCGCGGTCCCGGGCTTCGGCAGGAACGGCGAACACACCCCCCACCTGGCACCGCTGCTCACCGAACTGCAGAGCGTGGCCCGCGCCCATCCGGACGCGCGGTGGTGACCCATCGGAGCCCATCTCCACCTCAAGGACCTGCCATGACCCTCCCCGCCTCCCCACCGCCCTCCGTGCGGCCCCGCCGTCGGCCGGCCTTCCACGCCCTGCGGGTGTCCGCCGTGGAGCCGCTGTGCGCCGACGCCGCCGCGCTCACCCTGGACGTCCCCGACCGGCTGGCCGAGGAGTTCGCGTTCCGGCCCGGTCAGTGCCTCACCGTGCGCCGCGAGATCGACGGGCGTGACGAGCGGCGCTCGTACTCGATCTGCTCCCCGGCCGGGACGGCACCGCGCATCGGTGTGCGGGTCGTACCGGGCGGGCTGTTCTCCTCCTGGCTCGTGCACGGCGTGCGCCCCGGGGACACCCTCCAGGTGATGGCCCCGGCCGGTGCCTTCACCCCGGACCCGGACCCGACCGGCGGCTTCGGCCACCAGGTGCTGGTCGCCGCCGGCTCCGGCATCACCCCGATGCTGTCCATCGCCGCGTCCGTCCTCGCCGCCGACGAGGAGGCGCGCGTGACACTCCTCTACGGCAACCGGCGCACCGGCACGGTGATGTTCGCCGACGAACTCGCCGACCTGAAGGACCGGTACCCGGCGCGTTTCCACCTCGCGCACATCCTGTCCCGGGAGCCGCGCGAGGCCGAGCTCCTGTCGGGCCGCCTGGACACCGGACGGCTCACCGCCCTGCTGGACGCCCTCCTCGACGTCCGCGAGGTCTCCGACTGGTGGCTGTGCGGCCCGCACGGCATGGTGCGCGACGCCCGGGCTCTCCTCGCCGGCCTCGGCGTCGACGCGGACCGTGTCCACCAGGAACTGTTCCACGCGGAGGAGGAGTTGCCCACCACTCCCGTCCCCGATCGCGCCGACTCCCTCGGCAAAGGCCCGTCGAGTCGGGTCACCGTCCTCCTCGACGGCCGCGCCACCACCTTCACCGCCCCACGCCATCGCACCGTCCTCGACGCGGCCCAACAAGCGCGTCCCGACCTCCCGTTCGCCTGCAAGGGCGGCGTCTGCGGCACCTGCCGCGCCCGTGTCACCACCGGCACCGCCGACATGCGCCGCAACTACGCCCTGGAACCCCAGGAGGTCGAGGCGGGCTACGTCCTGACCTGCCAGACCTACGCCACGTCCGCCGACCTCACCGTCGACTTCGACAGTTGAGGCCCGGGCCCCGCGGCGCGGTCACAGGCCGAGGTGCTGGAGGGTGCGGGCGGTGTGGCCCCGCAGGGACCGGGACCAGCCCGGGACGCTGCCGGGGACTTCGGTGGCGTCGGCGTGGACGAGGATCGTCAGGGCCTCGTCCGGCAGGGCCGTCGGGGGGCGGCGGGCCATCGCCACGGCCGCCGTCAGACGGACCGTCGGGTCCGGGGACTCCAGGCACGCGGTCAGGGCGGCGAGTTCGCCGGGCGTGAGGGGGCCGGGGAGGTGGGCCAGGGCGAGGTTGGCGGACGCCCTGGCGGCTCTGAGGTCGTGGGGGACGGTGGTGAGCGCCTCCGGCAGGCCGGCCAGGTGCGGGTACCAGACGGCCAGGGCGGCGGCGCGGGCCGCCACGGCGGGATCGGGGTCGTGCAGCCGGCGGAGGACGGACGCGGTGTGGCGTTCCACCGCGTGGTAGGCGTCGGCGGCCCAGCGCAGGGCCACGGCGTCGGCCACGTCGGCGATGGACTCGGTGTCCGGGTCGTCCTCCTCGAACAGGACGCGGATCACGGCCTGTTCGTCCGCCGGGCCGATCCGGTCGGCCTCGGCGAAGGCCCGTGCGGGGTCGAAGGGGAGCAGGTCGTCGGTCAGGTCGCCGACGGCCACGGAGTGCAGGAGGTGGAGGACGGTGGCACGGTCCGGTGTTCCGGGAGTGTCGAGGAGGGTGACCAGGGGTGCGACGACGTGTGCGCTCGCGGGCCAGCGGGTGCCCTGGTGGTACACGTTGCCGGTGAGGGCCGACACGGCCGCGTGGCGGACCGCCGGATCGGGGTCGGCCAGCGCGGTCAGCTGCCCGGGTACTTCCGTCGCCCGGCCGTAGGCGTGATGGAGGCGGCTCCAGTCGGTCGGGGGCGGGATGCTCACGAGGCCGGAGCCTACGCGACGCCTCAGGTGACGGGCAGTCCGTAGGCGCGGTCGAAGTGCTGGGCCACGAGGTGTCCGGCCCCGTCGCAGGAGAGCTGCCAGTCGTTCACGCCGGTCTCGCGGCCGTCGGTGAAGTTCCACAGCAGACGGCCGGTCGCGGTGTCGATGGCGTAGAAGCCGTCCTTGTTCTCGTAGGCCGGGACGTAGACGGCGTGGGCGCCGACCGCGATGGGGCTGTCGACGTTGAGGCGGGGCGTCTCGCAGAACCAGCGCCGCTTGCCGTTCGCCGCGTTGAACGCGTGGACGCCGTACGGTTCGGTGCCGGTGGCGTAGACCGTGTTGCCGCCCGCTCCGAGGGAGGCGAACATGCCTCGCTCGGCCTTGGCCTGCCAGCGCAGCTTTCCGTCGGCCAGGTTCAGGGCGATGAACTCGGAGCCGATGGCGAACACGGTCTGGCCGAGCGCCGCCAGCCCCGGCCGCAGGTCGTAGCCGACCGGGTGGCGCCAGACCAGGCTGCCGCCGTCGCGGGTGTCACGGGCCGCGATGTTGCGCAGTCCGTCGGCGTAGACGAAGTGGCGGGAGGTGATGACGGGCTGCAGAGGTACGCCGACGTCCTCCGGGTCGATCGGGATGACGAGGGCCTGGCGTGCCCTGAGGTCGACGCCGAAGACCGTGCTGGTGGAGGTCGCCACGCCCTGCTCCCCCGACCGGCGCTGGAGGCTGGCGCCGAGCACCGAGACGGCGTATCCGTCGTAGCTGCCGAGCAGTTGGTCGAACTGGTAGTCCTCGCCGAAGTCGAGCGTGAACTTCTCGGCGCCGGTCGCGGGGTCGACGCCGATCAGGGTCGCCCCCGTGCCGCCGAGCGCGACGGCCGCGCCGTACGTCAGCATGACGGGCGTGGGCGAGAGGCTGATGCCCTGGTAGACCCACTTGGGCTGGGAGCCGTTCGCGAGGTCGAGGCAGATCATCGTGCCGGGGCGGGTCTTGAGCAGGGCCGTGCCGTTCTGGAAGACGGCCGGGGCCTGCAGCAGCGGGCCGCCCCGGTAGACCCAGGTCGGTTCGGGGGCCGGACCGGCGGGGCCCACCCCCTGTCCTCCCGTCTTTCTCCGAGCGGCCACGACGGCCGCGCCCCCGATGAGCGTCGTGCCGGTGGCCGCCGCCGCGGTGAGGACCGTGCGCCGGGAGAGCCGGGAGCGTGCGCGGGCGCCTCGGGAACCTCGGGCACGGTGGTGGGCGGGCGCGGCGGAACGTTCCAGCACTGGGCCGTCCGCTCCGCCTCGTGGCCCCGCCTGCACCGAGTCGAACGCCGTTCCCCGCCTCGGCGACTCCAGCGTTTCCTGCGGTTCGTGTGCGAGGACGCAGGGTTCCGCTTCGGGCGGCTCGGTGGCGAGCCCTCCGACACCGGAGCCCTCGGCCCCACGCGCGTCGCGGACACCGTCCAGGTCCGCCCCGGCAGCCCCGGAGGCCCCGGCGCCGTAGGCACCGGCCGCGCCGCTCCCGCGCGGGCACCCGGTGACGCCCGTCCCCCCGGCTCCGCCCTGCTCACCGGTGACTGCGGTCTCGTAGGCCGACCACCCCACCGTCGCATAGGCCGACCGGCCCCGACCGGCCGCGTACGACTGCGGCTCGGATACGTCGGCGGAGCCGGTCGGTGCCGTGTCCGGCAGGCCGTCGGGCCTTCCCCTGCCCCGCGCGAGGTCCGTCGCGGCGGCCCGGCGCTCCGCGAGCGCGGCGGCCGCCCGGCGCGCGGCGATCATGTCGGCCACGGTCCCCGGCAGCCACCCCTCGGTCAGCACCTGTTCGGCGCCGCCGGGCGCGCAGGCGGCGGAGAGCCGGTCGGGGTCGATCCGCAGGGTCGGGTCCTTGGCGTGACAGAGACTGATGATCTTGTCCAGCGGCTCGGGCACCAGGGCCAGATCGGCCGAGCCGTGGACCACCTGGTAGAGCAGCGCGGCTCCGGCGGCCCCACCGAACGGCGGGTGCCCGGACGCGGCGAACGCGAGCACCGAGCCGAGACAGAAGACGTCTCCCTCGGGCCCCATCTGCTCCCCGGTGGCCTGTTCGGGGCACATGTAGTCGAGGGAGCCGAACAGCGAGCCGTCGCCGGTGAGTTCATAGCCGTCGCGGGCGCGGACGATGCCGAAGTCGATGACGCGCGGGCCGTCGGCGGCCAGCAGCACGTTGGAGGGTTTGAGGTCGCGGTGCACCAGCCCTTCGGCGTGCACCGCGATGAGCGCCTCGGCGATCCCCGCGCCCAGTGCGAGGACGGTCTCCACGGGCAGCGGGCCGTGCTCGGCGACCGCCTCGGCCACGGTGGGGCCGGCCACGTACGCGGTGGCGAGCCAGGGCGTCTCGTCGTCCGGCGCCGCGTCCACCACGGGAGCCGTGTAGACCCCGCCGACCGCCGCCGCTGCCGCCACCTCGCGGCGGAAGCGGATGCGGAAGCTCTTGTCCTCGGCCATCTCGGGCCGGATGACCTTGACGGCGACGGTACGGCCGTCCGAGGACCGCGCCAGATAGACCCGGCCCATGCCGCCTGCTCCGAGTCGGGCGAGGAGCCGGTAGGGCCCTAGCTGCTCGGGGTCTTCTGGGCGCAGTGGTTTCATGCCCTCGGCCGCCAGTTCTCTGTGGGGGGTCTGGCACCAGCCTAGGGGCAGGAGTGACGAACGGGAGCGCTCCGTGAACACCCTCGCCGCTTACCTGAAAGTAGGTGCGAGTTCCGCCTTCCGCTTCCCGAAAGCAATATGACGCAACGTCAGAGATCGGGTGACACGTGCTCGCCCTGCGGGAACAGTGCGCGATGAGCAACAAGTGCAGGATGAATCCACCTGTGCGATCAGAGACGTCCGATGTGTTGAACGTCACCCCGCCACCCACCCCGCCACCCCCGGCAGGGTCACCGCCCCACAGGGGTCTTCGACGCCCCGTGCGGGCCTCCGCAACATCCCGTTAATGGACCGCACGTTCACGACAGAGTTCCCGCTGGTGGATTGCGTATCGTCCTTGCTGGCCACAGCAAGCGCACGGTCCCGGATCCGGACTTCGCAAACTCACCTTCTCTCCCCAGGAGCTGAAACGTGTCCAATGTCGTGAAGTCCATCAAAGCCATGAAGAGCGCCACCCGGCGCTCCCTGACGGTCGGCGCAGTTGCCGGCGCCATCGCCGCCACGACCGCGTTGGGCGCCTCCCCCGCCTCCGCCGCGACCGCGACCTGGCACTACGGAAGCATCACCTGGTACAACCCGAGCGTCGGTGTCGGGGCGTGCGGCGAGTGGCACGGTGACAACGAGCTGGTGGCGGCGGTCTCCTCGCAGCTGTACGGCAGCTACCCCAACCCCAACAACTCCCCTGTGTGCGGCAAGTACGTGATCGTCTACGGCCCGTCGGGGACGGCCACGTGGGCAAAGATCGTCGACAAGTGCCCGACTTGCGGGCCGTACGACGTGGACCTGAGCCCCGCCGCGTTCGACGTGATCTCCGACCTCGGCGTCGGCAGGTTCAGCACCTACTGGGCTGATTACATCAACTGATCCATTCCATCTGCAGGCCCGGCCGGGTGTCTTCTCGGCCGGGCCTGTCCCGTCCCGTCATCCGTGTCCGCGCCGAAGCCGCCGGTAGTCCGTGGGCGTGTGACCGACATGCCGGCGGAACACCGTGGTGAAGTGGCTGGCCGTGGTGAACCCGCACAACTGGCCGATCCTGCCCACCGGTTCGTCGCCCGCCTCCAGCATCCGGCGCGCGGTCTCGATCCGCAGACCGGTGAGGAACTGATGGGGTGTCCGCCCGGTCGTCGCGGAGAACAGCCGCAGGAAGTGGAACCTGCTCAGCGCGACCTCACGGGCCAGGTCGTCCAGGCCGATACGGTCGGCGAGATGGGCCCGCATGTACGCGATGACCGTGTCCAGCTGGCGCCGGCCGAGCGCACCGCACTCGGCGGGGAGGCTGCGCAGGGGCGCGAGGAGGTGTGCCGCCAGGTACTCCGCGGCGGAGTCGGCGTAGAGCTGCCCCGCCCCGGCCTCACGGGCCCGGACCAGAGCGGCGGCCATGGTGACGATCAGCGGATCCGGCTCCGGCAGTGGCTCCAGCGACCGGAGATCCACGGGCCGGCCGTCCGGGTCCTCGGCCAGGTGGCGCTCGAGGACCTCCGCGGGCAGGAGGATGTGCACCATCTCCAGAGGGCCCGGTCCGAGCAACCGCCAGCGCACCGAGATCCGGCGCCCGGGCGGAATCCGGCAGACGTCACCGGGCGCACACGTCGCCGAACGCCGGCGGCCGTCACCGGTGTCCGCCTCGAACCGGGCGGCACCCCGCAGATGCGCGACGATCCGGAACCCGTCCGAGGGCGGCGGCTCCCACTCGGCCACCTCCGCCGTCACCGTCTCCCGTGTCACGCTCAACGCCCGCCACGGAACCTGGAGTTCGGGCATGCGGGGCAGCGCCGATGGGGCCGGGCGGGCAGTCGTCATCGTGTGCGTCTCCTGGGACCGGGAACTCCCGCACGCAGTCACATGGCGCGGAGTTCGATCGACGGGCGGCACGACGGTAAGGGCCGTATCGCGGGCCGAGTTGCCCGTCCGCGCCACAGAACATGCCCCGCGGCGACGCCTCCTCGGTCACAACCCGTGTTCCTCCCCGCCCGTCTAGGAACGGCAGGGATCACAGCAGGGAGGAACCGTCATGAGAGTCACCACCCACCGGCTGGGTCCCCTGCGGGTCACCACCACCGAGGCCGGACCCCAGCGGGTCCACGCGTCCGCGTACGCGACGGCCCGCTTCACGGCCGACGACCACGTCACGGTGCTGCTGCAGGACAGCGGCTGCGTGATCATCGGCCAGAGCGACCGGCGGACCCTGCTCCAGCCCGGGAGCCTCGCCTTCACCGACACGACCCGGCCCTACACCCTCACCTGCCCGGACCTCTCCCGTACGCACGCCTTCCGGTTACCGCCGCAGTCGCTGGGGTTGCGCGAGGCCGACCGGCGGCGTATCGCCGGGACGCCGGTCCAGCCCGACACCGAGACCGCCGCCCTGGTCATCCCGTTCCTCTCCCGGCTCGCCGACCAGGCCGGCACCTACGCTCCGCACCTGCGCCCCCTGCTCGCCCGCAACGCCGCCGATCTGCTGGCCACCCTCGCCGCCGAGCGCCTGGCCCACGACGCGCCCCACCCCGACGGCGACGCCGCCGGCACGCTGTTGCGGCTGCGCATCAAGGGCTTCATCGAGGACCATCTCACCGATCCGGACCTCACCCCCCGGACGATCGCCGCCGCCCACCACCTCTCCGTCCGTCACGTGCACCGCCTCTTCCAGCAGGAGGGCACCACCGTCAGCGGCTGGATCCGGCACCGCCGGCTGGAAGCCTGCCGCCGCGCACTCGGCCGCCCCGCGCGCGACGCCCCGGCGCTGACGGCCGTCGCCCACCGTTTCGGCTTCACCAGCTACTCCCACTTCAGCCGGGCCTTCCGCGCCGCCTACGGCATGTCGCCCCGCGAGTGGCGCGGGAGGCTCGGCACCTGAGCCGACCGGGGACATGACACAGGCTCCTACGCGTCGAGTCCCCCTCGCCTCACCAGCTGGCTCGCGATGACGTTGCGCTGGATCTCGTTGGTGCCCTCGCCGACGATCATCAACGGGGCGTCGCGGAAGTAGCGTTCGACGTCGAACTCGGTCGAGTAGCCGTAACCCCCGTGGATGCGGACGGCGTTGAGGGCGATCTGCATGGCCGTCTCGGAGGCGAACAGCTTCGCCATGCCCGCCTCCATGTCGACCCGGCGGCCGGCCTCTGCCTCCCGGGCCGCGTACAGGGTGAGCTGACGGGCGGCGGTCAGCGAAGTCGCCATGTCCGCCAGGTAGTTGCCGATCGACTGGTGCCGCCAGATCGGCCTGCCGAACGACTCGCGTTCCTGGGCGTAGGCGAGCGCGTCCTCCAGCGCCGCCCGGCCGACGCCCAGGGCGCGGGCGGCGACCTGGAGGCGCCCGGTCTCCAGGCCCTTCATCATCTGCGCGAAGCCCCTGCCCTCGACGCCGCCGAGCAGGGCGTCGGCCGGGGCCCGGTACTCCTCGAAGGACAGCTCGCAGCTCTCCACGCCCTTGTAGCCGAGCTTGGGCAGGTCGCGGGAGACGGTGAGTCCCGGGCCGTGTTCGGCGAGCAGGACGGAGATGCCCCGATGGGCGGGGGCGGCGTCGGGGTCGGTCTTGCACAGCAGGGCGATCAGGCCGGAGCGCCGGGAGTTGGTGATCCAGGTCTTCGCCCCGTTGACCACGTACCCGTGCGGGTCCCTGCGGGCGACGGTGCTCATCGCCTGGAGGTCCGAACCGCCCCCGGGCTCGGTCAGCGCCATCGTCGCGCGGAGCTCACCGGTGGCCATCCTCGGCAGATACCGCCGCTTCTGTTCCTCCGTGCCGAAGTGCAGCAGCAGCTTGGCGACGACCGTGTGGCCGCCCACGGCACCGGCCAGACTCATCCAGCCGCGCGCCAACTCCTCGGTGACCAGCACATAACAGGGCACGGAGACAGGGGTGCCGCCGTACTCCTCGGGGACGGCGAGGCCGAAGACGCCGAGGTGCTTCATCCGCTCGATGAGGGCCTCGGGGTAGGTGTTCGTGTGCTCCAGCTCCCGGACGACGGGTTTCACGTCCTTGTCCACGAAGTCGCGGACCGTGCGGACGACGAACCGCTCGTCCTCGGACAGGATGTCCAGGGTGCTCATGCCGTGACACTCCTTACCGGTGGGAGGCCGAGTTCGGCCAGGATGCGGTCGGTGTGCTCACCCGCGGCCGGGACGGCGTCCATCCGGGGAGTCACGCCTGCCAGGTCCACGGGCGGGACGAGGGCCGGTACGGCGGCTCCCCCGGGGACGGGCACCTGCCGCCAGCGTTCCCGGGCGCCGAGCACGGGGTGGGCGAGGAAGTCCTGGACGTCGTTGACGTCGGCGTTGGCGATGCCCGCCGCGTCCAGCAGTTCCCGCACCTCGCGGCTGTCCGACGCGGCGAACCGCTCGGCCACGATCGCGTTCAGCTCCTCGCGATGGGCGACGCGGGCCGGGCCGGTGGCGAAGCGGGGGTCGTCCGCCAGGCCGGGGTCCCCGAGGAACCGCTCACAGAGGGCGGCCCATTCGCGTTCGTTCTGGATCGAGAACAGGACGTCCTTGCCGTCGGCCGCCGTGTACGCGCCGTAGGGGGCGATGGTGGCGTGCTGGGTGCCGAGGCGCGGGGGCTGGGTGCCGCCGAAGCGGGTGTAGTAGGCGGGCTGGCCCATCCACTCCGCGAGCGCCTCGAACAGCGAGACCTCGACGGCCCGGGCGACACCGGTGGTGGCCCGGGTGAACAGGGCGGTGAGGATGCCCGAGTAGGCGTACATACCGGCGGCGATGTCGGCGACGGAGATACCCACCCGGGCGGGTTCCCCCGGGCCTCCGGTGAGCGAGACCAGGCCGGTCTGGCACTGCACCAGCAGGTCGTACGCCTTGCGGTCGGCCCATGGGCCGGTGGAGCCGTAGCCCGTGATCGTGCAGGGGATCAGCGAGGGGAAGCGGGTGCGCAGCGCCTGCGCCCCGAGGCCCATCCGCGCGGCCGCACCCGGAGCCAGGTTCTGTACGAACACGTCGGCCCGGCCGAGGAGTCGCTCCAGCACCTCCCGGCCGTCCTCCGTCTTGAGGTCGAGGGTCAGGGATTCCTTGGAGCGGTTGAGCCACACGAAATAGCTGGACTCGCCGTGCACGGTCGTGTCGTAGCGGCGGGCGAAGTCACCGCCTCCGGGGCGCTCCACCTTGATCACCCGGGCGCCGAGGTCGGCCAGCTGACGGGTGGCGTAGGGAGCGGCCACCGCCTGTTCGACGCTGACGACGGTGATACCGGCGAGCGGGAGCGGGGCTTCGGGCGGCTCGGTCATTGCGCTGACCTCCGGGGCTTCTTCGACGCGATGTCGACATCGCGATATCGACATCATGGGTGGTCATGGGAAGAGCGGTGAAATAGTAAGTTCTGATGGCACCATAAGAATGATGGATCTCAAACAGCTCAAGGCGCTCGTCACGGTCGCCGAGGTGGGCAGCGTCACCCGCGCCGCCGAACTGCTGCATCTGGTGCAGCCGGCCGTGACCCGGCAGATCCGCACCCTGGAGGAGGAACTCGGCGTCGCGCTCTTCGATCGGACCCGGCAGGGCATGCGGCCCACCGAGGCCGGGACGGCCATGGTCGAGCGGGCCCGGCGGGCGCTGAACGAACTGGAGCGGGCCCGCGCCGAGGTGCAGCCCGCGCCGGGCGCGGTGACCGGGATCGTCACCGCCGGTCTGCTGGAGAGCACGTCCGACCTGCTCGCCGAGCCCCTCGTGTCGACCCTGGCGAAGGAGCATCCCGGCGTCGACCTGCGGCTCATGACGGGTTACTCCGGGCATCTGCAGCGCTGGCTGGACGACGGCGACCTGGATCTGACGCTGCTCTACGACCTGGACAGCACACCCTCGCTCAACGCCCGTCCGCTGGTGCGGGAGCGGCTGTGGGTGGTCGCTCCCCCGGCGGCGGGGCTGCGGGCCGACCGTCCGGTGCCGTTCACCGAGGCGGCGGCCCGTCCGCTCGTCATGCCCGCCTCCGGTCATGGCCTGCGGGCGCTGATCGACGGCGCGGCGGGGCGTGCGCGGGCCGCGATGGAGGTGTCCGCGCAGACCAACTCCATGCGGGTGCAGAAACAGCTCGTCCTGGGCGGACACGGCTGGACCGTCCTGCCGGGCGTCGGCATCGCCGAGGACGTCGCACGCGGCACGCTGAGCGCGGCACCGCTGTGCGAGCCGGAGGTGTGGCGCTCGATCGTCCTCGCCACGCCCCGGGCCGGGCGGACTCCGCCCGCCGTCCAGGTCGTCGCCCGCGAACTGGTCCGGCAGATCGAGTCGGCGGTGGGACGCGGCAGCTGGCCGTCCGCCCGGCCGGCGCATACGGGCTGAGCATGGAGGGATCACACCTTTCTATTGTCCAACCGCTGTCATCACCGCTCATGATGAGCGCCGTGAGCCGCCCTCAGACGTGAGCCGCCCCCGGAAGGAAAGGCACCGCATGTCCCTCGCCTCCCATGTGGAGTCCTGGCATCCCGAGCCGGTCACGGACGAGGACGCCCTGCCGCCCGGTCCGGCGGCGGCACTGTCGGCGCTGCTGGACCTTCCCGAGTCCGCCGCGGCCACCGGCGAGCCACTGCCGCCGCTGTGGCAGTGGCTGTACTTCCTGCACTGGCCGCCGCAGCGGGCCCTCGGCCCGGACGGGCATCTGCGCGACGCGCGCTTCCTGCCGCCGATCCCCGGCCGCCGGCGCATGTTCGCCGGGGGCCGCTGCGAGATCGGCGAGCCGCTGCGGCTCGGGGAACCGGCCGAGCGCGTCAGCAGCCTGGGCGCGGTGACACCCAAGCAGGGCCGCAGCGGCGAGCTGCTGTTCGTCACCGAACGCCAGGAGTTCCGCCAGCACGGGCGGATCTGCCTGGTCGAGGAACAGGACATCGTCTACCGGTCGGGTGACTACCGGTCGGGCGACGGCGACCGGGCGAAGGGCGGCCCGGCGCCGAGCCACCCGGCCCCGGTCGACGACACGGCCGTACCGGAGCCGGAGGGCCCGTGGCGGTCGCGGCTGCGGCCGGACGAGACCCTCCTGTTCCGGTTCAGCGCACTGACCGCCAACGCCCATCGCATCCACTACGACACCCCGTACTGCCGTGACGTCGAGGGCTACCCCGGCCTTGTCGTACACGGGCCGCTGCTGGCGCTGCTCATGCTGGAACTCGTCCGCCGAGGCGCCCCGGAGCGGCGGGTGCGGTCGCTGTCGTACCGGCTGCACCGGCCGGCGTTCGCGGGCGAACACCTCCTCGCCGACGGCACACCCGGCGCCGACCGTGCCCGCCTGCACATCGCGACCCACCGCGAGCCCCGCCACGCCACAGCCGAGGTGACCTTCGCCCAGCCGCGGAGCGCGCCGAGCGCGCCGCTCAGCCCAGTTCGGTGAGGAACCGTGCCAGGGTGCGGGTGAGTGTGTTGTGCGGTTCCGCGGCGAACAGCGGGTCGAGGTGGTTCATCCCCGCGTCGGTCTCGTAAGTGGCGTACGGGACACGGGAGTCGGCCACCACCCGGCGGGCGGCCGGCACGATCGTGCCCTTGGCGTAGCTCGTCTCCCCCACTGCCTTAAGGGCGTGGGAGGTGCCCCCAGCAGGCACTGCACCGCAGAGATGTGCAGGGGGCGGGAACGTCCTCGACCCGGCCGGGGGCCTTGTGCCCGGTGCGCCGACGTAGCAGGCCCCAGCCCTGGGCGAGGATCGACCGGTTGAGGCCGGACTTCTGCGCCACGTTCGTGCCGGGCTGCTCCACCGTTCCCTTCGCGGAGCGGGTCATGTTCTTGATGTTCAGCTTCTCGAACCGGATCAGGTCGAAGCCACGGGCCAGCATGGTGCTGGTCCTCTCGCACCAGTCCTTGCGCCGGTTCGCCTCCCGCGCCCTCAGCCGGGCGGCCTTCGCGTACCCGGCCGCCTTCTCGGGGCTGCCCTTCTTCGCCCGGGCCGCCCGCCGCTCGTGCTTGCGGATCCGGGCGCGTTCCCTGACGGTGAGCTGCGGGCAGTTCAGCTTCCGGCCGTCCGAAAGGGCGGCCGTGATGGTCACGCCCCGGTCGATACCGATCACCTCGCCTGTGCCGGGCGCCGCGATCGGCTCGGGGACGACCGCGAACGCCGCGTGCCACTGACCGTTGCGGTAGGTGACCCGGAACGTCTTCGCGTCGGGCAACCTGGCGCCCCTGCCCCTGACACTGAGGCGCAAGCGCACCCAGCCGCAGCCGGGGACCTTGGCCTGCGCCCACCGGCGGTTCAACCGCTGGACGACCACCGAGCGGCGCATGACCTGCCCGCCGGTCTTCGTGTTCAGCTTCGGCGACCCGTCCGCCTCGTCCTCCGGTAGGCGGTCGGTGCCGATGACACGGAATCCCTCATGCACGTGCTTCCTGCGCCAGGTCGGCTCACCAAACCCGGACGTGAAGCGGGCGTTCTAGGCCTTGCCGAAGTCCTTCAGCGCCTGCTGCTGCACGTCCGCGTTCCCAGCGTCCAGCCATTCACTCTCGCGCCGGGCCTGCGTGAGCTGACGGCACTGTTCCGCAAAGCCGGGCGCGGACCTGCGGCCGGGCCTCCAGTGCGCGTGTTGCTCCACGGCGAGGTTCCACACGTACCGCGCGTGCGCGCAGTGCAGCAGCATCTGCGGC
This sequence comes from Streptomyces sp. T028, assembly GCF_048159505.1. NCBI lineage: Bacteria > Bacillati > Actinomycetota > Actinomycetes > Kitasatosporales > Streptomycetaceae > Streptomyces > Streptomyces sp. T028. The sequence goes on from NZ_JBLRVZ010000032.1 coordinate 44,348, forward strand.
TCTTGTGCGGGCGTCGGATACAGCCGGAAACGTGACATGCCACGAAACTAGCCTCACTGCCGTACCTCCCGAGACGCTGAATCGCCCCGGCGGCGATTCGAACAGCGCGGCTGCGAATCTCCTCATGCGTATCATGCACCCAGTCCGCAACACCCGTCACAGCGGCCACACAGCAGGTGCCCCCGCAGGTCACACCCTCTGGTCGCCCAACAGCAGTCCCCCGCAAGCCGGTTGGGGAACACCCGCGTCGACGGTGGCCGGTTTGCGGATGAGGAGCAGTGCGGCGTCGTCGTGGAGCCGGCCGCCGACGTGGGCGAGCAGCTCGTCGTGGAGGGCGTCGAGGGTGCGGGCGGGTTCGTCGGTCACATGGCGGGCCAGTCCCTCGACGAGCGGATAGAACTCCCGCCCGTGGTCGCGGGCCTCCGTGACGCCGTCGGTGTAGAGCAGCAGCTGGTCGCCGTCGGCGAAGGGCAGCACCTGGAGGGTGGGGGTCTCACCGGTGAGGGCGCGCAGGCCCAGGGGCGGTGCGGGGTGCGTGGGCTCGACCGGGGTGACGGTTCCGGCGGCGCCCACCAGCAGCGGCGGGGCGTGTCCGCAGTTCACCACGTGCAGCTCGCCGTCGCGCGGATGGCCGGCGACCACGGCGGTCACGAAGTCGTCGGGGCCGAGGTTGCGCGCCAGGCTCCGCTCGATCCGGTCGACGACGGCGAGGAGGTCGGGTTCGTCGTGGGCGGCCTCGCGGAAGACGCCGAGCACCAGCGCGGCGGTCCCGACGGCCGGGAGTCCCTTGCCGCGCACGTCGCCGACGAGCAGCCGTACCCCGTACGGCGTGGAGACCAGGGCGTAGAGGTCCCCGCCGATCCGGGCCTCGGCGGCGGCGGCGCTGTAGCGGACGGCCACCTGGAACGGGCCGACGGTCTCCGGTACGGGCAGGAGCAGCGCGTGCTGGGCGGCCTCCGCGACCGAACGCACGGCCGCGAGGACCCGCTCCCGGCGGCCGCGCAGGGCGCTGGCCAGACCGCTCGCCAGGGTGACCGCCGCCAGGGCGGACAGGATGGCGGCCAGCTCCCGGACCGGGACACCGTCCCGGATGCCGAGCACCCCGCCCAGCACGGCCGCGAGCAGGCCGACGTACAGGACACCGCGCGGCCCGTTGGTGGTGGCGGCCAGCGCGGGGCCGGCGGCGAGCAGGGGCAGCCAGATCATGCCGGCGCCGCCGACGAGGTCGACCAGGATCACGCCGAGAACGATCAGCACCGGCAGGAGCGGTCCCGCCACCACGTGCCTGAACAGGTACGTCGGCCCGTGGTCGGCGCCACGGTGTCGGGCCTGGTTCATGTCGCGTCCGCAGTCCTAGTCTGTAGTCGTCTTGAGGCGTCTTTTGTCGTATGTCCGTTTGATACAGGAAAGCGGGTTCGGGCGCGCTACGACAAGGAGCCGGATTTCAGATAGTGAGCGACAGGCCCCTGGTCACGCGGTTCGCGGTCGGGATCAGCCGATCCCGGATCTCCTGGAGCCTCGGGAGCCGGTCCGCCGGCAGGGAGACGCCGAGCGAGCCGAGGGTGTCGCCGCTGTAGACGGGCACGGCGACGCAGACCGTACCGAGAGAGTACTCCTCCAGGTCCGTGACGGCCGGGGCCACGGGTGAGGCGTCCAGCTGCCGCAGCAGCTCCGGGGTGCTGGTGATCGTCCTCGGGGTGAGGTCGGCGAGCTGGTGGCGGGAGAGGTAGTCGTTGCGGGCCTCCTCGTCCAGTTCCCGCAGCACCGACTTGCCCAGCGCGGTCGCGTGTCCGGCGTCCTCGAAGCCCACCCAGAGGTCGACGCGGGGCGTGCGGGGGCTGTCGACGATCTCGGCGACGCGGATCTCGCCCTCCTCGTAGAAGGTGAGGTAGGCGGCGGTCGCGAGCTCGTCGCGCAGCGCGGCGAGGGTGGGCCGGACCCGGCTGAGCAGGGCCTGTCCCCGGCCCGTGGTGTGCAGCGTGCGCAGCTTGTCCCCCAGGATGAAGCCGCCGTCCTGCAGCTTGCGCACGTATCCGTCGTGGACCAGCGTCCGCAGCAGGTGGTAGGCGGTGGCCAGCGGCAGCCCCGTCTCACGCGCCAGCTGTTTCGCCGGTGCGCCGTTGTCGTGCGCGCTCACCGCCTCCAGCAGCCTGAAGGCCCGCTGCACGGACGTGATGAGCGTGGGGCCGTCCTGCCCAGCCATAGGACCAGCGTGCGCCGGGCGCGGTCAGCAGGCAAGGCGTGCGCCCCAGCCCGTTTCGGCCGCACGTCCTGCCTGCCCCGCGCACGTCCGGCCCTAGGCCCTGTCGTCAAATTCCCGCCTGCCCCGCGACGCCATGCACGCCCTCTCGCCGCACCGGGCCCAGACCCGAGTACGTCCAGTACGAGGGTCAGGGCCCGGCACACCGAGAGCACGCACCTGACGCCGCGTGGCCGCCCTCCGGGCGACGACGGGAATTTGACGACAGGGCCTAGGTCACGATGGTGCGGCGCCCGGCCCGGGCCGTCTCCAGTTCGGCCGCCGCCCGCTCCGCGTCGGCGGTGAGGTGCGGCGAGCCCCAGGCCCTCGCGGTGCGGGCGGCGAGGGCGTAGTGCTCGGCGGCGGACCGGTCCTCGCCGAGCAGCCGGTACAGGTCGCCGAGGGCGTGGGCGACGGGACGGCTCGCGTACGCCGTGCCGGCCGCGCCCGCGAGCTGCTCCCGGAAGGGCAGCATCCGCTCGATCAGCGCGGCGGCGGTGGTGTGGTCGTCCTGAAGGACTGCAAGCTGGGAGCGGAAGTCGAGCTCGATGCCGTAGAGGTGGTCGCTCACCGGTTCCGTCGGGAAACGCACCTCGCTCGCCTCGTCGGGTCTGCCGAGGCGGGTCAGGACGAGGGCGAGCAGGACCCCGACCGAGGGGCCCGCGAAGTCGTACACCGCGCGGATCATCCGTTCGACCTCGGTGATACGTCCCTGGGCGACCCGGACGGTGATCAGACCGAGGGTGCGCAGGCCCGTGGCGTGGTGCGCGCCGACCCGCTGGAGCAGGCCGTCGGCCTCGGCGTATCCGGCCTCGGCGGCGTCGAAGCGGCCACCGACGTTCGCCAGCATGGCCGAGGCCGCGGCGCCCAGGCCCTGCGCCCAGAGCATGCGGTAGCGGCGGGCGAGGGCCAGCCCGTCGGCGGTGCGGCGGCGGACCGTCTCGGGATCGTTGAGGGCGGCGGCGGTCATGCCGTCGAGGTGCTCGCAGATCCAGCGGTAGGCGGGCAGGTCGTGGGCGCGGGCGAGTTCGCGCAGCTCGGCGACGAGCGGGGTGCGGGCGGTGCCCTGGACCTCGTTCGGGAGCAGCCGGGCGGAGGTCATCAGCGCGGCGGCGAGGAGCCGGGGGTCCCCGCCCGCGCGGGCGAGCCGCAGCTGGGTGCGGGCCGCGTCCCGGGCCCGTGGCGCGTCCTCGGCGGCCACCGCGTCGACGAGGACGTGCAGCACGCGACCACGGGTGGCGTCGTCCAGGCCGGGATCGGCAGCGAGCCGTTCCAGGCGGGCCAGCGAGGTGCGGTCGTAGGGGCCCTCCAGTCTGCTGCGCCACCCGGTGGGCTCGGTCCAGGCGCCGTAGACCGCCGCGACCAGGTCGCCCCGGTCGGCCTGCTCGGCCAGCTCGACGGCCTGTTGCCGGGTACGGCGTGCCGCGTCCGTGGAACCGGCCCGGATCTGCGCGCCGAGCAGCCGCACCAGCAGGCCCACGGTGCGTTCGAGCCGCCCGTGGGGGTCGTGCACGGCGGTCGTGTGCACGTCGATCGCCTGCTGGAGCAGGTCGACGGCGATGTCGTGGGCGTAGCGCCGCTCGGCGACCTCGGCGGCGCGCAGCGCGTAGTCGACGGCGAGGGGCGCGTCGGCGGGGCTGCCGGAGCGGGCGAAGTGGTGGGCCAGTGCGGCGAGGTCGTCGGGGCGGTGGTGGCGCAGGGCGCGGGCGATACGGCCGTGCAGTCGCGACCGTCGTACGCCGGACAGGTCGGTGTAGACGGTGTCGCGGACCAGCGCGTGCACGAACCGCACCCGTCCGGGCCCCGGCTCGGTGAGCAGGTCTGCGGCGAGGGCGGCGTCGAGCCCCTCCAGCACCTCGTCCTCGTCGGCGTCGGCCGCGTCGACCAGCAGCGCGACCTCCGCCTCCAGCCCGACGGCCGCGGTGAGCCGTACGGCGGCCCGGGCGCCCTCGGGCAGCAGGGCCAACCGTCGGCGCAGCACGTCCCGGACTCCCTGCGGCACCTCCGACACGGCGACCAGGGCGCCCTCGCCGGCGAGCAGCCGGGCGCTCTCCAGCACGTAGAACGGGTTGCCGCCGGTGCGCTCGGCGAGGGCGGCCACGGTCGTCGCGTCGACGGGTTCGCCGCAGACGGCGTGGACCACGGTGGCGACGTCCGCCGGGGGCAGGCCGCGCAGCGCGATCCGGTGCGGGGCGCCGGGGGCGAGCTGGGCGAGGGTCTTGACCAGGTGTTCGCCCACCTCGGCCGGGCGGTAGCTGGCGACGGTGAGCAGCGCGACTCCGGTGACGGCGGCGGCCGCTTCCAGCAGGGCGAGGGTCTCGCCGTCGGCGCGGTGCAGGTCCTCCAGGACGACGGCGAGCGGGGCGGCGGTGGCGGCGGCCCGCAGCCAGGCGGCGAACGCGCGGTGCATGCGGAAGCGTCCGGCGGTGGCCTCGTCGCGGGTCGCGGCGGCCGTGTTCGCGGGCTCGCGCAGCAGTACGTCGAGTTCGCCGGGCCGGGCCGGGGGCAGGTCCCGGGCCAGCGCGCCCAGCGCCTCCACCCAGGCCCAGGCGGGCGGCGCGCCCTCGTACTCGGGGCACCGCCCTACGACCACCTTCCACCCGTCGCCCCGCAGCACCCCGACGAGCCGCTCCAGCAACGCCGACTTCCCGGCCCCGGCCTCCCCGCTGACCAGCACCACCCCTCCCCCGCACCGGGCCTCCCGCGCGACGGCTCCAAGAGCCCGCAGTTCGCCGGCACGGCCGACGAAGGGGGCACTTCCGGGGCGCGGCTCGGGGGAGTTCGGGGCTGGGAGGTGGGTGGCGGACTCCGGGCCGCCGGGAACGGCCGGGCGTGAGTCGGCGGGCCCGCCGACTCCGGGGCCGGCCATGTCCGGCCCCGGAGCGGAGGCCACGGAGCCGTGGGCGGACGCGACAGAGTCGGGGACGGACGAGACGGAGCCGACCACCGACGCAGCCATGCCAGGAGCGGGCACAGCAGAGCCCAGGACGGACGCGGCCGAGCCGGAGGCGACCGCGACGGAACCGACCGGGAGCGCAGCCAAGCCAGAGACGGGCGCGACCGAACCGGGAGCGGACGCGACCGAACCAGAGGCGGGCGCGGCGGAGCCGACCGCAGGCGTGGCCGAGCCAGGGGCGGGCGGGGCTGAGGCGGGCACGGCGGAGCCGACCGCAGGCGTGGCCGAGCCAGGGACGGGCGCGACCGAGCCGGGAGCGGACGCGACCGAACCGACCGGGAGCGCAGCCGAACCGGGGACGGACGCGACCGAACCGGGAGCGGGCGCGACCGAACCAGAGGCGGGCACGGCGGAGCCGACCGCAGGCGTGGCCGAGCCGGGGACGGGCGCGACCGAGCCGGGAGCGGACGCGACCGAACCGACCGGGAGCGCAGCCGAGCCGAGGACGGACGCGACCGAACCGGGAGCGGGCGCGACCGAACCAGAGGCGGGCACGGCGGAGCCGACCGCAGGCGTGGCCGAGCCAGGGACGGGCGCGACCGAACCGGGAGCGGACGCGACCGAACCGACCGGGGGCGCGACCGAACCAGAGGCGGGCGCGGCGGAGCCGACCGCGGGCGGGGCCGAGCCAGGGGCGGGCGGGGCTGAGGCGGGGGCGGGCGGGGGCTGTGTGGGTTTGGCTGTTGGAGGAGCGGCTGGCGCGGGGGTGGGGACGGGTGGTGGTGTCGGGAGGGGTACGGCCGTGTGCAGTAGGTCCAGCCGTTGGGTGAGTACGGCTCGTTCCAGTTCTGTCAGGGCCGGGCCCGGGTCGCAGCCCAGTTCCTCGCGGAGGATGTGCGCCGCGCGGCGCAGGCTGGAGAGGGCGTCGGACTGGCGGCCGCAGGCCCAGTGGGCGAGGGCGAGGAGTCGCCAGCCCTCCTCGCGCAACGGGCTCTCCCGGACGAGGACCTCGGCCGCCGGAACCGCCTCGGGGGCGCGGCCGGTGCGCAGGTCGGCCGCGGCGGCGAGCTCGCGGGCCTCGGCGCGCAGTTCCGTCAGCCGGGCGACCTCGGACGCGGCCCAGCTCTCGTGCGCGTGCTCCGCGTAGGCGGGCCCCTGCCACCACCCGAGGGCCTCGGCGAGCAGGGCGCGGGCCTCCTCGGCCGGCGCCCGGCGGGCCCGGCCCACCGACGCCTCGAAGCGCCAGGCGTCCACGGCGTCCTGCGGCAGCCGCAGGACGTAGCCGGGCGGGGCGGTGACGAGGACGGTCGCCGGGGTGCGGGGCGGCCGCCCTGGCTCCAGGGTGCGGCGCAGGTGGGAGACGTAGGTGTGCAGGGACACGGTGGCCTTGGCGGGCGGTTCGCCGCGCCACAGCGCGTCCGTCATCCGGTCCACCGGTACGACGCTGCCCCGGGCCGCCGTCAGCAGCGCCAGCACGGCCCGCTGCCGGGGCGCGCCCAGTCCGACCGGTGTGCCCCCGACCTCGGCACCCAGCGAACCCAGGACTCGAATACGCAGCACGCCGCGGGAATCTACCCGAGCCGTGGGCCGATCCCGTCAACAGACGATAAACGCGCCAAGCGGACGCCAAGCAGACACCAAGCGGCGGTCGGACCCTGGGAGGCTGTTGCCGGTACCTGAGTGTTGGAGCCTCCGAGCGTGTCCCCCAGCAGTACGACTGACGAACTTCCCCCGGCCGAACGGCCGTACACCCACGAGATGGTCGTGGTCCACCGTGTCTTCCGCCGCGAGTCCGCGCTTCTCCCCCGCCTGGTGCGGGCCGTTCCCGACGGCGGGACGGCCCGCGCGGCGCAGGTCGCCGGGCATCTGCGCGAGTACGTGGACGGCCTGCACCATCATCACGCGCTGGAGGACGAGCTGGTCTGGCCGCTGCTGCACGCCCGTGCCGCGCGGGACGGCGAGCTGGTCGACCGGATGGAGGAGCAGCACCAGCGGATCGACAGCACGCTCAAGGCGGTTGGCGAGTGGGCGCCGGTCTGGGAGCGGGCGGCGGACCGCATCGCGGGCGAGGAACTCGCCCTGGCGCTGGACGCGCACCGCACCGTCCTGCTCGAACACCTCGACGACGAGGAGAAGTTGGTGCTCCCGCTGGTCGCCGAGCAGCTGACCGTCGCCGAGTGGGACCTGGTCGGCACGCGCGGGCTGGAGCGGATACCGAAGAACAAGCTGTTCATCGCCCTCGGCGCGCTGCTGGAGGAAGCGACGCCGGACGAGCGGGCGTTCTTCCTCGGCAAGGCCCCGCTGCTCGGCCGGTTGCTCTGGGCTGCCGTCGGCCGACGCCAGTACGCCGCCGCCGTCCGGGCGATCCGTGGCCCGCTGGAAGGGCGGTAGGGACATGGCCGTGCTCGATTCCGCGCCGCTCGACGTCCTGGACGCCTACCGCACCTGCGAGTTCGTCACGCTCGGCAAGGACGGCACCCCGCTGGTCTGGCCGACGGCGGTGCGGCGGCGCCCGGACGGGACGCTGCTGCTGTCCACGTCGCTGGCGTTCGCGCAGAAGGCGCTGAACATCCGCCGCGACGGCCGGGTCGCCCTGCTCTTCTCCGACCCGACCGGCAGTGGACTGGCCTCCGCCCCGGAGGTGTTCGTGGGCGGCCGGGCCGAGTGCCCGGACGAGATCATGACGGGTCCGCAGGGCGCCGAGGACTACTGGCGGATGCTCTTCGTACGGCAGCCGCACAGCCGCGCGTACGTCTCCCTGCCGATGCGCCGGATGATGGCCTGGTACTACCTGCGCCTTCTGATCACGGTCACGCCGGAACAGGTGGTCGTACGGGAGCAGTTCGTCCCGCCGGTCACCCCACCCGCGCCCAGCGGCCTTCCGGGCGCCGACCGGCTCGCCCGCCACACCAGCGCCGTACTGGCCGCGCGGGACGTATCCGGAGCACCCGTGCTGGCCCGGACCCGCCCCGTCCCGGCGGACGATGGCTTCGCCGTCACGGTCCCCGCCGACTGCGCGGCCGCCCCGGGCCCCGCTTCCCTGCTCGTGCACCGGCACGACGAGAAGCTCAACAACATGCACAACGCGTTGGTGCGCGGCGAGTTGAGGCGAACGGGAGACTCCTGGCTGCTGGTCCCCGAACGCGTCGTGGAGCCGATGGGTACCGGACGCCCCACCGACGCCTTCAAGGTCCTCCGCAGCACCAAGCGCGCCACCGCCCGCTATCTGGAGCGCCGTGGGCTGTCCCAACCGCCCGTCCAGTGGGCGGAGTTCAAGGCGCTGGTGGCGGAGGTCAAGGCCCGCTGACACCCACCAGCCCGGCGACGTGCGCGGTGACGGTGTCCAGGATGTCGGTCCAGGCGGCCGCGTCGCCGAGGACCAGGTAGTTGAGGGTCAGCCCGTCGGTCATGGCGGCCAGATAGCGGGCCAGGACGGGGACGGGCACGCCGAGCCGGAGGTCCATGCTCCGGCACAGCTCCCCGATGAGCTCGGCATACGCCTCCTCGTACAGCTCGTACTGGCGGCGCGCCAGCTGCTCGAAGCCGGGCTCGCGCAGGGCGTACTGGGTGAGCTCGTAGGTCAGCATGTGCTCGTCGGGATGGGCGCGGACATGGTCCCAGTACGCCTGGAACCCGGCCCGGACCGTCTCCTCCAGGGTGGCTCTGGGCAGCAGCGCCTCCTTCACGACGCTCACCGAGTGGTCGGTGAGCGTCGTGATGACGGACTCGACGAGGGCCTGCTTGGAGTCGAAGCAGTAGTGGAAGACGCTCAGGGACACGCCGGCCTCGGCGGCGATGGACCGGGTGGTCGTCCTGGGGACGCCGTCCCGGGCCATCGCCCTGATCGCCGCTTCCGTCAGCTGTCTGCGCCGCTGCGCCGACGGCATCCGTGCCATGCCTGTCCCCCGTTGTCGTACGTCAGGCGCTGTGGACGCCCACCTCGTACAACGAGTATCCCCAGTCGGTGCCCCGGTCCAGGCCGTGGACCCGGACGTAACGGGCCGGTGTTCCCGTGAACTTCGCCGTGTCCAGGCCTCCGTCGCCGGAGGTGGTGGACCAGGCGGTCGTCCAGGTCGTGCCGTCCGTGGAGAGCTCGATGCGGTACGACTCGCCGTAGGCGCGCTCCCAGTCGAGGGTGACGCGGGAGACCAGGTTCGTGGAGCCCAGGTCGACCTGCCAGTACTGGTCGTCGCTCCAGTCACTGGCCCAGCGGCTGGAGTCGTCGCCGTCCACGGCCCGGCCGGGCTGGTAGCTGGTGAACGGGTTGGACTCGGACGAACTGGCCGTGGCCGTCTGCTCCTTGGCGAGGTTGACGGAGGCCTGGTGCTGCTCGGTCGACCCCCAGGTGCCGAGGTAGGACTCGGCGCCCCGGAAGAGGTCGTCGACCACCTCCTGCCCGCCGACCTTGCGGATGTCCTCGATCCAGTCGGGGATCATGCCGACGTGGGCGGCGCCGTCGGTGTTGAAGTCGAAGGTGCGCGAGCCGCTGGTCTGCTTGTCGATGACCGAGCCCCCGTCGACGCTCTTGAAGGGGTACGTCACCTTGTTCGTGACGTCGGCGCCGCGCGGGGCGGGGTGGTCGCCGATGCCGTTGAAGTCGGTGCCGATGCCGTAGCCGACGCCGTACTCGTCGCGCAGCGCCTCGGTGCGCTCGGCCTCGGTGACGAAGTCCTCGGAGCCGTGCATGTACTGGGCGACGAACCCGCCGAGGGAGTAGACCCGCTCGGTCCAGTTGAGATCCATCCAGCTGTGCGAGGAGAGGACGCCGGGGTAGTCGGCGGCCTCGAAGATGTCGAGGGCCTGGCCGGTGGCCTTGACGCTCATGTGGTCGATCTCGAGCATCATCTTGCGTTTCATCATGCCGCGCACGGCGTACTCACCGAGGTCGGTGAGCCCGCGGGTGTTGCACTGGGCGTCCTCGTCGTACTCCGGGACCTCGGTGCCCGCCGGCAGGTCGGCCTCGGCGTCGGAGGCGGCGGTGCCGATCGGGTTGTCGTGCATCGCGGTGGTGCACGTCTCGGTCTGCCAGAAGGTGCCGGTGGACAGGAACTGGCCGACGTTGATGGCCGTGCCGAGACCGCCCTCGTCGAAGCGGACGCCGCACAGCGCGTTGTCGAACTTGTGGCACAGGAACATGCTGCGCACGCCCAGCGCGTACAGCTCGTCCAGGCCCTTGTCGATGTCGGACTCGCTGCACTGCGCGATGTCGAAGATCTGCTTGCAGCCGAACGGCTCGGAGGTCTCGACGCCCAGGATCACGGCCAGCTTGCCCGCCTTGATCACCTCGCGGGCCTGCGCACTGTCGGTGACGATCCGGAACCAGCCCTTGCCGGTGCCGCCGTACATCGTGTCGATGTAGGCCTGGAGGTCGTACGTCAGCTTCGCCTGCAGCCGGATCGAGGTCATCTCGTCACAACTGCGGTCCTTGAAGGGGTAGATGGAGCAGATCATGCCGTTGGTGACGAGGTCGTTGACCAGCACCCGCTGGCCGCCGCGCCAGGCGCGCTCCACCCAGGCGTAGTAGTTCGCCTGGTGGGTCATGGAGTCGTACGCCGGCCAGTCGGCGAACGTCGGCCAGCCGACCGGGTCGTGCTGCCCGTCGCCGCCGTGGGTGATGTAGTCGAAGAGCGCGAGCGTGCCGTCGGGGTAATGCTCGGGACAGTCCTTGAGCGCGTCGGCGACCCCGGACTCGGAGAACACCTTGCCGCAGATCAGTCGGCCGCCGAAGGCCTCGTTGGAGAACAGGTGGTTGTGCGCGTCGACGAAACCGCGCACATCCCCGGCCGCGTCGGTACCGGTGAAGGGCTCACCGGTCACGTTGATCTGGGCGTCGGGGGACGGCCGGGAGACCGGCGTCCACCAGTCGGTGCCGGCCGCCGAACTCTGCGCGGGGCCGAGGATCGAGGCCAGCACGAGAAGGAGCAGCGAGACGAGCGTGACGTCTCGGCGTCTGCGGTACAGGCGTCTGGTCATGGTCACAGCCCACGTCCCTCCGTCGGCGGGTCGCGCGGTCGACGAGGACGCTTCGAACGCCCTTGGGGTTGTCATGACCGACGCAAGATAGTGCGACGAGAATGCGGACTGACGCCTTTCCGAGTCAAGAGTCCGGGACGCTTGACCTGATAACTGGGGTGACCCGAGTAAACCACCTGGCCGCGTGGGGCAGTTGCACACCCGGGACGGCCGGCCTGCCGGAGGTTTTTGAACGCGTTCAAACTGGAGTAGTCTCCCCTCGTACACGACGAGGGGAGCTGTTCGTGAAGTTCGTGTTGCCCGGGGGGACCGGGCAGGTCGGGAGTGTGTTGCGGCGGGCGCTGGCGGCGCAGGGGCACGAGGTCGTCGTGCTCGGCCGGCGGCCGGCCGGGGCCGGTGAGGTCGGGTGGGACGGGCGGACCCTCGGGGCCTGGGCCGAGGAGGTCGACGGCAGTGATGTGGTGATCAACCTGGCGGGCCGGAGCGTGAGTTGCCGTTACACGCCGGAGAACCTCAAGGCCATGATGGACTCGCGGGTGGACTCGGCGCGGGTCGTCGGCGAGGCGATCGGTGCCGCCGTACGGCCGCCGAAGGTGTGGCTGCAGATGAGCACCGCGACCGTCTACGCCCATCGGTTCGACGCGGCGAACGACGAGGAGACCGGGGTGGTCGGCGGCAACGAGCCCGACGTGCCGGGCTACTGGGGCTTCAGCGTCGACATCGCCACCGCCTGGGAGCGGGAGTTGGAGAAGGCCGACACTCCGCACACCCGCAAGGTGGCCCTGCGTTCGGCGATGGTGATGAGCCCGGACCGGGGCGGGGTGTTCGACGTGCTGTCGTGGCTGGCCCGGCTGGGTCTCGGCGGACCGGTGGCGGGCGGCGCGCAGTACGTGTCGTGGATCCACGACCGGGACTTCGTGCGCGCCGTGGAGTTCCTCGTCGAGCGGGACGACCTCGCCGGGCCGGTGAACCTGGCCGCCCCCGCTCCCCTGCCGCAACGCGGCTTCATGCGGGCGCTGCGCTCCGCGTGGGGCGTCCCGGTGGGCCTGCCGGCGACCAGGTGGATGGCGGAGCTGGGCGCGTTCGCCCTGCGCTCGGACACCGAACTGCTCCTGAAGAGCCGCCGTGTCGTCCCCGGCCGGCTCCTCGCCGCGGGCTTCACCTTCGACCACCCGCACTGGCCGGGGGCCGCCGACGATCTCGTACGACGCCACCGCCGACAGAGGTGACATGGGTCACGTACAGGTGAACGTCAGGCTTCTGACGGCGAGTTGTCAGGTGGCTGCGGTTGCATGACCGCGGACGTTCCCCCCACCAGGAGTGCCATGACCCCCAGCCTCGCGCACGCCCCGTCCGAGTCCGTCCCCGACTTCCCGATGCCGAGGGACCCGGCCTGTCCGTTCGCGCCGCCCCCGGAGATGATGCGTCTGCACGACGAGCGGCCGGTCTCCAAGGTCCGTCTCTGGGACGGCAGTACGCACTGGCTCGTCACCCGCTACGACGACCAGCGCGCCCTGTACGGCGACCAGCGGCTCAGCGTCGACGTCACCCGGCCCGGCTTCCCCTACCTCAGCGCCGGGTTCAAGGAGACCGCCGGGAAGACCCCGCCGTCGTTCCTGAACATGGACGACCCCGACCACGCCCGAATCCGCCGGATGGTCACCGCGCCGTTCACGATCAAGCGGATGGAGGCCCTGCGGCCGGCCGTCCAGCGCATCACCGACGAGCTGGTCGACGCGATGCTGGCCGGGCCGAACCAGGTCGATCTGGTCGACGCCCTCGCGCTGCCGCTGCCGTCCCTGGTGATCTGTGAACTGCTGGGCGTGCCCTACGAGGACCATGACTTCTTCCAGCGGCACAGCAAGGTCGGGGTCAGCCGCGACTCCACGGCGGAGGAGTCGCGGGCGGCCAACCTCGCCCTCTACCAGTACCTGGAGCGGCTGCTCGACGTGAAGCTCGCCGACCCGGCGGACGACATGCTCTCGGACCTCGCCGCCCGCACCGCCTCCGGCGACCTGACCCGGCACGAGGCCGCGATGCTGGGCGTGCTGCTGCTCGGCGCCGGGCACGAGACCACCGCCAACATGATCTCCCTGGGTGTGCTGGCGCTTCTGGAGCATCCCGAGCAGCTGGCGGTCGTCCGCGACGCCGGCGACCCGAAGGTCCTGACGGGCGCGGTGGAGGAGCTGCTGCGCTATCTGACCGTCGTGCACAGCGGCCAGCGGCGGCTCGCCCTCGAAGACCTCGAGGTCGGCGGGCAGCACATTCGCGCCGGGGAGGGTGTCATCATCCCGGGCGCCACCGGCAACTGGAGCCCGGACCGCTTCCCCGACCCCGCCCGCCTCGACGTACGCCGCGACGCCCGTCGGCACATGGCGTTCGGCTTCGGCATCCACCAGTGCCTGGGCCAGCCCCTGGCCCGTATCGAACTCCAGGTGGTGTACGGCACGTTGTTCCGTCGCGTGCCTCAACTGCGGGTCGCGGCAGGGCTGGAGGACATCCCGTTCAAGAACGACGGGATCGTGTACGGCGTCCATGAGCTGCCGGTGAGCTGGTAGGGAGCCGGACACCGCGCGGACGTGCCCAAGGGCGAGCCGTCCGCGCGGCGTTCGGGATGTCGTCAGCTCGTCGCGCGCACCGCGTCGCGGATCAGGTCGGCGACCTCCTTCGGGCGCGAGACGGCGACGGCGTGCGAGGCGCCCTCCAGCTCCACGACGGTGGCCCCGGCCCGCTTGGCGCCGAACCGCTCCACCTCGGGGTTGATCGCCTCGTCCGCGGCGGCGATCAGCGCCCACGACGGCTTGGTCTGCCAGGCGGCCGCGGCGGCCTTCTCCTCGAACGCGGTGGCGGCCAGCGGTCGTTGGGCCGCGGCAAGGACCTTGGTGACGTCCGCGGGGACGTCGGCGGCGAAGACCGACGGGAAGGCGTCCTCGGCGATGGTGACCTCGACGGCCGACTCCCCGCCCGGGGTCGGGTACGTCCACTCCTTGAGGTTGCTCACCAGCGGCGACAGCGGGTAGCGGCCCTGGAGTTCGCCGAGGCTCTCGCCCTCCTCCAGGGCGTAGGCGGCGACGTAGACGAGGCCGACGACGTTGTCCGTGACACCGGCGACCGTGATGAGGGCGCCGCCGTAGGAGTGGCCGACGAGGATCACCGGCCCGTCGATCTGGGCGGCGACCGAGGCGACGTAGGCCGCGTCGGAGGCGAGGCCGCGCAGAGGGTTGGGCGGGGCGATCACGGGGATGCCATGGCCCTGGAGTTCGGCGATGACGCCGGACCAGCTGGTGGCGTCGGCGAACGCGCCGTGGATGAGGACGACGGTGGGCGTGGTGGTCATGGTGCTGCTCTCTCCCGAAGGTCAGACGTGCAGGGCGTCGCGCAGGGTGCCGACGGCGAGGGTGATGGCCGCCTCGGCGGCGTGGGTCGGGCGCAGGGCGTTGAGCATCACGAAGTCGTGGATGATCCCCTGGAACCGAACGGCGGTGACCGGGACCCCGGCCTCGCGCAGCTTGTTGGCGTACGCCTCGCCCTCGTCCCGCAGGACGTCCGCCTCACCCGTGATGACCAGGGCCGGGGGCAGGTCCTTGAGCTGCTCAAGGGTCGCCCGCAACGGGGACGCGGTGATCTGCGCCCGCTCACCCTCGTCGGTCGTGTACTGGTCCCAGAACCACTGCATCCCGTCGCGCCGCAGGAAGTAGCCCTCGGCGAACCGGTGATACGACGCCGTGTCGAACGAGGCGTCCGTCACCGGGTAGAAGAGCACCTGCTGCACCAGCGGAACACCACCGCGCTCCTTCGCCATCAACGTCAGCGCGGCGGCCATGTTCCCGCCGACCGAGTCGCCGGCGACCGCGATCCGCGCCCCGTCCAGCCCCTTCGAGGCGCCCTCCTCGACGACCCACCGCGCGACCGCGAAGTTCTGCTCGATCGCCACCGGGTACCGCACCTCGGGCGACAGGTCGTACTCGGGAAAGACGACCGCGGCCCCGGCACCGACGGCCAGCTCACGCACCAGCCGGTCATGGGTGTGCGCGTTGCCGAACACCCACCCGGCACCATGAATGTAGAAGACCACCGGCAGCACACCCCGGGCACCCGCGGGCCGCACGATCCGCGCCCGCACACTCCCCGTCGGACCACCCTCGACGGTGACCCACTCCTCCTCCACCACCGGCTTGGCGATCTCACCGGACTGCACCTCGTCGACCGCCTTACGCCCCTCGGCCGGGGGCAGGTCGAAGAGGTAGGGCGGGTTGGCGGTCGCCTCGGCGAACGCCGCGGCCTCGGGCTCGAGCACCGGCACGACCGGCTCTACGACGTCGGACATGGCATCTCCTGCTGTTGTCGATGTGCGTTGTCTCGCTCTCGCACGCTAATTCCGCCGGATGGCGGGCAATTGCCCGCGAGTGCACCGGTGATGGCCGCACAGCGCACGGCGACCCGACCGGATCACCCGCACGGTGTCGGCGACGGCGATCAGTCCCGACCGGCCCTCGTCGTGCGCCCGGCGGTGTCGCGCCATTCGCGGGGCGACATGCCGTAGGCGGCCCGGAAGACCCGGCTGAAGTGGGTGGCGCTGAGGAAGCCCCAGCGGGCGGCCACCGCCGCGATGGTGCGGCTGCCGCGGCCGTGGCGCATCAGGTCGCGCCGGCACTCGTCGAGGCGGCGGCGCAGGATCCAGCGGCCTACGGTGGTGCCCTCGTCCTTGAACAGTTTGTGCAGGTACCGCACGGAGACGTGGTGGGCCCGGGCGATGACCTCCGGTGACAGGTCCGGGTCGGTCAGCTGGAGTTCGACGTACTCCAGGATCCGCGCCAGCACCGGCGAACGCGTGCTCGCGGGGTTCGGTGTCCGTTCGCCGAGCTGCTCGGTGGCGAGGGTGGACAGCAGGTTCACCGCGTTCCAGGCGAGCATCTCGCCGACCTGGGGGCGGGCCTCGGCCGCCGTACGGGCGAGGTCGGACAGCAACGGCGAGAGCAGTGTGCCCAGCCGGGAGGCGCGGGTGACCGGCGTACGGACGATCCGCCGCGCCTCGGCCTCGGAGAGGCCCAGCAGGTCGCTCGGGACGAGGAACACCGTCGCCCGGAACCGCTCGGGGAAGTCCAGGACGGGGGTGTGCCGGACGTCGTAGAAACAGATGTCGCCCGGAGTGAGGTGGAGTGTTCCTCCCTCCGCGAGGTACCGGGGGGCGGGCGCGGCCGTGGCGCCCCTCAGGCCCACGAAGAGGTACTCGCCGCTCGCCCGGGCCAGGAGCCGGTGCGCGGGGTGCGGGCGGCTCTCGGCGGGCGGCAGCCGGGGATTCTCCTCGCCGTGCTCGTCGGTGAGGATCTCGACGCCCAGAGGCGTTCGGACGGAGCTTGTGGTGGTCACGAGCCCGGACGGTAGGTCGGCGGATGTGCAAAAAGAGTGACAGCGAAGTGAGGGCGCCTTCAAAGACTGTGGTTCGGCTGTCGGTTCCCCGTGCGTCCTTCGCCGGTTTCCGTGGGTCGCTCGCCCGTCTCCGTGTGTCGCTCGCCCGTCTCCGTGAGTTCGGTGGCCAGGGCCCGCAGCAGGTCGTGGAGGGTATAGCGGCCGGGGGCGGGTTCGGCGAGGAGGTGGGATTCCGCGAGGTGGCCGAGGAGGAGACGGGTCCGGCGCGCCGGAAGTCCGGTGAGGGCCGCGGCCGTCGTCGGGGTGATGTGGGGGCCGGGATGCCGGGACAGCTGCCGGAACAGGTGTGCGCTGTCGGACGGCAGGCGGTGGTAGGAGGCGAGGAGGTCCGGGCGCAGGGCGGACAGGGCGTCGAGGCCGCCGTGGGCGGCGCGCAGTTCGGCTGCCACGTCCGCGAGGGGGACGTGGGGGTGAGCGGCGACGACCGCCAGGGCCAGCGGCAGCCGGCCGCAGAGGGCGACGATCTCGTCAACCGCCTTGGGTTCGGCGGCCGTCCGTGCGGGGCCGATCCGGTCGGCGAGGATCGCGTGCGCCTCCTCGGCGGACGGCGGTTCCAGACGCAGCGGCCGAGCGCCCGCGGCGACCAGTCCCGGCAGGGCGTTGCGGCTGGTGACGAGTGTGAGGCAGCCCGGCGCGGCGGGCAGCAGCGGGCGCAACTGCTCGGTGCCGAGGGCGTCGTCGAGCACCACGAGCGTGCGGCGCTCCGCCAGCAGCGTGCGGTACAGCCCGGCCCGGGCGGCCGTCCCCTCCGGCATGCGCCGGGCGGACACCCCGAGCGCGGTGAGCAGCTCGCGCAGCGCGTCGACGGACTCCAGGGCGGGCCGTCGCGGCTCGGACCCGCGCAGGTTCACGTACAGCCGCCCGTCGGGGAACCGGGGCGCCTCCCGCCGCGCCCAGCTCAGCGCGAGCGCGCTCTTCCCCACCCCCGGCATCCCGCCGACGAGCACCACACCGGAGGCTCTCGCCAGGTCCGACAGCCGGTCCGACTCGGCCTCCCGTCCCACGAAACGGCCCTGCCCGGAGACCGGCCGTGCCTCGCCGGCGGCTCTCGCGCCGCGCACCTCCTGCCGTAGGACCCGCGTATGAGCGGCCGTCAGTTCCGGGCCGGGGGTGAGGGAGAGGTCGGTGAGGAGGCGGCGTCGGATGTCCTCGTACGCTCTGAGCGCCTCCGCCTGGTGGCCGCAGGCGGCGAGGGCGAGGACGAGGCGGGCGTTCAGGGGCTCGTCGAGGGGCTCGTGGGCGGTGGCGTGGCGCAGGGCGGGGAGGACCTGCTCGGCGTGGCCGGACAGGAGGGCGGCGTCGGCCGCGAGGCGGGCGGTGTCCAGGAGTTCACGCTGTACGGCGGTGAACTGGACGTGGGCGCGGACGGTTTCCGGGATGCCCATCACCAGCGGGCCGCGCCACTCCCCCAGTGCCCGGGTGAGCTGCCGGGCCGCCGTACCGGCCCGTCCGGTGGCCGCCGCCCGCCTGCCCTGCCGGGTGAGTTCACGGAACCGGAGGAGATCGACCTCGTCCGTCTCCGCCGCGAGGAGGTAGCCGCCGGTGCGGCGCTGCAGGCGGAGGCCGGGGGCGCGGGGCGGCAGTCCGGGTTCCAGCAGGCGGCGCAGGGCGGCGACGTAACGCCGTACGACGTTCGGCGCGCTGGCGGGCGGCCGGTCGGCCCACAGCGCGTCGAGGACCTCGCCGGTCGGCACGGTCCGGCCCGCGTGCACCACCAGCAGGGCGAGGAGGGCACGCTGCTGGGGGAAGCCGAGGTCGAGTTCGCGTCCCCCGCGCCACACGCGCACGGGCCCGAGCACCTCGAACCGGGTGGCCTCACTCCCGCCCGCGGCGTCAGCAGGCACCGGCGTGTCAGCACGCACCGGCGCGTCCCTCCCCGCCGTTCAGCCGGGCCGCGACCCGCGCGGCGTCGGGATGGTCGAGCGTCCTCAGGAGGGCCAGTGCCTCCTCCCAGGCGGCGCGGGCGGACGGGTCGTCGCCCATGGCGAGGTGGGTGTCCCCCGCCCGGGTCAGGATGTCGGCCTCCACATACGGCACGCCCAGGTCCCGCAGCAGGGCGAGGGCGTTGCGGTAGCCGAGGAGGGCCTGCGGGTGGCGGCCGAGGTGGTGGTGGGCGTAGGCGATGCTGTCCCAGGTGGCGGCCTGGCCGTACCGGTCGCCGAGTTCCTGGAGCATTTCCAGCGCCTCGTGGCAGTGTGTCAGGGCCTGCCGGTACTCGCCGAGGAGTGCGTGGTACCAGCCGACGGAGTTCAGGACGCTGGCCTGGGCCGCCCGGTCGCCGAGACCGCGGAACAGGGCGAGGGCGAGCTGGTTGTGGCGCAGGGCGCCGGGCAGGTCGCCCCGCTGGTCGCACTCCCAGCCGAGGCTGCGGTGGGTGTTGGCGCGGCCGGTGTCGTCGCCGAGTGCGGTGAAGAGGTCCAGGGCCTGTTCGAGGCGGGGGACGGAGTGGGTGTGCCGCCCGAGGCGGCCCTCGATGCGGGCGAGTCCGCGCAGGCCGCGGGCGAGGAGGACGGGGTCGTCGAGCCGCCGGGCCGTGTCGAGGGCGGTGCTTTGCGCGGTGAGCGCGTCGTGCCAGTGGCCGCGCCGGTCGAAGAACGGCTCCAGGGACCAGGCCAGTTGGCAGGCGACCCGTTCCCGCGCGGGCCGGCCGGAGGCGGCTGCGGTGGCGACGACGGCGAGCAGTACGGCGTGTTCGGCGGTGAGCCAGGCCAGGGCGCGGTGGTCGTCGGCCAGCGGTTCCGGCCGGGCGCCCTCGGGTGCGGGCGGCGGGGGCAGCGGGTCGGAGTTGGGGGCGAGGAGGCGGTCGGCGGTGTGCGCGGTGTGCAGATAGTGGTGGTGGAGCCGGTCGAGCGCGGTCTGCCGGTCGGTCTCGGTCTCGTGGTCGTCGACGAGTTCGCCGGCGTGGGCGCGCAGAAGGTCGTGGAAGGAGTGGCGGCCGGGGCTGTGCTCGGCGATCAGGTGAAGGCCGGCCAGCTCGGTCAGCAGCCGGCGGGTGCGGCGCTCCGGGAGGCCCGCGAGGGCGGTCGCGGCCCGGAGGGAGAAGTCGGGGCCCGGGTGGAGGGCCAGCAGCCGGAAGAGGCGGGCCGCGTCGGGGGACACGGCGTTGGTGGACCAGGAGAAGACCGTGCTCACGTCGACGGAGGCGTCGGCGCGGGCGAAGGCGTCGAGGCTGCCGTCCGCCTCGCGCAGTTCGGCGGCCACGTCCGCGAGACGGAAGTGGGGGTGGGCGGCGGCGCGGGCGGCGACACAGGCGAGGGCGAGGGGCAGCCCGGCGCACAGGGCGCCGATCTCGTCGGCGGCCCGGGGCTCGGCGTCCACCCGTGCCGCACCGAGCCGGCGGACGAGGAAGGCGCGCGTCTGGTCCGTGTCGAAGGGGCTCAGGGTCAGTGAGCGCGCCCCGTGCGCGGCGACCAGGCCGGGCAGTTCGTCGCGGCTGGTGACGATGGTCAGGCAGCCGGGCGAACCGGGAAGGAGCGGCCTGACCTGCTCGGCGTCCCTGGCGTTGTCGAGGACTACGAGGACGCGGCGCCCGGCCAGTGCGCTCCGGTAGAGCGCGGTCTGCGCGTCCAGCCCGTGCGGGACACGTTCGGGCGGTACGCCGAGCGCGTCCAGGAAGCCCCGGACGGCCTCTCCCGGTTCCATCACCGCGCCGGACGGGTCGAAACCGCGCAGGTTCACATACAGCTGTCCGTCGGGGAACCGGTCGGCGACCCGGTGCGCCCAGTGCACGGCGAGGGTGGTCTTGCCGACGCCCGCCATGCCGCCGACGGCGCCGATCACGACGGTCCCGGGACACGGCAGCTCCGCGTCGAACAGTGCGAGCATCTCGTCCAGTTCAGCCTGCCGACCGGTGAACAGGGGGAGGTCGTACGGCAGTTGGGACGGGGTGACGTGAGGGAGGGCGTCGTGGACCTCCTGGACCTCCTGGACCTCCTGGACGTGGTGGGCGTCCCTGAGTTCCGGCCCGGGGTCGATCCCCAACTCCTCGGCGAGCCGGGCCCGTACGGCCTCGTACACGGTGAGCGCCTCGGTGCGGTGGCCGGCCGCGGCGAGCAGGCGGAGCAGGCCGGTGTGGAGGGGTTCGTCCAGCGGATGGTCGGCGGCGGTCCGGCGCAGCGGGGGCAGGGCCTGCTCCGGCAGCCCGGCACGCAGGGCGGCGTCGGCCAGCTCCCGTGCGGCCGTGAGCCGTTCGCGCTCCACCCCTTCGAACGCCGGATGCCTGCGGGCGGGCGCGGGGATGCCTTCGCCGATCGGGCCGCGCCACAACGAGAGCGCCTCGGTGAGGAGTTGCACCGCTCGGGCCGGTGCGGTGTCCGCGCTGTGGTGGGCCGCCTCGCCCAGGGCGCGGAACCGCAGGAGGTCCGCACCGTCACCGTCGGTGACGAGCCGGTACCCTCCGGCGTCCCGTACCAGCCGACTGCCCTCGGCGCGGGCGGGGAGCCCGGGTTCCAGCAGCCGACGCAGCGAACCCACGTGCCGCCGGACGACGTTGACCGCGCTGCGCGGCGGCTCCGCGCCCCACAGGACGTCCACGATCTCGCTCACGGCGACCGGCTGCCCCGCCCTGGCCAGCAGCAGCGCCAGAAAGGCGCGCTCCTGCGGCCCCCCGACGTCCAGCTCCGTCTCCCCCCGGCACACCCGTAGGGTGCCCAGCACCATGAACCGCACCGGCTCCGGCGGCACGCGATCCCCTCCCCGTTTCGCTCCACCCCGTTCGTCCACCCCGTCTCGACCTTACGTCACGGACGGGGTTACCCAGAGTTACGAATGAGACATCCGCGCTGTTCACGAGGGGGCGCGGTCGGCCGGGACTGCGCCGTGTGCCTGACTTCCGGGTGTCGTCCGGCACGGCGGCTCGGTGTGCGCGGCCGGGGCGGTGACAGTGGGCGTCTCCCCCGCCGTGCGCTCCGCCGGCCATCCGCGACGCAAGGAGATCTCATTGCGCCTGTCACCTCTCGGGGCCGCCGTGGCGGCGGTCGTGCTGCTGGCCCCGCCCGCGTGGGCCGACGTCACGTCCGGGTCGTCCGTCGCCGACCCGGCCCGTTACGTCAACCCCTTCGTCGGCACCAAGCCGGGCGGGGTGGACTGGGGCCATGGAGGCGGTGGCGGGAACACGTTCCCCGGGGCCTCGGCGCCGCTGGGCGGCATCCAGTGGAGCCCGGACACGGTCACGCGCCAGTTCGGCGGCTATGCCCACGCCGACAACCGCATCCGCGGCTTCAGCCTCACCCATCTGTCCGGTGCGGGCTGCGGCGACTACGGGAACGTACCGTTCATGCCGCTGACGGGCCGGCCGGCGGCGGATCCGGAGGCCCGGTACGCGACCTTCTCCCACGCCAACGAGCAGGCGGCGCCCGGCAGTTACCGGGTGGACTTCGACAACGGGATCCGTACCGAGATCGCCGCCACCCAGCGGTCCGGCGTGGCCCGCCTCACCTTCCCGGTAAGCGCGGACGAACCCGCCGGGCTGACCGTGGACGCCGGGCGGGCCTGGAACAAGGCCACCGGCACGGTCACCGTCGGCGCCCGGTCCCTGTCCGGCTTCACGGAGAGCGGCGGTTTCTGCGGTACGTCCGTCCGCTACCGCCTCTACTTCCACGCGGAGTTCGACCGGCCCCTCGCCCACAGCGAGCCGCTGGACGGGAGGACGTCCGGGGCGTACGTGTCGTTCGCGCCCGGCACCCGTGAGGTGACCGTGCGGGTCGGCATCTCCTTCGTGAGCGAGGACGCCGCCCGCCGCAACGCGCTCGTGGAGCAGCGCGGCCGCTCGCTCGACGAGGTACGGCGGGCCGCGCGCCGGCAGTGGAACGGCTGGCTCGGCCGGATCACCGTCACCGGCGGCACCGAGGCACGGCGCCGGATGTTCTACACCGCCCTCTACCACTCCCTGCTGCACCCCGGCGCCTTCAGCGACGCCGACGGCCGTTACCGGGGCTTCGACGGCCTGATCCACCGCACCCGGCCCGGGCATGTGCAGTACGCGAACTTCTCCGGCTGGGACGTCTACCGCTCCCAGATCCAGCTGCTGGCACTCCTCGCCCCGCGCGAGGCCTCGGACGTCGCCCAGTCCATCCTCGAACAGGGCCGCCAGGCGGGCTACTTCGACCGCTGGACGCTCGCCAACGGCGGCACCGGGGTGATGGTCGGCGACCCGCTGCCCGCGATGGCCGCCTCCGTGCACGCCTTCGGCGGCACCGGCTTCGAGGCCCGGGAGCTGCTGCGCACGGCCGTCGCCGGACGCCAGGACGACCGACAGCGCCCCGGACACACCTTCTACGACACCCTGGGCTACATCCCCGCCGGAACGAAGGGGGTCTGGGGCGCGGCGGCCACCACCCTGGAGTACGCAGTCGCCGACGCCGCCCTCGCCCACCTGGCCGGCCGACTGGGTGACACGGGGACACAGGCGGCGCTGCTGCACGCGTCGGGCAACTGGCGCAACCTGCTCCACCCCGACAGCCGCTACCTCCAGCCCCGCCGCGCCGACGGCACCTGGCCCGCCTTCAAGCCGACGCAGCGCCGGGACTTCGTCGAGGGCAACGCGGCCCAGTACACCTGGATGGTCCCGCACGACCTGCCCGGCCTGTTCACGGCGATGGGCGGCGACGCGGCGGTCACCGCCCGCCTGGACACCTTCTTCACCGAGTACAACGGCGGCGCCGACCAGCCGTACGCGTATGTCGGCAACGAGCCGTCCTTCAACACTCCTTGGGCGTACGACTACCTGGGCCGCCCCGACCGCACCCAGGACACCGTACGGGGCATCCTCACCACGCTCTTCGGGGACGGCCCGGACGGCCTGGTCGGCAACGACGACCTGGGCGCCATGTCCTCCTGGGCCGTCTGGGCCGCCCTCGGCATGTACCCCCAGATCCCCGGCAGCCCCCAACTCGCCCTGGCCAGCCCGCTGTTCCCCGCGACCGTGATCCGCCGAGGCAACGGCGTGAACATCACCGTCCTCGCCCCACAGGCCTCGGACACGGCCTCCCGCGTCCGCGACGTCCGCCTCAACGGCCGCCGCACGGACCCCCGTTGGCTGCCCGACTCCTTCCCCGCCGAGGGCGGCGTACTGAGCTTCAGCCTTTCGACCCCATAACCGTCCGGCTTTCCCCCTCGCCCTGTCGGTGCCTCTTCCTCCCCCGATAGACTGACAAATCAGAGCCACGCGGGCGCAGTCGACGGGGGAGGCCGCCATGTCCGGGGACCAGTACGGCAGATATGACCAGGGCTTCGTCATGCCGCCGATGCCGGTGGCGCCGCCGCCCGCGCCTGCGGACGGGGTGCGGGCGGTCGCCGTGGCGGTGCTCAATCTCAGTGGCCTCGGGCTCGGTTACGCGCTGGTGCGGCGCTGGGTGCTGATGCTGATGTGCCTGGCCGCGACCGCCGTGCTGCTGTTCGTGGCGCTGCCGGCCGACCCGGACGGGGTGCCGGTGTTCGCGCTGGTGCTGTACGCCCTGTTCCTGGTCGCCGTGGCCGCGCACGGGGCCGTCGTGGGGCTGCGGACACGGCTGGCGTGGCCGCCGTCCGCGCCGCTGGCGCTCGCGCTGGGGCTGGTGCTGCTCGTCGCGCCGGCCGGGGGTGTCGTGGCGTACGACAGCGCGCGGGACGAGGCGACGCAGCAGATGCTCCTCGACCGGCTCGACAAGGCCGACCAACTGGTGGAGGCGGCCGGCGAGCGGGCGTTCTCCTCGGCGCAGTCCGACTACCGCGAGGCACTGGAGGCCTACGAGAACCTGAGCGCCGACCACCCGGACTCACGGGCGGCCGCGAAGGTGCCGGCCCGGATGAAGACGTACTACGCCACCGTCGGAGCCGTCTACGAGAAGGGCGACTACTGCGAGGCGATCGCCCCGCTCGACTATCTGCGGACGGTTCCGAAGAAGATGCCGGAGACCGACCTCAGCGATCTGAAGACCTGGCCCGACGACCGGCTGGCCACCTCGCTCTACGAGTGCGCCTCGGACGGTCTCACGAGCGGGCAGTCGACCTGGGCCGCGCAGTTCGGTGAGCTGCTCACCACGTTCCCCGACTCGGCGCAGGCCGCGAAGGTCGAGCCGGCCGTGGGCTCGGCCGTCTCCGCCACGGTCAAGGGGCTGAGCGGCAGCGACCCGTGCACGGCGGTCGAGCAGCTCAAGACCCTCAGCGGCCAGATCGAGAACATCACGGCCGAGGACGCGAGCGTCTCCGACGCGCTGACCCAGGACGCCGGGCGGGCTTCGAACAGCGCCAGGTCGGGCGCGTACAACTGCGGTGTGGCCCAGTACAAGGACGGCGACTTCGACGAGGCGCAGACGACCATGGAGGAGTACGTCTCCGCGAACAAGAGCGCCAAGAACGCCGCCCGGGCGAAGAAGATCGCGATCGCGGCGGAGATCGCCCAGACGGTTCCGGCCGCCGGCAAGAAGCTGCCCACGACCCGCTCCGGCGGCAGCATCTCGGTGACCGTGCAGAACGACAGCCCCGACGACATCACCGTCATGTACACGGGCCCGGTGACCGGCAGCTTCAAGCTCAAGGGCTGCGGCAGCTGCAGGACGTACTCCTTCACCGAGACGCTCTCGATCGGCTTCAAGCCCTGCAACGCCAACAGGAACTATCCGGAGCGCACCATCAGCCTGCCCGTCGGCACCACGTACTTCCTGCACAAGCCGAACGGCGACAGCCTCGCCACGCCGGCCTCGGACACGGCCAAGCTGCAGTCCGGGTACATCTACACGGAGTGCGCCTACACCACCACGAGCCTGTCGTAGGGCAGAAAGCAGAATTCCCCCACTTTCGGGTAAAGCGGGTGCAACCTTCGGGCCAAACTGAATGTCTCCCCTAATACCAGACACTCACACTCTTGGGGGAACAAGATGGTACGAAGCAAGACCGTCTGGGCGACCGCAGTCCTGCTGACCGCGACGCTGGGCGCGGCCGCGGTTCCCGCCGTGGCCGCACCGGCCGCCGCTCCTCGGGCGGCGGCCGCCTGCCCGACCGGCTGGGGCAGCCTCGACAAGACGAGCTGGGCCGGCACGGCGGGCGAGTACGTCACCAACGTCAGGACCGGCCGCCACGACTGCTACGACCGGTTCGTCGTCGACGTCCCGGACGCCTCCGCCGACCAGCTCGGCTACTTCGTGCACTATGTCGACGAGCTCATCCAGGACGGGTCGGGCAAGCCCATCCCGGTGGGCGGCGGCGCCATCCTGGAGGTCATCGTGCGGGCGCCCGCCTACGACCCGGAGACCGGCACGTCCACCTACCCCGCCGTGGCCGGACAGCCCCTGCCGGGCGTGGACCTCACCGGTTACAGCACCTTCCGGGACACCCGGTTCGCCGGCAGCTTCGAGGGCCAGACCCAGTTCGGCCTCGGGGTGCGGGCCCGGCTGCCCTTCCGGGTGCTCCAGCTCGACGGCCGTCTCGTGGTGGACGTCGCCCACACCTGGTAGGCCGACCGCGCCCCCGCCCTTCCCATGACCCTTCCCTTGACGCCCCCGGTGTGACCGGTAACAATCCCGTCATGCATGTGACCGGTCACACCAGGCGTCCCGCGAGCATCCGGGATGTCGCCACCGCCGCCGGAGTCTCGTACCAGACCGTCTCCCGGGTGATCAACGGTCATCCACGGGTCAGCCCGGCCACCCGGGAGCGGGTGCTGGCCGCCGTCGACGCGCTCGGCTTCCGGCGCAACCCCACCGCGTTCGCGCTGGCCAGCGGACGCCGCAGGGCGGTCACCGTGCTCACCGCGAACACCACCCACTACGGGTACGCCTCCGTGCTGCGGGGTGTCGAGGAGGCCGCACGCGCCGCCTCCTACTCGGTCGGGATCGGTGTCCTGGAGTCGGCCGGGGAAGCCGCTGTCGCCGCAGAGGTGCAGCGGGCGGCGGACAACGGCGGCGGGCTCATCGTGATCGCCTACGATCCGGCCGGGGTGCGGGCGCTGGACTGCGTCCCGCCCGGTCTGCCGGTCGTCGGTGTGGTCGAGACGCCCACGAGTGAGCCGCGTGACGGCCGCCCCTGGGTGTGGACGGACGACCACCGGGCGGCCTACGAGGCGACCCGGCATCTGCTCTCCCTCGGCCATGAGACCGTGCACTACGTCGCGCTCCCCTCCGGCACCCGCCGCACCGGTCCCCGCACCAGCGGCTGGCGGCAGGCGCTCCGGGACGCGGGCGCGCCGAGGCCCCGTCCCCTGCAAGGGGGCTGGGGACCGCAGGGCGGTCATGCGGCGGGGCTGAGGCTGGCCCGCGACCCGGCCGTCACCGCGGTCCTGTGCGGCAACGACGACCTCGCGCTCGGGGTGATGCGCGCCCTGCACGAGTGCGGCCGGGCGGTCCCCGGCGAGATCAGCGTGGCCGGGTTCGACGACGCCCCGCACGCGGCGTTCCTGACCCCGCGGCTGACCACCGTACGGCTGGACTTCGCCGGTCTGGGGCGGGCGGCGTTCGCGCTGTTGCACTCGGCGCTGGAGGAGTCGGCACCGCGGCCGCAGGAGCCGGCGCCGCCGCACTCGTACCCCGTCGCCGAGCCGGAGCTGCTGGTGCGGGAGAGCTCGGGACCGCCGCCCGCGCCCCTCACGGTCCCGCACCGTCTGACCGTCGACCTCGCCGACTCCGAGGGCCCGGTGCTGCACGGCGCCAACGGGGCGCTGTACGGGCTCAGCGACGACGGGGTCCCCGGCGACGCCGTGCTCGCGCCCCTGAAGATCACCGGCATCTCCCAGAAACCGGAGGGCGGCGCCCAGCACCCCAACGGGGACGCGCTCACCGTCGCCCGGTCCTTCTTCCGCAACGGCGGCGACATCAACGTGCTGCTGCAGGACGTCTACGCCCAGTGGCCGTACGAGGACCTGGGCATCGACGATCATCTGGCCCGGGTGGGCACGATCGTCGAGGAGATCTCCGCCCGGCCGGACCGCGACCGGTTCGTCTACGTCCCCTTCAACGAGCCCGACCAGATCTGGTACCACCTGGACGCCGCCGACCCGGCGGAGTACGAGGCCAACCGGGACCGGTTCCTGCGGGACTGGAGGACGGTGTACCGGCGCATCCGGGCGATCCACCCGGACGCTCGGATCGCCGGGCCCAACGAAGCCGCCTACCACGCCCGCCTGTTGAGCGACTTCCTCGCCTTCGCCCGGCGCGAGGACGTCCTGCCGCAGGTGATGACCTGGCACGAGCTGGACTCCTCCTCGCTGCGGGACTTCCAGGCCCACTACGACGAATACCGTTCGATCGAGCGGGAGTCGGGCCTCCCGCCGCTGACGGTGAACATCGACGAGTACGCCAACCGCCGTGACCTGTCCGTGCCGGGCCAGCTCGTGCAGTGGGTCGCGATGTTCGAGCGGAACAAGGTGTACGCCCACCAGGCCTACTGGGACGCCGCCGGTAATCTCAGCGGCAATGTGGTGCGCGTGAACATCCCCAACGGCGGCTGGTGGTTCTTCCGTTGGTACGCGGGCCTGACCGGCGACACGGTCCGCGTCACACCGCCCGAGCCGCACACCGTCGACACCCTCCAGGGTCTCGCCTCCCTCGACACCGGGCGCCGCCAGGCCCAGGTGCTGCTCGGCGGTTCGACGGGGGACGCCGACGTCGTCGTACAGAACGTCTCCCCCGCCCTGTTCGGCCGTACGGTCGTCGCGACCGTCGCCGAGGCCGCCTGGTCCGGGTACGAAGGGCCGCACGCGGCACCGCGTGTACTCGCGCGGACGAAGGTGCGGGTGGCCGGGGACGGCTCGGTGACCGTGCCGCTGCGCGGCCTGCGCCGGATGTCCGCCTACCGGATCGTCCTCACCCCGGCCGGCCGGGGCACCCCGGACCCCGCCCGCGTCCCCTGGTCGGCGTCGTACGAGGCCCAGGACGCGGCCGTCACCGGCGGGAGGATCCGCACCCACGGCACGGTGGGCGACGCCAACGGCTACGCGGCCTCCGGTTCGCGGAACGTCGAGTCGCTCGACTCCCCCACCAGCAAGGTGGACTTCACGGTGACGGTGCCCGCCGACGGCATCTACGACCTGGCGATCCTCTACGGCAACCAGTCCGGCGGCCCCGCCACCCAACGGCTGTCGGTCGACGGCGGCGACCCGGTCGTCGTCACCTACCCGTCCACCCAGAACTGGGCCCACGGCGGCAGGAAGGACGTCCGTGTGGAACTGCGGGCCGGCACGCGTGTCCTCACGCTCGCCAAGGGCGAGGCCGAGGTCGCCCTCGACCGCGTCGATCTGACCGCCCGCACCGGTGCCCCGTCCGCCGTGTACGAGGCGACGCTGGCGGACGTCGGCGGCGAGCCGTCGTACGACTACTCCTCGTCGGCCGGGGCCGGCACGGGTGCGCTCGTGCTGGGCGGCGGCGACCGGGCGGTCTTCGACGTGTACGCCCCGCGCGACGGCTACTTCACGCTCGTGACGCGGGCCTCGGCGGAGGTGGAACTCGCCCTGCACGGGGAGACGGTGACCGCCGCGCCCGGCACACCGCTGCGGTTGTTCCTCGCGGCGGGCAACAACCGGGTCACCGCCACGGCCGGGCGGGCCGAGCTGCGCTCCCTGGAGGTCTCCGGCGACGGCTCGGACACCGGGGTCCTGGCCTTCGGGGCCGCCACCGCCGTGCTCTCGGGCAGGGCCCGGCTGGTCACGTGCGCCCATGCCCCCGGCGGGCACCGCGTCACCGGGCTCGGCGGTGCCCCCGCCGGTACGGCCCGGTTCACCGTGGACGCGCCGAGGCCGGGCCGCCATCTGCTGGTCGTCCACTACGCGCACGACGACCGGCGCGACAACGGCCACGCCTACAACACGGACATCGTCTCGCGCACTGCGGACATCACGGTGGGCGGCGGCGCCCCGCTGCGGGCGACCTTCAAGAACACCTGGAGCCCTGACGACTTCTGGACGCTGGCCGTCCCCGTCGACCTGGCGGAGGGCACCAACACGGTGACATTCGGGAACGCGAACGGCCCGGCCCCGGACATCGCACGGATCGACCTCGGCCGGATCGTCGGCTGAGGCCGGCCCCGACCGGTGTCCTCCCGCTCAGCCCGCGTATCTGCCGACCGCTTCCAGCAGACCGTCCACATCCGCCGCCGTCGTCGCGAAGGAGGTGACGAAGCGGGCCACGCCCGGCTCCCAGCGGTCGTGGTAGAAGACATAGCCCTCGGCCAGGAGACCCTCGGTAACCTGCTGGGGCAGCCGGCAGAAGACCACGTTCGCGTCGGCGGCGCCGAGCAGGCCGACCTCGGGCAGCGCCTTCAGGCCGTCCTGGAGGCGGGCCGCCATGGCGCCTGCGTGAGCCGCGTTGCGCAGCCACAGGCCGTCGGTGAGGTAGGCGTCCAACTGGGCGGCGTGGAACCGCATCTTGGCGGCGAGCTGACCGGCCCGCTTGGCGCGGAAGGAGAGTTCGGGCGTGAGGGAGCGGTCGAAGACGACGATCGCGTCGGCGGTCATCGTGCCGTTCTTGGTCGCGCCGAACGACAGCAGGTCCACGCCTGCCCGCCAGGTCAGCTCGGCGGGGGTGCGCCCGAGCGCGGCGACGGCTCCGGCGAACCGGGCCCCGTCCATGTGCAGCCGCAGCCCCGCCTCCTTGGTGAGGGAGCCCAGGGTCTCGATCTGGTCGAGGGTGTACACGGCGCCGGTCTCGGTCGCCTGGGTCAGGCTCACCACCGAGGGCTCCACGCTGTGCACGTCCCCCGCCTTGTGCCGTACGGCCGCCCGCAGTTCGTCGGGGTCGATCTTCGCGTCCTCTCCGCCGAGCGGGACCAGCTTCGCACCCGCCGTGTAGAACTCGGGCGCCCCGCACTCGTCGTTGTTGATGTGGCTGTCCCGGTGGCAGAGCACGCTGCCCCAGGGCGGGGTCAGGGCGGCGAGGGAGAGGGCGTTGGCGGCGGAGCCGGTGGAGACGATCAGCACGTCCACGTCACGTTCGAATATCTCGCACAGCCGGCGCCGGACGTCGGCGGTGACGTCGTCCGCGCCGTACGGCCTGGCCTGCCCGGCGGCGGCCCGGGTCACGGCCTCGACGATCTCCGGGGAGGCGCCGGCGGTGTTGTCGCTGCTGAAAATGCGTGCGGGGGTGGTCATGGAAGTCCTCAGGGGGTGTCGGCGGCGGCCGGGTTCGGGTCGGCGGCCCGGATCAGCTGGCGCAGTGCGCCGTAGTAGACGTCGTGCCCGGTCACGGCCGGCACGATCGCGGTCAGCTGGCCCGTCAGCGCCGGGAACTCCTCGGGGTCGAGGGCGGCCAGCGCGGTGCGGGTGAGCGCGCGGGCGGAGCCGGGGTCGCGGTGGTCCACGAAGCTCGCGCTGCCGAGGGTCAGCAGATACATCCGGCGGTACGCGACGATCGCCTCCTCGGCGGTCATCCCGGCGGCGAGGCTGTCGGCGAGCTGCGGCTCCACCAGCCGGGCCAGCAGGTTCACCCCGAGCCAGGGGCGGGCTCCGCGCAGCACGAGCAGGCCCGGGTGGGCCACCAGCAGCCGGTACAGCGCGGTGAACCGGGCCTCGGTGGCCGTGGCCCAGTCGTCGCCCGGCGCGGGTTCGGGCAGGTGGGCGGCGAGGTGGTCGAGGCACAGGTCGAGCAGCCCGGCCAGGTCGGTGCAGCGGCGCTGCAGGGAGGCCAGGGAGATGTCGAGCCGCGCGGCGAGGGCACGGAACGTGAGTGCTTCGGGGCCGTCCTCGTCGATCAGTCGGAGGGCGGTCCGGGCGATCCGGTCCGGTGTCGCGCGGTCCAGGGCGGGGGTGCGACGGGGCATGCGGGTCATCGTACGGTACAGCGTATCGATCGGGAAGGGCATCCGCCCGCACCCCCGGCGGGTGACCACCGGGGCAGGTGCGGGCACCCCCTCGGGCAGCCCCGACCCGGCCGCACGGCGGGACGATCAATTCCGGTATGGTGCGCCGGAGTTCGCTGACAGGGCCCCCACAGAAAGCCTGGACCCCCATGAGTGTCATGACCACGGAGACCTCCGCCGCCTCTTTCGAGCCCGGCGGCCGGCGCCGGCACCGCAAGCCCCGGCAGAACGGCACCGGGATGCGGCGGGCCCTGGTGCTCGCCATGGCCGTGCCCGTCGCCTCGGTGGCGCTGTCGGGCCCCTCGGCCTTCGCGGCCGGCAAGGGCATCGGCGCCACGGCGAAGACCACGACCCTCGACGCCGACGACCAGCAGATGGTCACGAACCTGGAGACCCGCGTCCTCGACACGCGCCTGGGCTCCAACGTCAGCGGGGTGGTCCTGGACGCCGAGTCGGACGCCACCCTGTGGGACCACAACGCCGCCACCGCGCTGATGCCCGCGTCCAACACCAAGCTCGCCACCGCGACCGGCGCCCTCACGGTCCTCGGCCCGAACCACCGCTTCACCACGAAGGTCGTCTACGGCGACGGCACGCTGACCCTCGTCGGCGGCGGCGACCGGACCCTGACCAGCGCCGACCTCGCCGAGCTGGCGACTACGGCGGTGGCCGGACTCAAGGCCGCGGGCCTGACCTCCGTGAAGGTCGCCGTGGACGACAGCCTCTTTCCCGAGCCGAGCCTGGCCAACGGCTGGAACACCGGCTACTACCCCGACTCGGTCGCCCCGGTGCGCGCGCTGGTCGTCGACGGGGCCGGCGTGGACGACACCTCGCTGGACGCCGGGCAGGTCTTCGCCCAGCAGCTCGCCGCGAACGGCGTCACCGTCGACGGGGACGTCACCCGCGCCACCGCGAGCAAGCACGACGTGCCGGTGGCCCGGCACAAGTCGGCGCCGCTGTCGGACATCGTCCACACGATGATCAAGAAGAGCGACAACAACATCGCCGAAACGCTCCTGCGGATGACCGCCCTCGGCGCGGGCCGGTCGGCCACCTTCGAGGACGGCACGGAGGTCGTGCGCCAGGTGCTGAGCAAGCGCTACGGCGTGTCCCTCGCCAACTTCGAGATGTACGACGGCAGCGGCCTCTCCCGCGCCAACCGCATCCCGGCGGCCACCCTCGCCGAGATCCTCGAACTGCTGACGCAGGACCGTTACGCGCACACCCTGGGCTCCATCCTGGACGGTCTGCCCGTCTCCGGCGAGGCCGGCAGCACCCTCGGCCCGGAGTGGGGCCGCTTCGACGACGTGAACTCCTCGTGCGCCGTCGGCAAGGTGCACGCCAAGACCGGCACCCTCACCGGGGCCATCGCGCTGAGCGGGCTCACCCAGGGCAAGGACGGCAAGTGGAAGGTGTTCTCCTTCATCGAGAACGGCTCCACCGCCAACGCGAGCGACATCAAGGACGCCATGGACGGCCTCGCCGCGACGGTGAACGGCTGCTGGGCCTGAACCACGCGTAGCCGGATCCACACGTAGCCGGATCCGGGCGTGACCCGGGCGGCACACGGCCCCGCCGGGACCCGCCCCGGCCACGACACCCTGCGATGCTGTCGCGAGCACCCCGCCCGGGGGCTCAAGGCGTCGACACAAGGGAGATCCATGTCGCAGGCCCCGCCGAGGTTCCGCCCGCTGCCCGGGCTCACGGTACTGGCCGGCTACCGCCGTACGTGGCTGCGCGGCGACCTGCTCGCCGGGCTGACCGTCGCGGCGTACCTGGTGCCGCAGGTGATGGCGTACGCGGGTGTGGCCGGACTGCCGCCGGTGGCCGGGCTGTGGGCGATCCTGCCCGCGCTCGGCCTGTACGCGCTGTTCGGCTCCTCCCGACTGCTGTCGGTGGGGCCGGAGTCGACGACCGCGCTGATGACGGCCACGGTGGTGGCGCCGCTCGCGGCAGGTGATCCGGGGCGCTACGCCGTGCTGGCCGCCGCACTGGCCGTCACGGTGGGGCTGCTGTGTCTGGCGGCGTGGGCGCTGCGGCTGGGCTTCGTCGCGGACCTGCTGTCCCGGCCGGTCCTGATCGGGTATCTGGCGGGCGTGGCGCTGATCATGATCGTGGACCAACTGCCCAAGCTGACCGGGGTGGAGACCACGGGGACGGAGTTCTTCCCCCAGGTGTGGTCGTTCATCCGGAACCTGCCGGACCTCCATCTCGCCACGCTGTCGTTCTCGGTCGCGATCCTCGTCCTGCTGTTCGTGGTGGCCCGATGGTTCCCCCGGGTCCCGGGCCCGCTGCTGGCGGTGGTCCTCGCCACCTCCGCGGTCGCCCTGTTCGACCTGGACGAGCGCTACGGCCTGAAGGTGATCGGCGAGATCCCCACGGGCCTGCCGAGCCTGTCCGTTCCGGACCTGTCGGACCTGCCGCAGCTCGTCCTGCCCGCGGTGGGCGTGCTCCTGGTGGCCTACACCGACTTCGTGCTGACCGCCCGCGCGTTCGCCGACCCCGACGCCGAGGGCCCGGCGCTCGACGCCGACCAGGAGTTCCTGGCGCTGGGCACGGCCAACCTGGGTGCGGGGGTGCTGCACGGCTTCCCGGTCAGCAGCAGCGCGAGCCGCACCGCGCTCGCCTCCTCGGCGGGCGGCCGCAGCCAGGCGTACTCCCTGGTCGCGGGGGCGGTCGTGCTCGCGGTGCTGCTCTTCCTGGGGCCGCTGCTGACGGACACCCCGTCGGCGGTCCTCGGCGCGCTCGTCGTCTACGCGGCGGTCCGGATGATCGACCTGGCGGGCTTCCGCCGGCTGGCCTCCTTCCGCCGCCGTGAACTGCTGCTCGCCGTCGGCTGCCTGGCCGGTGTGCTGGCCCTGGACATCCTCTACGGCGTGCTGGTCGCCGTGGGTCTTTCGGTGGCGGAGCTGCTGACCCGGGTGGCCCGTCCGCACGACGCGGTGCAGGGCCTGGTGCCCGGACTGGCCGGGATGCACGACGTCGACGACTACCCGCAGGCCACCACGATCCCGGGACTGCTGGTGTACCGGTACGACTCCCCGCTGTTCTTCGCCAACGCGGAGGACTTCCGGCGCCGGGCGCTGGCCGC
This sequence comes from Streptomyces sp. T028, assembly GCF_048159505.1. NCBI lineage: Bacteria > Bacillati > Actinomycetota > Actinomycetes > Kitasatosporales > Streptomycetaceae > Streptomyces > Streptomyces sp. T028. The sequence goes on from NZ_JBLRVZ010000032.1 coordinate 78,737, forward strand.
GGTCGACGAACAGGAGGACCCGGTGCGGTGGTTCGTGCTGAACGCCGAGGCCAATGTGGAGGTCGACATCACCGCGCTCGACGCCGTCGACGAGCTGCGCCGCGAACTCGCCCGGCGGGACGTGGTGTTCGCGCTGGCGCGGGTCAAGCAGGACCTGCGCAACGACCTGGACGCGTACAGACTGACGGAGTCCGTCGGCGAGGAGCTGATCTTCCCGACGCTGCCCACCGCGGTGGCCGCCTACAAGGAGTGGCAGGCCGGCCGCGCCGATTCGTCCTGACCGATCTCACCCGAAGGGCGACAACTTCCCTCGGGCCCTCGCAACTTGACGCTTCATCATATAGTGGCCGACTACGCGTGGTGATCCGTTGTCCCCGCCGCGCGGCCGTCACACCGGAAAGGCACGACCCTGCTGAACGACCCGCACAGCAGCGGCTCCGACTCACCCGACCCCCTGTCCTCGCCCCGGCGGTCGATGTTCTCCCCCGCGGCCGACGTCATCGGCTCGGAACTCGATCTGCGGCTGACCGGCAGCCATGTCGTGCACGCGCTGACGCCCGGATTCTGCGAAGCGGCCTCGCTGTTCGTCCTGGAGCGCTGGCGCCGCGAGGAGGACACGCACCCCGCCGCGCCCCCGGCCTCGGACGCGCCGCGCGTGGAGGCGCGCCGGCTGGCGCTGCGGGTGGGGCCCGGGAGCGCCGAGGACTGGGAGGAGGCGCTGCCGGTCGGGGAGATGGTGTCCTTCCCGCGCGACACTCCGTACGCGCAGGCCCTCTTGGCCGGGCACGCCCAGGTGCTGGAGAGGGTGGACCCGTACATGGCCGAGCGGCTCATGGCCGCCGGGGACGGCGATGCGCGCCGGGGCGACCTGCGGCGCGTGGGCTCCTTCCTCGTCGTCCCGCTGCGGCTGCGGGGCGTCCCGATCGGCTTCATGACATGCACCCGCAGGGAGGGGCGGACGCCGTTCCGGCCCGCCGACGTGGCCGCCGTGGAGGCGCTGGCCGCCCGGGCCTGTGTGGCCCTGGACAACGCGCGCCGTTACGAGCGCGAGCGGCGCACCGCCCTGGCCATCCGGGACAGCCTGCCGCCGGGTCCGGCGCAGAAGCTCGAAGGGTGCCGGATAGCGCACGGCTGTCTGCCCGCCGGGAAGGGCAGTGTGGTCGGCGGCGACTGGTACGACGTGCTGCGGCGGCCGGGCGACCGGGTCGGGCTGATCGTCGGGGACGCCATGGGGCACGGCCCGGAGTCGGCCGTCGCGATGATCCAGCTGCGCACGGCCCTGCGGACGCTGGCGGGCCTCGACATCCCGGCGGCCGAGCTCATACGACGGCTCGACGCGCTCGCCAGCGAGACGCCCGGGGCCTCGTTCGCGACCTGTGTGTACGCCGAGTGGGACGCGCGGGAGCGCACCTGCTCGCTGGTGGGGGCGGGTCATCCCCCGCCGCTGCTGCGCGGCCCGGACGGGCGCACCGCCCCGGTGGCCCTGACCGGTGCGGGCCTGCCGCTCGGCCTCGGCGCGGGCAGCTACGAGCCGACGGTGCTGACCCTGCCGGAACCGGCGCTGCTCGCGCTGTACAGCGACGGTCTGGTCGAGTCCCGGGAGGCCGACATAGACCAGGAGATAGGCCGGCTGGCGCGCGCTCTGGACGAGGCCGTCGCCGAGCAGCCCGCCGACACCGGCGACCCGGCCGCGCTGCCCGCCCTGTGCGAACGGCTCCTGCACCGCCCGTCGGGCACGCCCGGTGCCGACGACCGCACCCTGCTGCTGGCCGAACTGACCCCGGCCGCGGGCTGATCCGACCGGGGATACGACACAGGCTCTCAGCGCCGCAGGTTCGCCCGGACCTGTCGCGGCCACCACGGCGTCCCGCTCGGCCCGCGTGAACCGGCCCTCGGCCGGCCAGCCGTCGGCGAGCGCCCGCACCGCGTCCACGAACCGGGCCTGCGACGCGAAGGGCGCCCCCGCCCAGAGGACCTGGAACGCCGACGGCACACCGAACTTCGGCAACCCGGTGGGCCCGGTGTCTCCCTGCCGTCGCCCTCGGGCGAGTGGACCGGCTCAGGGCTCCGAGGTCTCGGACTCCAGGGCGGCCCTGGTCGCCGTCCCGTAGACGCCCGACTCGTCCGCGAGGACGAGCCGGGCGAGCTGGTAGCGGCGGACGGCGCTCTCGACCTCGCCGCCGTACTCGCCGTCGGCGTCACCGTCGTAGAAACCGGCCTGTTTCAGGCGGAGTTGGAGTTCGGTGACCTCCGGTCCGCTGTCACCGGGGCGGAGCACCGGCGCCTGTCCGCCGGACGGGCTGGGCGCGGGGGCCGCGGTGGAGGTGGCGTCGGAGCCGGTCGGGGACACGGTCGGCTCGGCGGATCCGCTGGGGGTGCCGGCGCTCTCGGAGGGGCTGTCGCTCGGCGACGGGCTCGGACTCGCGGAGGTCTGGGTGGGGGACGCCGTGGCGGACGGGCCGGCGGTCGCCGTGCGGGTCCCGGTGGCTCCGGCGGGCACGCTCGCCCGTACGTCGTCGGGTCCCGCGTCGTCCCGGGAGGGGCTCTGGTAGGTGAACAGGGCGGCGATCGTGCCACCGGTCACCAGCACCGCCACGGCCGCTCCCACGCCGGCGAGCAGGACGAGTCGGCGGGGCCGGCGACGGCCACCGGTCGCTTCGGCCTCTCCGGCTTCTCCGGCATGTCCGGCCTCTTCGGCTCTCTCCGGCGCTTCCGGGGTGCCATCGGGACCCTGTCCCGAGATCGGCTCGGATTCGCCGTCGCGGTCCTGTTCGGAGGCCGGACCGGATAACTCGCCGGAGGCCGGACCGGATAAGTCCCCGGAGGCCGGATCGGAGAAGTCGCCGGTGGTCTCGGCGGCGACCGCCGGTTCCGCGAAGGGGCGTATGCGCAGGGGGTCGAAGTCCTCCGCGGCCGCCGCCTCCGCCGCGCGGGTCTCCAGGTGGGCGTCGGCCGCGCGGCGGGCGCAGGAGCAGGCCGGGCTGCCGTCCGCCGCCCTGGGGACACCGCATTCCGGGCAGACCAGACCAGTCGGTTCACTCACGCGCCGTTCCTCTCCCTGCGAACTACGAAATTCAACCAAACTTTCCGCACCGAACCCCCAGCACACCCTGGAATCCGGAATCACAGCGTCCAGAAACAGCCACCGCCGCCACCGCGCCCACTACGCCCACTACGCCCACCGCAGATAAATGTTCTGTATGTGCGGTAAGTGCTTGATCGTCCTATTCTGATCCGGTGAGACTCGGGGCAATCTACGGCCGGTCCTGAGCCGGCGGGAATCGAGCTGCGATGGCTGAGCGGCTGAAAAGATCGGCGCTGGTCGGCGAACTGTCGGCCGAGTTCGCCGGAACCATGGTTCTCATCCTCTTCGGCTGCGGCGTGGTGGCCCAGGTCGTGGCCGGCGGAGGACTCACCACACCCCCGGGCGGGCTGGGCAACCACGACAGCATCGCCTGGGGATGGGGCATCGGCGTCACTCTGGGCGTCTATGTCTCGGCACGCCTGAGCGGTGCGCACATCAACCCCGCGGTGACGCTCGCCCTCGCGGCGTTCAAGGGCTTCCCGTGGAAGAAGGTCGCGCCGTACATGGTGGCCCAGACGGCCGGCGCCTTCGTGGCGGCCCTCATCGTCCGGTGGAACTACACCGAGGCGCTCGGGACGTACGACCCCGGACACACCATCAAGTCGCAGGGCGTGTTCTCCACACTCCCCGCGAACGGCAACACCAACCTGCCGGTCCACGAGTGGGGTGCGTTCCGTGACCAGGTCATCGGCACCGCCATCCTCCTGCTGCTCGTCCTGGCCGTCACGGACCTGCTGAACAACCCGCCCGGCGCGAATCTGGCCCCCTGGATCGTCGGCCTGATCGTGGTGGGCATCGGCATGGCCTGGGGCACCGACGCGGGGTACGCGATCAACCCGGCACGTGACTTCGGTCCGCGGCTGGCCAGCTACATCACGGGCTACAGCACAGCCTGGAGAGATCAGTACGACAACTTGTACTTCTGGGTGCCCATTGTCGGCCCGCTGATCGGCGGCCTGCTCGGCGCGTTCCTGTACAAGTTCTTCGTCGGCCGGTTCCTGCCGACGGCGGAGCCGGAGCCCCCCGGGCGCGTTCCCACCCCCGAGAGTTGAGGCGGCATCCCCATGGCGGACTTCGTGGGCGCGGTGGACCAAGGCACCACCAGTACCCGTTTCATGATCTTCGACCACAACGGCAACGAGGTGGCGAAGCATCAGCTGGAGCACGAACAGATCCTCCCGAAGGCGGGATGGGTCGAGCACGACCCGGTGGAGATCTGGGAGCGCACCAACTCCGTGATCCAGAACGCCCTGCGGCACGGGAACCTCTCCCCCACCGACCTGGCGGCGATCGGCATCACCAACCAGCGCGAGACCACCGTGGTGTGGGACCCGCGCAACGGCCGGCCGTACTACAACGCCGTCGTCTGGCAGGACACCCGCACCGACTCCATCGCCGCGGCCCTGGAACGCGAGGGCAAGGGCGACGTCATCCGCCGCAAGGCGGGGCTGCCGCCGGCGACGTACTTCTCCGGCGGGAAGATCCAGTGGATCCTGGAGAACGTCGACGGGGTGCGTGAGGCGGCCGAGCAGGGCAACGCCCTCTTCGGCAACACCGACTGCTGGGTCCTGTGGAACCTGACCGGCGGCCCCGACGGCGGCATCCACGCCACCGACGTGACCAACGCCAGCCGCACCATGCTGATGGACCTCGAAACCCTCGACTGGGACGACGAGTTGCTGGGGTTCTTCGGCATCCCCCGGGCGATGCTCCCGAAGATCAACCCCTCCTCGCACGCCGAGGCGTACGGGACCACCCGGACCTCCCGGCCGCTGCGCGAGGCCATCCCCATCGCCGGTGTGCTCGGCGACCAGCAGGCGGCCACCGTCGGCCAGGTCTGCTACGCGCCGGGCGAGGCGAAGAACACCTACGGCACCGGCAACTTCCTGGTGCTCAACACCGGTACGGAGCTGGTGCGTTCGCAGAACGGACTGCTGACCACCGTGGCGTACCAGTTCCAGGACAGCCCCGCGATCTACGCCCTGGAGGGCTCGATCGCGGTCACCGGGTCCGCGGTGCAGTGGCTGCGCGACCAGATGAAGATCATCAGCAGTGCGCCCGAGAGCGAGACGCTGGCCCGGAGCGTCGAGGACAACGGCGGTGTGTACTTCGTGCCCGCCTTCTCCGGTCTGTTCGCACCGTACTGGCGTTCCGACGCCCGGGGCGCGATCGTCGGGCTCGCCCGCTACAACACCAACGCGCACCTGGCGCGGGCGGCCCTGGAGGCGATCTGCTACCAGAGCCGCGATGTCGTCGAGGCCATGGAGCAGGACTCCGGGGTCCGTCTCGACGTGCTCAAGGTGGACGGCGGGGTCACGTCGAACGACCTGTGCATGCAGATCCAGGCCGATGTTCTCGGCGTGCCCGTGAGCCGGCCGGTCGTCGCCGAGACCACCGCGCTCGGCGCCGCCTACGCGGCGGGCCTCGCCACCGGTTTCTGGGAGAGCCAGGACGAACTGCGCACCCACTGGCAGGAGTCCAAGCGCTGGGAGCCGCAGTGGTCCGAGGAGAAGCGCGCGGAGGGCTACGACGGCTGGAAGAAGGCGGTGGAGCGCACGCTCGACTGGGTCAAGGTCGAGTAGCCGCCCGCCTGTTGTCCGCACGGCTCCCGGCCACCTCGGCCGGGAGCCGTCTTCCTGCCCGTCAGCGCACGTACTCGACGATCTGCATCATGCCCTCGTCCTCGTGCTGGGACTGGTGGCAGTGCACCATCGCGCGGCCGGTGAAGTCCTCGGCGCGCAACCGGAGGGTGAGCGACCCGTGGGGCGGCAGGCCCACGGTGTCGCGCCAGACGGGGGTGGCCAGCGGGCGGTTGTTGATCGCGGTGACGAGGAAGGCGTTGGTGTGCAGATGGAGGGGGTGGTGGGCGTGGCGGCGGGAGTCGTTGGTGACGGTCCACTCCTCGACCTGGCCGAGGCGGACGCGGTGGTTGACGTAGTCGGGCCGGAAGCGGCCCCATTCCACGTCGCTGCGCCCGGCCTCGCGGTCGGCGTGCGGGGTCTCGCCGTCGCCCAGGATGCGGTAGGCGTTGGTGAAGTCACCCGGGAAGACGTTCTCGTAGCTGCGGAAGATCAGCGAACGCCTGCGGGTGGGCTCCGGCAGGGTGGTGGGCCGGCCCGGGAGCCGGGTGGGCAGTGACATCGTGCGGGGGGTACCGGTGACCTTGAGCGTCATCAGGGGCGGGCGCACTCCGCCCGCGGTCAGCCGGTAGACACCGGGCTCGCCGCCGCGGACCAGCAGGTCGGCCCGGCCGCCCACCGGGAGCTGGAAGGCGGTGACGGCGGCGGGTTTCATGAACGTGATGCCGTCGTAGGCGATCTGGTGCATCTTCTGCCCGCCCAGGGTCAGATAGAGCGTGGTGAGCGCCCCGGCGTTGACGACCCGCCAGCGCTGGACCTCCCCCGGGGCGATGGTGAGGACGGGGCTCACCGCGCCGTTGACCAGGAAGGTCGAGGGGATGCGGTCGTAGACGGATTCCGAGGTCAGGTCGGGGACCTTGCCGTCGGACACCTTCAGTTCGTTGATGCAGACGACGATGTCCTCGGCCGCGGCGACCTCGGGCACCGCGTCGACGTCGCCCTCCACGATGATCACGCCGGTCAGGCCGTTCAGCAGATGCGTGGCGGTGGAGCCGTGGTGGTGCGGGTGGTACCAGAACGTGCCGGCCGGGTGGTTGACCGGGATATCGACGACACTGCGCCAGGTCGTGGTCCGGCGGGAGGTGCCGGCGGGCTCGAAGGAGCGGAAGACGTTGTCCGCCTCGCCCGTGGGGTCGACGTGCATGCCGTGCAGATGCAGGTTGAAGGTGTTGAAGCCGTGCGGGACGTTCATGCCGAGGTCGTGGTGAGACGGTGCGGTGTTCGGCGGGAGCGCGTTGACCTGCGTGATCTGCAGGGAGTCCCCGGGACGTACCCGTAGGGTCGGGCCCGGCAGGGACCCGTCGTAGGTGCGGGTGAGCACGGTGCCGACCCCCGGCACCCGCTGCTCGGTGAACCCGACCGTCAGCCGGGTCTCCAGCCGGCGCGGGCGGGGCCGGACGGTCCGGGTCGCGGGCTGCGGGAAGGTGGCGCCGGTGGTCGCGCGCGCCGTGGCGTGCGGGCTTGCGGCATTGACGTCTGTCGCGTGTGCGTTCGTCGCCCTCCCGGCGATGGCCGCCCCGGCCGCGAGCGGCAGGCCCTTCAGTACTCCACGACGCGGCACAGATGCCATGAATCGCCTCCAGGGCAACAGCGGGCAGACCATCGATGCGGACACAGCACACCCCTGACATTACGGAGTGTGATCATAGTGTACTCGGAGTAGTCGTCGGCGCATGTGCGGCAGGCCGATCGGGGGGATCGCGCCCTGGGAGGTAACGGGCCAACCGGACCGGATCCCGCCGCTGCCCGCCGAGTTGTCCGCGAACTCCCCCGGAATTGTCCGTGATCCGTAACGAACGGATCCCATGGCCTCCTCTCCTCGTCCTGCCAGGTGATCGAAAGACGACCAAGGGTCGACGCGGAACTGCGGGAAAGTAGGACGGACATGGCGCGGCACGGCGACGGGCGGGGCTGGTACGGCAAGATGGCCGCGGCGGCGATCGGGGTGACGGTGCTGGCCGCCGGTGCCTCGGTGTGGACCGCGCAGGCCGGTTCCACGGGCGCCGGGTCCCCCCGGGCGACGAGCTCCGCCAAGCCGGGCGCCGACATCAAGCCGGTGGACGTGACCATCGCGCACGCCTCGGACAAGGGCGCGCGGGGGGTCAACATCACCATCGACGACGGCCCCGACCCCGAGTGGACCCCGCAGATGCTCGACCTACTGCGGGAGTACGGGGTGAAGGCCACGTTCTGCATGGTGGGGACGCAGGCGCAGGCCCACCCGGACCTCGTGAAGCAGGTGGTCGCGGAAGGGCACCGGCTGTGCGACCACTCGGTGTCGCACGACACCACCATGGACAAGAAGTCCGAGGCCTACCAGAAGCAGCAGATACTCGACGCCGAACGCATGATCACCGAGGCGTCCGGGGGCGTCCGGCCGATGTACTACCGGGCCCCCGGCGGCGCCTTCACCCCGTACAGCCGGGGGCTCGCCGCCTCCCGGGGCATGCGCCCGCTGGGCTGGAACGTGGACTCCAAGGACTTCGAGCGGCCGGGCGCCGACGCCATCGTCGCCACCGTCGAGCAGGAGCTGTCCAACGGGCCGACGATCCTCTTCCACGACGCGGGCGGCGACCGCTCCCAGACCGTCGAGGCCCTGCGCCAGGTCCTGCCCTGGCTCAAGGAGCAGGGCTATTCGTGCGGTTTCCCGGTGCGTTGACTGCGGGTGCGTTGATTCCGGGTGCGCCGATCGCCGGCGCGTTGGTTCCGGGGACGGACGCCAGGTAGACACGCAGTACGCCTGCCCGGGCCGGTGTCCACGAGCGGGCGTAGCCGGGTGGCGCGCCGCCCGGCCGTACGAGCACGGCGACGGGCTGACGCCGGGCCGTGGCGGCGATACCGGCCGCCGTGGTGTTGGCGTCGTGGCCGCCGGTCGCCGCGGACGCGCACCCCGCGTAGGAGGCGATCGGGACGTAGTTGTACCCGGTCACCAGGCAGGGCGGGCGTACGCCCAGGCGGTGCAGCGCGGCGGCGGTGCGGGCCCACTCGCGGTGGGCGGCGGTGGTGCGCCGCACGGTGTGTTCCAGCACCGCGAACTGCACGGCCAGGTGGACGGTCAGGGCGACCGTCACCAGGGCCACGGTCAGCCGCCGCCGGAACCGCCCCGGCGCCCTGACGGCATGCACCAGGAGATCGGCGACCGGCACCGCGAGCAGCGCGTAGGCGGGCAGCAGGAAGCGGGGTGCCGCGTAGCCGATCAGGAAGAGGTAGGGGAAGGCCGCCGAGGCCGCGCACGCCAGTGGTACCAGCGTGAGAGCCGGGCGCCGGGCGCGGACGGCGACGACGGCCGCGCAGACGGCGAGCAGCGGCAGGGCCCACCACCACAGGGTGACCACGACGGGCGGCGGGTCACCGGTGCACGGACGGCACAGCGTACGTCCGGACAGGCCGCGCAGCTGGTCCATGACGGCGATGTTCCAGCCGAGGCCGCCCTGGATGCGGGAGGCGTCGGACAGGCGCTGTGCCAGGCCGCCGTAGGAGACGTACGCCTCGATCACCCACTCGGCAGCCCCGAAAGCAAGTCCGCCGGCCAGCACCAGCAGCGGAGCGGGGCGCCGCCATCGCCGTACACCCACCAGAAGGACCAGCAGGGGCAGGGTCGCCCAGAGGGCGTCCGTGGGCCGCATCCAGGCCATGAGCGCGGCGCTCAGAGCCAGGCCCCACAGGGCGCGCGGGGTCCGGGCGCGCAGGAAGTACCCCGTGGCGGCCAGGGCGCCGACGGCGACCCAGTAGTTGGGCATGGCCTGCGGGCCGTAGAACAGCGTCACCCACAGGGTGGCGAACAGGGCGCCCGCGGTCGTGAGCACCCGGGCGGGGAAGACGCCCCGCCAGGCGCGCAGGGCGAACAAGAGCCCGAGCCCGGAGAGGACGGCTAGGTAGATCCGCAGCAGTGCGGTGGACGACGACCAGGCCACGACCGGCGCCACCAGCAGCGGGACGCCACGGGCGCGCGGGGCGCTGAAGAAGGCGGCCGGGGCGTGCGAGGAGACCTGGCTGACGTAGACCGACTCGTCCCAGCCGAGGCCCATCCAGGGCCGTACGAGGAGGAGTTGGGCCAGGGTGAAGGCGGCGGCCACGGCCAGGAGTCCCGCGTCGCCCCGGGACCGCCACGGGGAGCGGCCCGCCACCGGACCACGGGGTCCGCGCACACCGGTCAACATGGCCTGCGGGCTGTCCTTCACGACTCCCCCTGGTCCCTACGTCGGGCAGGTCATGGCGATCGCCCGGACGGGAGATCCCCTACGGGCCAACGTCCCAGGCACGAGGGGGACGGGCCTGCGGGGCAGGGCCGAACGGGCTAAAAGCGGCGGAAGAAAGGGCTCCGGGAGGCCGGTGAACGGGGTCACATTCTCGGGGAGGGCAAGGTCACAGCCGCGCGCTCTGCTGTGCCTTGAGGCCTCTGGCCTAACATCCGAGCATGACGGTCCTGCCTGACGACGGGCTTGAGCTGGCCGCCGAGTTCCCTGACTCCACCCACGAGCAGTGGCAGCGCCTCGTCGCGGGCGTGCTGCGCAAGTCGGGCAAGGACGTCGAGGGCGCTCAGGCCGAGGAAGCCCTGTCCACCGCGCTCGAGGACGGGCTGCGCACCCGTCCGCTGTACACCGCGCACGACACCGCGCCCGAGCCGGGTTTCCCCGGGTTCGCCCCCTTCGTGCGGTCCGGCCGGCCGGAGGGGAACACGCTCGGAGGGTGGGACGTACGGCAGCGGCACTCGGCGGCCGACAACGGTGCCGTGCTCGCGGACCTGGAGAACGGCGTCACCTCCCTGTGGCTGGTCGTCGGCGAGGCGGGCATCCCGGTGCCGTCGCTCGGTACCGTCCTCGACGGGGTCTATCTCGACCTGGCGCCGGTCGTCCTCGACGCCGGGCGTGAAGTCGAGCCGGCCGCACGGGAGCTGCTGCGGCTGTACGAGGAGCGCGGCGTCGCCAGGGACGCGGTGCGCGGCGGTCTGGGTGCGGACCCGCTCGGGTACGAGGCCCGTACCGGGCAGGCGTCGGACGTCGCGCCGGCCGCCGCTCTGGCGCGGCTGTGCGCCGAGGAGTACCCGGGGCTGCGGGCCCTGACGGTGGACGCGCTGCCGTACCACGAGGCGGGCGGCACGGCCGCCCAGGAGCTCGGTGCCTCCCTCGCGACCGGTGTCGCGTATCTGCGCGCGCTGACCGAGGCGGGGCTGAGCGTCGAACAGGCCTGCGCCCAGCTGGAGTTCCGCTACGCGGCCACCGCCGACCAGTTCCTGACGATCGCCAAGCTGCGGGCCGCGCGCCGGCTGTGGGCCCGGGTGGCCGAGGTGTGCGGAGCGCCCGGCGCGGGCGCCCAGGTGCAGCACGTGGTGACCTCGCCGGTGATGATGTCGCGCCGCGACCCGTGGGTGAACATGCTGCGCGCGACCGTCGCCACGCTGGCCGCCGGGGCGGGCGGCGCCGACTCGGTCACCGTGCTGCCGTTCGACGACGCGCTCGGGCTGCCGGACGCGTTCGCGCGCCGTATCGCCCGCAACACCTCGACGATCCTCATCGAGGAGTCGCATCTCGCCCGGGTGATCGACCCGGCGGGCGGCTCCTGGTACGTGGAGCGGCTCACGGACGAACTCGCTCGCGCGGGCTGGGAGTTCTTCCGTACGGTCGAGCGCGACGGCGGCATGGCGGCCGTCCTGCGCTCGGGCCGGATCCGCACCGACCTGGCGACGACGTGGGCGGAGCGTTCCAAGAGGCTCGCCAAGCGGCGCGAACCCATCACCGGCGTCAGCGAGTTCCCGTTCCTCGCCGAGAAGCCGGTCGTCCGGGAGAGCGCGCCCTCCCCCCGCTCCGGCGGTCTGCCGCGGGTGCGCCGGGACGAGGCGTTCGAGGAGCTGCGGGCGCGCTCGGACGCCCATCTCGCCGCGACGGGCTCCCGGCCGCGCGTGTTCCTGGCGGCGCTCGGCCCGGCCGCCGCGCACACCGCGCGGCTGACCTTCGCCGCGAACCTCTTCCAGGCGGGCGGCATCGAGCCCGTCACCGAGGGCACGTTCGAGGAGAGCGGCGCCACGGAGGTCTGCCTGTGCTCCAGCGACGCGCTGTACGAAGAGCAGGCCGGGGCGGAGGCCGGGCGGCTGAAGGCGGCCGGTGCCGCGCGGGTGTTCCTCGCCGGGCGTCCGGGGCAGTACCCGGATGTCGACGCGTACGTCTTCGCGGGCTGTGACGCGGTCGCCGTCCTGTCCGCCACCCTCGACCGCATGGGAGTGTCCTGATGACCGCCCCTTCTGGCCCCTCCATCCCCGACTTCTCCGGGATCGAGCTGGGGACCCCGGCCGTCGACGGCGGCGCCGACGAGTGGCGTACGGCCGTGAAGAAGGCGGCCGGCGGGGACGATCTGCTCTGGGACACCCCGGAGGGCATCGCGGTCAAGCCGCTGTACACCGGGCAGGACCTGGAGGGCCTGGACTTCCTGGGCACCCACCCGGGGATCGCCCCGTATCTGCGCGGCCCCTACCCGACGATGTACGTCAACCAGCCCTGGACGATCCGTCAGTACGCCGGCTTCTCCACGGCCGAGGAGTCCAACGCCTTCTACCGCCGCAACCTCGCGGCCGGTCAGAAGGGCCTGTCGGTCGCCTTCGACCTGCCCACGCACCGCGGCTACGACAGCGACCACCCGCGGGTGACCGGTGACGTCGGCATGGCGGGCGTGGCGATCGACTCGATTCTCGACATGCGGCAGCTGTTCGACGGGATCCCGCTGGACAGGATGACGGTGTCGATGACGATGAACGGCGCCGTGCTGCCGGTCCTGGCGCTGTACATCGTGGCGGCGGAGGAGCAGGGCGTACCGCCCGAGAAGCTGGCCGGGACCATCCAGAACGACATCCTCAAGGAGTTCATGGTCCGCAACACCTACATCTATCCGCCGAAGCCGTCGATGCGGATCATCTCCGACATCTTCGCGTACACCTCGCAGCGGATGCCCCGCTACAACTCCATCTCCATCTCCGGCTACCACATCCAGGAGGCGGGCGCGACGGCCGATCTGGAGCTGGCGTACACGCTCGCGGACGGGGTGGAGTACATCCGGGCGGGCCGGGAGGCGGGCCTGGACGTGGACGCGTTCGCGCCCCGGCTGTCGTTCTTCTGGGCGATCGGCATGAACTTCTTCATGGAGGTCGCCAAGCTGCGGGCGGCGCGCCTGCTGTGGGCGAAGCTGGTCGGGCAGTTCGACCCGAAGAACACCAAGTCGCTGTCCCTGCGCACCCATTCACAGACCTCGGGCTGGTCGCTGACCGCGCAGGACGTCTTCAACAACGTCACGCGGACGTGTGTGGAGGCGATGGCGGCGACCCAGGGCCACACCCAGTCGCTGCACACCAACGCCCTCGACGAGGCGCTCGCGCTGCCCACCGACTTCTCGGCGCGCATCGCCCGCAACACCCAGCTGCTGATCCAGCAGGAGTCCGGCACCACCCGGGTGATCGACCCGTGGGGCGGCAGCGCGTACGTGGAGAAGCTGACGTACGACCTCGCCCGCCGGGCCTGGCAGCACATCCAGGAGGTGGAGGCGGCGGGCGGCATGGCCAAGGCGATCGACGCCGGCATCCCCAAGCTGCGCATCGAGGAGGCCGCGGCCCGCACCCAGGCCCGGATCGACTCCGGCCGGCAGCCCGTCATCGGAGTCAACAAGTACCGTGTGGACAGCGACGAGGCGATCGAGGTCCTCAAGGTCGACAACTCCTCCGTACGCGCCCAGCAGATCGAGAAGCTGCGGCGGCTGCGGGCGGAGCGGGACGAGCGGGCCTGCCAGGACGCGCTCGACGCGCTGACGCGGGCCGCCGGCGGCGAGGGCAACCTGCTGGAGCTGGCGGTGAACGCGGCCCGCGCCAAGGCGACCGTCGGGGAGATCTCCGACGCCCTGGAGAAGGTGTACGGGCGGCACGCGAGCCAGATCCGTACGATCTCCGGCGTGTACCGCAACGAAGCAGGCGAGTCCCCGTCCGTGGACCGCACCCGCGCCCTGGTGGACGCGTTCGCGGAGGCCGAGGGCCGTCGTCCGCGCATCCTGGTCGCCAAGATGGGCCAGGACGGCCACGACCGCGGCCAGAAGGTGATCGCCACCGCGTTCGCCGACCTCGGCTTCGACGTCGACGTCGGCCCGCTGTTCCAGACCCCGGCCGAGGTGGCCCGGCAGGCGGTCGAGGCGGACGTGCACATCGTGGGGGTGTCCTCCCTGGCCGCCGGACACCTCACCCTCGTACCGGCGCTGCGCGAGGCGCTCGCCGAAGAGGGGCGCGAGGACATCGTGATCGTGGTCGGCGGGGTCATCCCGCCGCAGGACGTGCCGACGCTCCTTCAGATGGGCGCGGCGGCCGTCTTCCCGCCGGGCACGGTCATCCCGGACGCGGCGCACGACCTGGTGGCGAGGCTGGGTGCCGACCTCGGGCACGAGCTGTGATCGATGTCGACGCGTATGTGAAGGGTGTGCTCGACGGGAAGCGGGCGCTGATCGCCCGTGCCATCACCCTAGTCGAGTCCACCCGCCCCCAGCACCGGGCGCCGGCCCAGGAGTTGCTGACCGCGCTGCTGCCGCACAGCGGCCGGGCGCGGCGGATCGGGATCAGCGGGGTGCCGGGGGTCGGCAAGTCGACGTTCATCGACGCCTTCGGCACCCTGCTGACCTCGCTGGGCCACCGGGTGGCGGTGCTGGCCGTCGACCCCTCGTCAACCCGTACGGGCGGATCGATCCTGGGCGACAAGACCCGGATGGAGCGCCTCGCCGTGGACCCTGCGGCGTTCGTACGGCCCTCCCCCAGCGCGGGCACCCTCGGCGGGGTCGCCAAGGCGACGCGGGAGTCGATGGTGGTGATGGAGGCGGCCGGGTACGACGTGATCCTCGTGGAGACGGTCGGCGTCGGCCAGTCCGAGACCGCGGTGGCCGACATGGTCGACTCCTTTCTGCTGCTCACCCTCGCCCGCACCGGCGACCAGCTCCAGGGCATCAAGAAGGGCGTCCTGGAGCTGGCGGACGTGATCGCCGTGAACAAGGCGGACGGCCCGCACGAGCGCGACGCGAAGGCCGCGGCGCGTGAACTCTCCGGCGCCCTGCGGCTGATGCACGGCCCCGACCCGGCCTGGACCCCGCCGGTGCTCAGCTGCAGCGCCCGGGAGTCGACCGGCCTGGACACCGTCTGGGAGCGCCTCGAACAGCATCGCGCGCTGCTGGACTCGACCGGCCGGCTCACCGCCAAGCGGCGGGACCAGCAGGTCGGCTGGACCTGGAGCATGGTCCGCGACGAACTCCTCGGCCGGCTGCACGCCGATCCGGCGGTACGGGCCCTGGCGCCGGCCCTCGAACAGCGGGTCAGGGACGGCGAGTTGACGGCCACGCTGGCGGCGGAGCGGATCCTGGAGGCGTTCGGGGGGCCCGTGCGGGAGCCGCCGCCGGTCGACGGCTGACACAGGCCCTGAGCTCAGTCCACGGGCGAGCGCACCGCCATCAGCAGCCCGCTCGCCCAGGCCAGACGGACGCACCGGAAGTCCTTCCGCTCCTCCAGCTCGCCCAACAGCCGTTCCACGGAGGCCCCGTGGCCCTCGGGCCAGCCGGGCTGCGGGTCGAGGTCGTCGATCAGATAGGTACCGCCGGGGGCGACCAGGTCCAGTGCCCGGTCGAGGTGGGTGAACTTGCCCGGCCAGGTGTCCGCGAACACCAGGTCGAAGGGCGCGCCGTCGTACTCCTCCAGCCACGCGCCGCCGTCCCCCTGGACGAAGGTCACCCGTTCGTCGGAGCCCAACTCCTCCCGGGCGACGGCCTGGTGGGCGGGTTCGAGTTCCACGGTGACCAGGCGGGCGGCGGCGCTCATGCCATCGAGGAGCCAGGCGGTCCCCTCGCCCGTCCCGGTGCCGAGTTCGAGGATGCGCCCCTCGGGACGCGCGCCCGCGAGGACGGTCAGAAGGCTTCCGGTGCGGTCCTCGCAGGACATGATGAAGCCGGCGGCGCGGGTCCTGGCGCGCAGGGCGGGCAGGGCGGCGGGGAAACGGCGCGGTGTGTCGTCCATCCGGAGATGGTGCGGGTGTCGTGTCCTCACGGGCAAGCGAAAAGCCTCGCGGCGGTTCGGAGCCTGGCTCTCAGCACTGGACCGGGATCGGCGCACCCCGCAGAATGTGAGCGCTCTCAAGCACCCCGTGCCGACGACACCGGAAGTGAGCCGCCGCATGCAGAGCCTGACCAAGCGCCGTCTGTCCGCCGAGGAGCTGGACGGCCTGATGCGCGAGGCGACGGGTGTCGGGTGCCGGCTGGAGGCGGAGTTGACCGACGGCTGGTTCAACACCGCCTACCGGGTGCGGTTCGACGACGGCCGTGCGGCGGTGGTGAAGGTCGCGCCGGCCGCCGACGCCCCCGTCCTGCGTTACGAGCGGGGGATCATGGGGACCGAGGCGCTGATGTACCGGCGGCTCGCGTCCCTGGCCGACGGCCGGGTGCCGACCCCGGAGCTGCTGTACGCGGGGGACGACTTCCTCGCCGTGTCCGTGCTGGAGGGCACTCCGTGGGACAAGGTGGCCGACCGGCTGCCCGCCGGTACCGGGAGCGCTCTGCGGCGCGAGCTGGGCGCGATCACCGCCCGGTTGCACACCCTGGTCTCCGAGGACGGGCGGTTCGGCTATCCGGCCCCCGAGTCCGGACTGTCCGCCCCCGACTGGCGGACGGCCTTCACCCTCATGGTGGACGCGCTGCTGGACGACGCCGCGCACTGGCGGTCCGACCTCGGTGTGACGGCCGCGGAGGTCCGGGCACTGGTGGCGGCGGGCGCGGACGCCCTGGACGAGGTCACCACGCCCTGTCTGGTCCACTTCGACCTGTGGCCGGGGAACATCTTCGTCAGCGTCTCCGACGAGGACGTGGAAGGGGACGGGGACGGGGACGGGGACGGGGACGCCGGCTCGGACGTCCGGATCACCGGTCTCATCGACCACGAGCGGGCCTTCTGGGGCGATCCGGCCGCCGAACTGATCTCCCTGGAGTTCGGCGGGGACGTCGGTCCGGACAGTGATCTCGTCGCCGGATACCGCGAGGCCGGGGGCCGACTGGACTTCACCCCCGCCCTGCGTCACCGGCTGGCGCTCTACGGCCTCTATCTGGGGCTGCTGCTGGTGGCGGAGTGCGGACCGCGCGGTTACGAGGGGGACCGCGTCACCTGGTCCCGGGGATACCTGTCCGAGCGCGTGGCCGCACTCCGCGCGCTCGGATAGGCGATCGCTCAGGGAGTCGGTGCCGGAGTCGGCGTCGGCGCCGGCGCTGACTCGGCGGGGCGGGCGTTGTCGGTGGGGCGAGGCTGCCGTGTCCGGCGTTCGACGGCCTGCCCCCAGTACGTCCCGGTGACGATCAGCGCGGCTCCGAGCGCGGAGAGCACGGTGATCCGTTCGCCGCCGAAGCCGATGCCGACCAGGAGGGCCCAGACCGGTTCGGTGCCCAGCAGCAGGCTGGCGCGGGTCGGTGAGGTGCGCTGCACCGCCCAGGTCTGGGCCAGGAAGGCGAACAGTCCGCAGAACAGGGCCAGATAGGCGAGTTGGGCCCAGGTGGCGGCGTCGATGCGGGCGAGCTCCGGCAGCCCGGCCGCCGCGAAGGGCAGGAACAGGACCGTGCCGACGACGACCTGAACGGTCGTCAGCTGCAGCGGACGTATCGCACGGCCCGCGGTGAGCCGTCCGACGAGGACCACATGGCCCGCCCGGACCACCGCCGCCGCGAGTATCAGCAGATCACCGGCGCCGGGAGCGCGCAGACCGGTACCCGACACGAGCAGGCCCACGCCCGCGACGCAGAGACCGGCCGCGAGGAAGAACGTCGGCGGCGGTCCGCCGGGGCGTCCCGCGCGGTCCAGCAGGGGGGTGAGGACGAGGGTGAGGCTGATGATCAGGCCCGCGTTGGCGGCACTCGTGTGGGCGACGCCGTACGTCTCCAGGACGAGGACGGCGGCCTGGGTGACACCGAGCAGGGAGCCCCGTAGCACCTCGTCCCGGGTGAGGGGACCGGTGCTCCCGCGCAGGGCGGTGACCACGGCGACGCTGGCGAGGGCGGAGATGGCGTAGCGCAGGAAGAGGACGAGGAGCACCGGTGTGGTGGCCGTGGCCGTCTTGGCCGACAGGTAACTGGAGCCCCAGACCACGGCGACGGCCAGGAGCACCACATCCGTACGACGGGTGGTTGCCATGGGATCCACCCTCCCGGACCAGCATTTTGAAGTAAACGACGAGTTGCTCAAGCAACCCTTAAGCGAAGCTACACTGGCGGCGTGGACGAGAGGCAGCTGCGCGTGCTGCGGGAACTGGGCGAGCTGGGCAGTGTCACCGCGGTCGCCGAGGCGATGCGGGTGACGCCCTCGGCGATCTCGCAGCAGCTGCGGCTGCTCCAGCGGTCGATCGCGGTGCCGCTCACCGAGCGCGACGGGCGGCGGCTGGTCCTCACGGCCGCCGGGCAGGCGCTGGCCGACGCGGCGATCGGGGTGGAGACGGCGCTGGCCCGCGCGCGCCACGCCGTGGACGAGTTCGTCGAACGGCCCGACGGGGCGGTGTCGGTGGCGGCCTTCCACAGCGGGGCCGCCGCGTTCTTCCCGCTGCTGCTGCGCGGCCTGAGCGCCCCGGGATCACCGCTCGTCTCGCTGCACGACGAGGACGTGGCGCAGGACGGCTTCCCGCCCCTGACCCGCCACTACGACCTCGTCCTCGCCCACCGGCTCGACCACGCTCCGCCGTGGCCCAGGACCGCGACGGCCACCGCGCTGCTGCGGGAGCCGCTCGACATCGCCCTGCCCGCCGGCCATCCGCTGGCCGCCCGGGCCGAGCTGACCCCGCAGGACGTCGCCGGTCTGCCCTGGATCACCGTGCACGACGGCTTTCCGCTCATGGCGACCATCGACGCCGTCTCCGCCGCCGCCGGACGCAGGGTGGGGATCGTCCATCGCATCAACGAGATCGCGGTGGTCGCGGAGGTGGTGGCCGCCGGCGGTGGAGTCGCCCTGATGCCCCGCTGGACCTCCCGCCCGCACCCGGACGTGGTCCTGCGCCCCCTCAGCGGCATCCACGCCCGCCGCCACATCGACGTGCTCCACCGCCCCGAACGCGCGGCCCGCAGAGCCGTACGCACGGTCCTCACCGAACTCCGCCGAGCGGCGGAGACGGTACGCGGCAGGGGCGGCGACGCCCCGGACCCACCCGAGTAGCCGGGAAGCCAACCGGGCTCGCCTTGTCAAAACGTCATGACATCGACGCTGACATCGACGTTGACATCACCGTCGGACGGCTCCATAGTCTGGGCACTAGAGCGCGCTAATCTCGCGCGCTAGCAGGCGCGCCGCCTCAGCCATCCACACCCACCCCGACAGCACAGCGAGGTGCGAGGGACATGCGCAGACATCATCGAGCCGCCGCTCTGACCGCGACCGTCCTGGCGGGCACCCTGTTCGCGGCCGGCTGTTCCAGCGGCTCCGGCGGGAAGAAGGCCGAGGAGAGCGCGAACGACGCCTCCGCGGGCAAGGCCGACACTCCCCGGATGACGGTCGCCATGGTCACCCACGCCTCCCCCGGCGACACGTTCTGGGACCTGATCCGCAAGGGCGCCCAGGCCGCGGCCGCCAAGGACAACATCAAACTCGTCCACTCCAGTGACCCCAACGCCGGCAACCAGGCCAACCTGGTGCAGAACGCGATCGACCAGAAGGTCGACGGCATCGCGCTGACCGCCGCCAAGCCGGAGGCGATGAAGGACGTGGTCGCCAAGGCCACGGCGGCCGGTATCCCGGTGGTCGGCTTCAATTCCGGT
Organism: Streptomyces sp. T028; assembly: GCF_048159505.1. Lineage (NCBI taxonomy): Bacteria > Bacillati > Actinomycetota > Actinomycetes > Kitasatosporales > Streptomycetaceae > Streptomyces > Streptomyces sp. T028. The sequence goes on from NZ_JBLRVZ010000032.1 coordinate 98,240, forward strand.
GTCGACGACTGGAAGTCGCTGGGCATGCTGGAGTACTTCGGTCAGGACGAGAACATCGCGGGTCAGGCCTTCGGTGAGCGGCTCGGCCAACTCGGTGCCCAGCACGCCCTGTGCGTGATCCAGGAGCAGGGGCAGGTCGCCCTCGAGGCCCGCTGCGCCGGTCTGAAGAAGGGCTTCAGCGGCAAGACCGACATCCTCTACGTCAACGGCACCGACATGCCGTCGGTGAAGTCGACGATCACCGCCAAGCTCAAGCAGGACAGTTCGATCGACCAGGTGGTCACACTCGGCGCGCCGATCGCGCTGACCGCGGTGCAGTCGCTGTCCGACGCGGGCACGAAGGCCAAGGTCGCCACCTTCGACCTCAACGAGTCGCTGGTGAAGGCCGTCCAGGACGGCACGGTCGAGTTCGCCGTCGACCAACAGCCCTATCTGCAGGGCTACTTGGCCGTGGACGCCCTGTGGCTGTACAAGACCAACGGCAACTTCAGCGGAGGCGGCACCGCGCCCGTCCTGACCGGGCCGGCCTTCATCACCAAGGACAACGTGGACTCGGTGGCCGGGTTCGCGGCGAACGGGACCCGCTGACGGGGCGGTCGGCGTCCGAGCGGTCGGCGTCCGGGCACCGTACGTCTCAGGCCGTGTCCTTCGGCGCCGGCCCGCTCGTCCCCCGGATCACCAGCTTCGGCTCCAACACCGCTTCCCTCGGCTGGAGTTCGGGGTTCTCCAGCCGTTCCACCGCGTAGCGCACGGCGTGTTCCGCCATCAGTACCGAGTCCTGGCGGACGGTGGTCAGGCCGATCGGCATCAGATGGGAGAGGTGGCTGTCGTCGTAGCCGACGACGGACAGATCGCGGGGCACCTCCACGCCGGCCCGGGTCAGGGACATCAACAGGCCCATGGCGCACCGGTCGTTGCCGGCGAGGACCGCCGTCGGCAGCGGCCGGCCCTGGTCGCGTTCGGCGAGGAGGACGCGGCCTGCCTCGATGCCCGACGCCTCGGTGTGGTCGCCTGGAATGACCCGGACCTCGGCCTCCAGTCCGTGCCGGCGCATCGCGGCCCGGTAGGCACGCCGCCGCTCGACGGAACCGGGCCCCCGGCCGCCGTCGATGTGCACGATCCGGCGGTGCCCCAGTTCGACGAGGTGGTCCGTGGCCTGCCGTACGCCCTTGCCCTCCGCGGTGTGGACGAAGTCCACGTGGGCGTGGGGGATCCGGCGGCCGACGGAGACGGCGACCGTACGGCGCCCCACGTCGTGGAGGAACGCGGGCTCGGCGAAGGAGCCGAGCAGGATCAGCGCCTCGCAGCGGTGGCTGAGCAGCGCCTCGACCGCCTTCTCCTCGCTGCGGCTGCGGGTGGAGCCCGACAGCAGGACCTCGTAGCCGAGGCGTTCGGCCTCGGGGTAGATGGCCTCGATGAGGTTGGTGTGGAAGGTCTGCTGCACGGTGAACATCACGCCGAGGGTGCGGCTGCGGCCGCGTGCCAGCAGCCGGGCCGCGCTGTCGGGCCGGTAGCCGATCTCGTCGGCGACCTTCAGCACCCGCTCCCGGGTCTCCTCGCTCGCGCCCGGCTGGTTGCGGAACACGATGGAGACCAGCGCCCGTGAGACGCCCGCCTTCGCGGCGACGTCCGCCATCGTGGGCCGCTGCCTGCCCGAAGCACTCACCTGAACCGACCCTTCCACGCACCCGCCCCGGCGGCGTGGCGGGGGCTCCCGGCCATCACCCCGCGAGCTCCCGGCCATCGCCGTTGACCTGCCCTGTAGACCGTGGTCATCGTACTCGGCGCCAGTCAGGGCACCGCGGGGCCGGTGATCTCGTTGCCGTCGGCGTCGTAGGGCCAGACGTTGGGGACGCAGCCGTTCATGCCCTTGATCTGCTGCATCATCGCGGGGGCGGGCTTTCCGGCGCCGGGGCAGCCGACGTGGTTGTGGCCGAGGAAGTGGCCGACCTCGTGGTTGATGATCAGCGCCCGGTAGGAGCGGACGTCATCGGCGTAGACGGGGGTGGCCAGTTCCCAGCGTTCCAGGTTGACCATGACGTTCCCGAAGACGCTGCAGTTGTAGTCGCCGTGGGTGTCCAGCCCGCCCTGCAGGCAGATCTTGTCGACGGTGCCGGGGGTGGCCACCTTGACGACGAAGTCGGTGCTCCCGCTCGCGACCCGCCGGAAGGTGGACACGCCGTCGGCGGTCCAGCCGCGCGGGTCGGCCAGGATGTCCTCCACCTGCTGGGCGACGTCCGCGGTGGAGAGATCGAGCCCGGTTTCCACCTCGACCCGGTAGGTCAGCGTCTTCCCCTTGCCGGTCCCGACTCGGTCGCTGCGGCCGGACGCGATGACGAAGGTGCCCGGACCGGTCCTGGGGATGGTGACGGCGGTCCGGGAGGGGCTCGGGGACGAGCCTGCCGACGCCGAACCGCGCGAGCCGGATGAACCGGATGAATCAGCTGAACCGGTCGAGCCGGACGAGGAGTTGCCCGGGCGCGGGGTGGTCCGGCCGGGGGTCGGGTCGGCCGACCCGGAGGCGCTCGGCCCGGCCGACCCCGAGGCGCTCGGTTCGGCGCTCTCGGAGCCGCCCGCCTTCGCCGGTACGTCCTTGTCGCCCGGCAGCGCCCACCCCACTGCGGCGAAACCGGCGATCCCGAGGACGGTCGTCGCCGCGAGCCCTGCCCACAGCGGCCCTTTCCCGCGGCGCCGCCCGGAGGCGTGCACGGGGCCGCGCCGACGGCGGCGGATGGTGGACGGCTCTGCTGTGTGGTCGCTCATGTTCAGCCAGACTGTGATGTCATGCGATCGGATCCGACTGAGACAGTAACGGAACCGTAACGAATGATCATCCGATCTATGTGATCATCCGGTAACAGTGGTCCGGTCGGAGGCGGACGGTCCGGATACTGAGCCCATGCCACGTGTTCTGCTGATCGAAGACGACCGCGCCGTCCGGGAAGGGGTCGTACTGGGGCTGCGCCGCCAGAGCCATGAGGTCGCCGCCGTCGCGACCGGGGAGGACGGCATGGAACGGCTGCGGTCCTTCCGTCCCGACGTCATCGTGCTCGATCTGATGCTGCCCGGCATGAGCGGCCTGGACGTGTGCCGCGGGATCCGCTCCGTCGACCAGACCCTGCCGATCATCATGGCGACCGCGCGCGGGGACGACGTGGATATCGTTGTCGGTCTCGAGGCGGGCGCGGACGACTACGTCGTCAAACCGGTGCAGGCCCGGGTGCTGGACGCCCGGATCCGCGCCGTGCTGCGCCGGGCGGGCGGGGCGGCACCGGGCGGCGGCGGGCTGCCGAAGATCGACACGCACGGGGAGCTGGCCATCGACCGGGCCGGGCTGACCGTCACCGTGCGGGGCGCCCCGGTCCAGCTCGCCCCGTCCGAGCTCCGGCTGCTGCTGACCCTCTCCGCCTCGCCGGGGCAGGTGTTCAGCCGGCAGCAGCTGCTGGAGGCGGTCTGGGAGCACAGCTATCACGGCGATGCCCGGCTGGTGGACGCCTGCGTCAAACGGCTGCGCGCCAAGATGGGCGACCCACCGCGCGAGCCCCGCTACATCCAGACCGTGCGCGGCTTCGGCTACCGGTTCGCGTCCCGGTGAGACGCGGCGTGCGGGCGGGAGCCCACAGGAACAAGAACAGGGTGAGCGCTCCGGCCAAGGGGGCGCGCACTCCGGCGCGGGTGGTGATGCGTGGGCTGCGCGTACGGCTCGTGGTGGCGTTCGGGCTGGTCGCCGCCCTGGCCACCACCACGACCGGCGCGCTGACCTTCCGGGAGGCCCGCAACGGGTTCCTCCAGCAGAGCCAGGACACCGTGATCCGTCAGCTGCGCACCCAGGTCAGCCGACTCGCCACCGGCATCCCCTACCCGCCGACCGAGGAGGCCATCGCGCGGTACGCGGCCGAGGTGGCCGGCGCCGAACCGTCGGGCACCTGGCGCGCCCTCGTCACCTACAAGGAGCTCAGCGCGACCTCGGTGCCCGGCGACGCGTTCGAAGAGGTGACGCCCGCCGTGCGCGAGGCCGTCGACTCCAGTCTGGCCACCGTGTTCCAGCGGGTCAGCACCGGTGGACGGACCTCCCTGGTCGTCGGCATGTCGGTCGTCTTCAAGTCCGACGAGGGCAATCGGATACGCACCGGGGTCCAGGTCTTCCTGATCGTGCCCCAGACCGACGAGCAGCGCTCCGTCGACGCTCTCGTCACGGCCATCGAGCGGGCGACCGCGTCGGCCCTCGGCGTCGCCGTGCTGCTCGCCCTGTTCGCGGCGCGCGGGGTACTGCGGCCGGTGCGGGCGCTGCGCCGGGCGACCCGCAGCATCGCCGAGGGCCGGCTCGACACCCGGCTGGACGTCAACGGCTCCGACGAACTCGCCGATCTCTCCCACACGTTCAACGAGACCGCGTCGGCGCTGGAGAAGTCCGTCGCCGAGCTGCGCGGCATGGAGGCGCGGGCCCGCCGCTTCGCCTCGGACGTCTCCCACGAGTTGCGCACCCCGCTGGCCGCCATGTCGGCGGTCACCGACGTGCTGGACGAGGAGGCCGCCCGACTCGATCCGGACACGGCCACCGCGGTACGGCTGATCAGCGAGGAGACCGTGAAGCTGGCCCGGCTGGTGGAGGACCTGATGGAGATCTCCCGCTTCGACGCGGGGGCGGCGGAACTGCACCTGGACGAGATCGACCTCGCCGAGTCGGTGCGGCGCACGCTCTCCTCCCGTGGCTGGTCGGACCTGGTGGAGACCCGGCTGCCGGGGCCCGACGAGCTCCGCGGCCGGGTCGACCCGCGCCGGCTGGACGTGATCGTGGCCAACCTGGTCGGCAACGCCATGCGGCACGGCACCCCGCCCATCCGCCTGACGCTGTCCGAGGGCGGACCGCACGCCACCCTGCGGCACATGGTCGTCGAGGTGGCCGACAGCGGGCCCGGCATCCCCGAGGACGTACTGCCGTATGTTTTCGACCGTTTCTACAAGTCCGACAGCGCGCGCACCCGCACCGAGGGCAGCGGGCTGGGCCTGGCGATCACCGAGGAGAACGTACGGATGCACGGCGGCACCGTCCGCGCGGCCAACCACCCCGGCGGCGGCGCCGTCTTCACGGTGGAACTCCCGCTGCGGCGGGACGAGTCGGCCTGGGAGAGCATATGACGAGCCCGCCCCGCCGAGCCCCCTGCCGAGCCGCTCTGCTGGTCGTCGGCGCGGTCCTCGCGCTCTCCGCCTGCGGCATTCCCTCGACCGGCGTGGTCGAGGCGGGCGATCCGGCGAGCGGGATCACGGCGACGACCCCGCTCTACTTCGTCCAGGACGGCACCCTGGTCGTCGTGATCCGCGCGGTCCCCGAGGCCGGGGACCCCGCGGCGGCCATCCAGGAACTGCTCGCGGGCCCGGACGTGGTGGAGCGGTCCAAGGGGTGGACCACGCGTGTGGCGCGCGCGTCGGAGCAGGCCTCCGTCTTCCCGACCGCCGAGCCCGCGCAGCCCCAGGAGGACATCGTCGAATCGGACGCCACGGCGGGCCCCTCCGCGTCCGAGGCCGCCTCACAGGAGCCGATACGGGCCACGACGGAGAACAACCGGGTGTCGGTCGTACTGCCTCGGGACGTGGACACGGACTTCTCCGCCCTGGCGCAGCGGCAGCTGATCTGCACGGCGGGCCGGGCCCTTCGCCTCAACCGGCCGGACCCGGTGACGGTGACCGTGACGGTGACCGCCTCCGGCGGCCGGCGCGCCGAGGGCTCCGACGAGGACTGCCCCGAACCGTAGGGCGGCGCGAACAGGGAGCCGGAACGCGGTGAGGCCAGTGGTACCGGGGTACCACTGGCCCGCCGAAGATTCCCCCGGGGGCCCAGGCTTCGGGCCTCGCGTGCTCCTACCTTCGAACTCGGAAACCGCGAGTGCGAGGCAGGAAGGGCCCATTCCCATGATCGAGGCGCGTGAGCTGACGAAGCGGTACGGCGACAAGACGGTGGTCGACCATCTGAGCTTCACCGTGAAGGCGGGCGAGGTGACCGGCTTCCTCGGTCCCAACGGGGCGGGCAAGTCCACCACCATGCGCATGATCATCGGGTTGGACTCCCCCACCGCCGGTTCGGTCACGGTGGGCGGCAGGGCGTACGCGAGGCACGCGGCCCCGCTGCACGAGATCGGCAGCCTGCTGGAGGCCAAGTCCGTCCATCCCGGGCGCAGCGCGCGCAACCATCTGATGGCGCTGGCGCACACCCACGGCATTGCGCGCAGCCGGGTGGACGAGGTCATCGAACTGGCGGGACTGACCAGTGTGGCGGGCAAGCGGGTGGGCGCGTTCTCACTCGGCATGGGCCAGCGGCTCGGTATCGCCTCGGCGCTCCTCGGGGATCCGGCGATCGTGATGCTCGACGAACCGGTCAACGGCCTCGACCCCGAGGGTGTGCTGTGGGTGCGCAACCTGCTGCGCTCGCTGGCCGACGAGGGCCGGGCCGTGATGCTCTCCTCGCACCTGATGAGCGAGACCGCGCTGATCGCCGACCATCTGGTGATCATCGGCCGCGGACGGCTGCTCGCCGACACCACGGTCGAGGACTTCACAAGGGAGGCCGGCGGCAGCGGGGTGAAGGTCGCGAGCACCGAGGCGGTGCGGCTGCGCTCGCTGCTGGCCGGGCCGGACGTCACGATCACCTCCTCCTCGGCCGAGGAACTCCTGGTCAACGGGCGGGACGCCCGGGAGATCGGGGCGATCGCCGCGCAGCACGGGGTGCCGCTGTACGAGCTCACCCCGCAGTCCGTCTCGCTGGAGGCGGCGTTCATGGAACTCACCCGCGATGTCGTCGAGTACCAGAGTGCTCCGGCCGACACCGAGCGAAAGGCCGCCTGATGCCCACCACCGCACCGCCCCGCCCCCGGCGCTCCGGCCTGTCCGTGGCGCCCGACCCCGAGCGCGGCTCCGCCGCGCGGTACAAGGTGACCTTCGTCCGCGTGCTGCGCTCGGAGTGGGCCAAGTTCTGGTCGCTGCGCTCCAGTTGGATCACCCTGGGGGTCGCCGTCGTGCTGCTGGTGCTCTTCGGGGCGATCGCCAGCTACACCTACAGCCCGGACGCCGTCGCGGCCGGCGGACCGCCCGGTCAGGGGAGCGGCGACAGCGACGCGGTGAGTCTGGCACTGACGGGCGTGACCTTCGCGTCGCTGGCCATCGGTGTCCTCGGGGTGCTGCTGTCCGCGGGCGAGTACAGCACGGGCATGATCCGCTCCACGCTCGCCGCGGTGCCGCGCCGGCTGCCCGTGCTGCTCTCCAAGGCGGCCGTGATCGGTCCGGTCGCGCTGGTCCTCGCCACGGTCGGCGCGCTGGCCGCGTTCCTGCTGGGCGGCCCGGGTCTGGACGGTGAGCAGATCGCGCTCTCGCTGGGCGACGACGGTGTCCTGCGCAGCCTGGCGGGCGCCGGGGTCTACCTCGGCCTGGTCGCCGTGCTCGGTGTGGCGCTGGGCGTGTTGCTGCGCTCCTCCGCCGGCGCCATCGCGGTGCTGGTCGGCGTCCTGCTGATCCTGCCCGGGCTGGCCTCGCTGCTGCCGGACTCCTGGTACGACACCCTCAGCCCCTACTTCCCCAGCAACGCGGGCTCGGCCGTCTACGCCCTGCAGCAGTCCTCGGACGCCCTGTCGCCCGGGGCGGGGCTCGCGGTGTTCGCCGGCTGGGTGACCCTGGCGCTGGCCGGTGCGGCGTACCGGCTCGTCAGGTCCGACGTCTGATCCGGGCCCGGGGACAATGGTGTCCATGAGCGCGCAGCGCGCGGCGGACTCCGCCGACACCGCCCGGGGGTCGGCCCTCCCGCCGTCCCCCGGGTTCGACGCGGCGTGGGCGCATCCGCTGCTCGGGCGGCTGCTGCGCGACCAGAGCCGCAGACAGCGGCTGGACCGCCGGCATCCGTGGCTGCTGGACACCGCGGTCGTGCTGTTCGTCGTGGCGATCACCCTGCCCGATCTGCTGCGGGGCGAGGGGACCTCGCCGTTCGGCGAGCCGGACGCCCGCGACCAGGTGCCGTCCGCCGTCCTGTACGCCCTGTTCGCCGGTTTCGTCGTACCGCTGTGGTGGCGGCGCAGGGCCCCCGCCGTCACCTACTTCGTGATCGCGTCGGTGTCGCTGGTCCAGTGGTCGCTGGAGCTCTGGCTGCCGACCGGCATGGCCGCGCTGATCGCCCTGTACACCCTGGCCCGCCGGGGCTCTCTGCGGGTTCTGGGCTGGGCCGTCGCGGTGACGGTGGTGGAGCTGCTGCTGGCGGCCTTCGTCCTGATGCCGACGGAGCATCCGGTGCTGGGGGCCTTCCTCCTGCTGGGCACGGTGACCGCGGCCGTCACGGTCGGGCTGACCCTGCGGATCCGGCGGATGTACCTGGAGGCGCTGGAGGACCGGGCCCGGCGGCTGGAGATCGAGCAGGAGCAGCGCATGCGGCTCACGGCCGCCGCCGAACGCTCCCGGGTGGCGCGCGAGATGCACGACATCGTCGGCCACAACCTGTCCGTCATGGTGAGCGTGGCCGACGGCGCCGCGACCCTCGCCGGCAACCGGGGCGAGCGGTCGGCCGAAGCACTGCGCATCCTCGGCGACACCGGCCGCCAGGCGATGAGCGAACTGCGCCGGGTGCTGGGTGTCCTGCGCGAGGAGCAGCGGGACGAGGCGCGGATGCTCGGGCCGCAGCCCGGCGTCGGGGACCTGGACCCGCTGCTGGGCCGGGTCCGCGCGGCGGGCGTGGGCGTGACCTACCGGACCGTGGGCGACCTCGGCTCCCTGGGCAGCGGTGTCCAGCTGACCGTGTACCGGATCGTGCAGGAGGCGCTGACCAACACGCTCAAGCACGCGGGGGCCGGATCCTCCGCCGAGGTCACCGTCACGGCGGAGGCCGGGGAGGTGCGGATCAGGGTCGCCGACACCGGCGTACCGTCCGGGGCGCCGCCGCGTGCGCGGCGGGGCGGGGACGACGACGGGCCCGGGCACGGCCTTGTCGGCATCCGGCAGCGGGCCGCCATGTACGGCGGCACCGTCATCGTGGGTCCGCGCGACACCGGGCACGGCTGGCTCGTGGACGTCGTGCTCGACGTACCCACCGCATCCACGGCATCCACCGCCTCCACTCCGTCCACTCCGTCCACCCCGTCGGCTCCGGGAGAGCAGCTGTCATGACCACCGTGCTGATCGCCGACGACCAGCCCCTGCAGCGCATGGGCTTCCGCATGCTGATCGAGGGCACCCCGGGCCTGGACTCGGTCGGCGAGGCGGCGCACGGCGCCGAGGCCGTCCGCCTGGCGGCGGAACTGCGCCCCGACGTCGTCCTCATGGACGTCCGGATGCCCGGCATGGACGGTCTGGAGGCCACCCGCCGGATCGTCGCCGCCGGCGGCCGCACCCGCGTCCTCATCGTCACCACGTTCGACCTCGACGAGTACGCCTACGAAGGGCTGCGCGCCGGTGCCAGCGGCTTCCTGCTCAAGGACGCCCGGCCCGAGGAACTCGTCGCGGGCATCCACGCCGTGGCGACCGGTGACGCGGTCGTCGCCCCGAGCCTGACGCGGCGACTGCTGGACGCGTACGCCCATCAGGTCCTCGCGCCCAGCGAGGCGCCCGTGGCCGAGGATCCCCGGCTGCGGACGCTCACCGACCGCGAACGCGAGGTCCTCGTCGCCATCGGGCAGGGCTGGACCAACACCGAGATCGCCGAACGGCTCGTCCTCACCGAGTCCACCGTGAAGAAGCACGTCGGCCGTGTCCTCGCCAAGATCGGCGCCCGGGACCGCATCCAGGCGGTGATCACGGCGTACGACGCGGGGCTGGTCCGGGCGAGGCCATGACCAGGGGCGTCCCGGCGTCAAGCCCGGGACCGACTGCCGGCGGCGGTCGGGGAAGCCCTGTCAGAGGCCCGAGCCCAGGATGAGGCGTGGCAGGGCGGACGTACCCCGAAGCCCGGCCCTAGGCTGGGCGGATGTGCTGGAGTGCGACGGCCGATCTGGTGGCGGGGGCCGGGATCGCGGTCGTCGGGGTGGCCTCGGTGGGGCGGGTGCGGGAGAGGCGGGATCTGCCGCTGGCCGCGCTGCCGCTGCTGCTCGGGGCCCATCAGATCGTCGAGTCGGTCGTCTGGCACCGGGGCGGGGGTGGCGGGCCCGCCACCTACGTCTGGGCCGTCATCGCCCTGCCGCTGCTGGCGGTGTGGGTGCCCTTCGGCGTGTGGTGCGCCGCCGCGCCGACCGCCCGTCGCCGGCTGGTGCTGCCGCTCGCGGTGGGGGTCGCGACCGCCGCGGTCCTCGCGTACGGGCTGGCCGACGGCCCGGTGACGGCCGAGATCCACGGTCGTACGGTCGGTTACGCGTTCGGCCTTCCGAACCCCGCTGTCCTCGTCGTGGGGTATCTGATGGCCACGGTGGGGTCCCTGCTCCTGTCCGGCGACCGGCGGCTGTGGCTGCTGGGCGCGCTCGTCGGCGTCGGGGCGCCGGCGTGCTGGGCGCTGTGGCGGCTGGAGTTCGTCTCGACCTGGTGCGCGCTGGCGGCCGTGTGCTCGATGCTGCTGTTCGACTGGGCACGCACCCGGCCCGCCGCCTCCAAGTCCCCCGGAAATCTGGTCACTTGAGTCCCAAAGTGGCCGTGTTCCTTGGTGACCGGGACCGCGTCCCGGCGTGCGCGGTCCGGCGGGCCGGTGAAGGCTGTTGACCATGGCGGGCAAGCGACGGCGCGGTGGCGGGACGTACGAGGTGGAGGCGGTGCTCGACGGCCTCTACACCACCCCGCCGTCCGGTTTCGTCGCGCGCAGAGAGGAACTGGCGGTGGCCGCCAGGGCGGCGGGCCGGCCGCAGGACGCCCGCCGGATCCACGAGTCCCGCCGGCCCACCCTCGCCGCCTGGGCCGCCAACCTGCTCCTGCGGTCGCGCCCTGAGGAGAGCCACCGGTTCCTGGAGCTGGGGCAGGCGCTGCGCAAGGCCCACGAGGACCTGGACCCGGCCGGGATCAGGGAGCTGTCCGCCCAGCGCCGCCGGGTCGTCGCCGCCCTGACCCGCCAGGCGGCCGAGCTCGCGCTCGACGCCGGGCAGCGGCTCTCGGACGCCGTGCTGAACGAGGTCTCGGCCACCCTGCGGGCCGTGCTCACCGACCCGGACGCGGCGGACCGGTGGGCCGGCGGCCGACTGGACAGCGCCCTCGTCCCACCGTCGGGCTTTCCGTCGGCGCCCGCACCGGAGGGCGCCGTCCGGAGCAGGCCACCGCGTCCTCCTCGATCGGACGAACTCGCCCAGCGGCGCCGGAAACGTCTCACCCGGGCCCGCCAGGAGGCCGAGGCCGCCACACGCAAGCTCGACGACCGGCGCGCGGAACACACCGACGCCGAGACGGCCGTACAGCGGGCCCGGGACCACCACAGCCGGGCACAGCACGAGGTGGACGAGACGCAGGAGCGCCTGCGGCGGGCTCAGGAGGCACTCCGTACGGCCGCCGGGGAGGAGCAGCGGGCCGAGGACCGGTACCGCACGGCCGCCGACGCGCTCGCCCGCGCGGAGCGGGAGGCGCGGCAGGCCGTCCGGGAGCTGGAACGGCTGGAACCGCCTCCCCCGGAGGAACCTCCCGCCCAGGAGTAGGGGGCGGTCCACTCCCCCGGTCGCCCCGGGAGGCAGGATGGGGGCATGAGCGTAGTCAAGATCAACGTACTGACCGTCCCGGCCGAGCAGCGGGAGACCCTTGAGAAGCGGTTCGCCGCGCGAGCGCACGCCGTGGAGAACTCCGACGGGTTCGAGTGGTTCGAGCTGCTCCGCCCGGTCGAGGGCACCGACACCTACCTCGTGTACACGCGCTGGCGTGACGAGGAGTCGTTCCAGGCGTGGATGGAGGGCCCGATGAAGTCCGCGCACCGGGGCGGCGCGGAGGGCGAGCAGGCCAAGCCCGCCGCCTCCGCCGCCACCCTCTGGTCCTTCGAGGTGGTGCAGCAGGCGGCGCCGAAGGGCGAGTAGCCGGTCGCGCCGGTGGGTGGACGGGGGAGATGCGGGTGATGTGCACCCGTCCCATCGTCCGTCCACCCAACGGGCGCGGTCATCCGTCGTATACGGCGATCTCGGTCATCGTCGGTGTGTACTGCTCCGTGGCGATCTTCCCGGTGAGCGCCACCCGCAGCCGGGACGTCGTGACACTGCCGAAGCCGGTCACGGTGAGGTCATGGCCGATGCCGGTGTCCCGGCTCGCGAAGGTCACCCACGTGCCCGTCCCGGTGTCCCAGCGCTGCAGCTCGAAGGTCCGCACCCGCGGGTTGGTGCCGGAGTCGGTGTACTCGTCCAGGAAGACCTGGTCGAAGGTGGTGTCCGCGCCGAAGTCGATGTCGAGGGTGACCGGGTAGGCCGCGTCGTCGGCCGCCGCCCAGCGGGTGGTGAGGCTGCCGTCGGTGAGCTTGTCGGCGGTGAGGGTGCCGTTCGCCCCTGGGTGCGTGGAGCTGGCGGTGACCGGTCTGCCGAGCGCGAGGTCGACGCGGTTGTCGGTCTCCTCCTCGACGGGGTCGTCGTCGACGGGGTTCTCCACGCGGGTGCCGACGGGGCTCTCGGCGATGCCGATGTCCGGGGCGGCGCCGTAGTAGAGGTGGGTGCCGAGGAAGTCCTCGGTGCCGAGGTGCGGGTTGTACCGGCCGGCGTCGATGAGGGGTGAGTCGGCGCGGAGCGCGAAGTGCGCCGCCGCCTCCCGGATCCGGTTCACGCCCAGTCCGGTGAGGTAGTCGTCGGGGTCGCCGACGAATCGTGGGTCGGCCCGCAGGCCCCGGGGATCCGCGGGCTCCTGCGTGGAATGGGTGCCGCTCGCCTCGTAGTAGTCGTTGTTCGAGAACACCGCCTGCCGTAGCGCGCCGGTGCGGCGGTACCAGGGTGTCGCGGTCGTCGTCGAGGTGTTGTGGAAGACGTTGTTGAGGAAGTAGACCCGGCTGAGGAACGTCTCGTCGTGGACGTGGTCGAGGTCCGCTCCGTCGTAGACGAAGGTGTTGTTGGTGAAGTACGTCGGCGAGTAGTTCGTCGACAGCATGTTCTTCACCAGGACGCCGTTGTCGTTGACGCTGAGGTTGTAACGGGCCACGGAGTTCGCGCTGTTGCCCATGTAGGCCATCCAGCCGGCCGCGTTGTCGTGCGAGTAGTTGAACTGGTACGTGACGTTGAAGTTGGTGTACTCCAGGTCCCAGGGGGTGCCGTCGTACTCGTTGTCGGGGCCGCCGTAGACCTCGTTGTACTGCATGACCGAGTCGGCGCCGGCCCACAGGTAGAGCGCGCAGGACACCGCGTCGTAGCGCTTGAGGAAGCCGTTGACCTCGTTGTACTCGACCGTCATGTTCTTGGTGTCGGCGAGCTGGATCGCGCCCTGGCCGATGCTCTCGGCGTAGTTGTGGCCGATGTGGACATCGCGGCTGTAGAGGTCGCGGGTGCGGACCCACAACTGCTCCCAGCCCTCGTGCCACTTGCCGTTCTCGTCGTACTGCCCGGCGTCCGTGCCGTCGGCCGCGAACCAGTTGAACGCGAACTGGACGGCGTGCAGTTCGACGTTCTCGAAGGTGTTGTTCTCGATCCGGACGTCCTTGAAGTAGTGGCCGCCGGTGCCGTACTCCTTGTAGCTCTTGCTGCCGAAGACCTGGAAGTCGACCGCGCCGTAGTGGATCTTCTGCCAGTAGCTGGGCCCGTCCAGGTTGTGGACGTGGACGTTCGAGATGCGGAAGTGGTCCATGACGCTGTCCGCGCCGCTCGCCAGCAGGTCGGCGTTGATGGAGATCATGATGCCGTCGCGGACGTACGTCCCCGAGGTGATGTTCGTGGCGAAGTCGTCGTCGTTGGACAGCTCGACGTTGTCGATGTCCCAGTACTGCTGGTTGCGCAGCACGATGGCGCCGGTCAGTCCGACGGTGGCCGGGTTCTTGGTGCCGTCCGACCTGAAGGGGCTGGGCACCTTGCCGTTCGTCGCGATGTAGGGGCGGCGGGCGTTGGGGTCGCCGTACGCCGAGATGGTGATCGGCCTGCCCGCGCTGCCGGAGCCCTTGGGCCACAGCTGCTGGTCCTGCCACTGCTCTCCGGCCTTGAGCAGGATGCGGTCGCCGGGGGCGAACGTCGTCGCCGTGGCCTTGGCGAGGGTGCGCCAGGCGGTCGCCGGGGAGGTGCCGGCGGCGGTGTCCCGGCCGAGCGTGGCGTCGAGGTAGTAGTCCTTGCCGCCGGTGGTGTTCGGCGAGTTGCCCGGCCAGGCCGCCTTGATCGCGGCGCGGGCTGGGGTGTGGTGCCGGGTGGTGGTGGCATGGGCCGCCGGGACGAGCGCACCTACGAGCAGGGCGGCGACCAGGGCGGCGAGCAGGGCGACGAAGCTCGCGTACGGCGTCCGCGGGCGGGGTGGTCCGGTGTCGACGGGTCTCATTGCTGCACTTCCTCCGCGTTGATGGCGTCCACCGCCGAGGTGTCGACATCGATGTCGCTCCGGTCGACACGGCGCTGGAGGTACTGGTCGAACTTCTCCTCGACGAGCGAGAGCCGGATCCGCCGGGCGTACGCGGCGAACGCCTTGTCCTCGTCGACCTTCTTGCCGTGGAGCTCGTAGTAGGTGAGCTGACCGGTGCCCTGGACGGGGGCCGAGATCGCGCCCGGCGTGAGCTTGCCGAGCACGGCCGCCAGGTCCTGGTCGTGGGCGTTCAGCCCGCCCGAGGCGCCCACGTCGTACGTCCCCCTCGTCAGCCGCGCGCCGGGTTCCGCGTCGGCGACGGCCGCGAGGGTCCTGGCCTCGCGCACCCTCCGCCGCACCTGGTCGGCGGAGGTCCCGTTCCGCACCGGCACGACGAGCCGGGAGTACGTGTACGTGGTCGCGTTGGCGCTCCAGTCGTCGCGGTCGGCGTCGAAGGTGCGGCGGACCTCGGCGTCGGTGACCTTCAGCGGCGCGTCGGTGCCCTTGCCGAGCCGCTGTTCGAGGGCTGTGGTGACTTCGGTGAGGCGGTGCGTGTAGTACTCCTCGGCGGAGAACCGCGCGACGCCGTACACGGTCCGTCCCGTCGCCATGGCCTGGGCGCGGGAGTCGTTCTCATCATCCAGGTCGGCGAGGAAGGCCTTGTGGTCGACGGAGTCGACGAGCCCCTGTTCCTTGGCGAGGACCAGGATCGTCTTGTCGTGCCGGATCTCCTTCAGGGCCCTGTCCTCCAGCCGCTGGAGCGCGGTCCTGCCGCCGACCTCGGCGCTCCAGTTGGGGGTGCCCACCAGGCTGTAGCGGGTGCGCAGCTCGTTCTGTACGGTCGGGGCCAACCGGCGCATGTGGAAGAGGAGTTCGGCGCGGGTCACCGGGTGTCCGTCGATGGTGGCCACGTCGTCGGAGGAGTCGTGGCCGCCGTGGACGGCGACCAGAGTGGCGACCAGCGCGGCGAGGGTGACGCAGGCGCCGGTGACGTAGAGGATCAGGCGCTTCATGAGGATCAGACGCTTCATGACGCCGCTCCGATCGCCGCGACGCGGTCGACGACGGGGGTGTCACGCGTCTCCCGTATCTCCACGACCACCGCGTCCACCTCCACCGGCGCGAACGTGAGGATGCGGCGGTGGCCGACCGCATGCGCCTCGGCGAGCGTGGTCCAGTGGCCGTCCCGGTGCCGGCCCCGGACGACGACGTGCTCGATGCGCTGGCCCTGCGCGATGTCCTCGCCGACGACGACCGCTTCGACGTACCGGGGCCCTGCGAACGACAGGGTGACGGCCGGCAGCGGATCCGACGCGTCGGGCCGCCAGCCGGTCGGGAGTTCACCTGCCTCGCCGGACGACACGGTCACGGTCGTCGCCTCCAACCCTCGGGCCTTGAAGTCCTCGATGCGCCGCCCGAGTTGCTCCAGCGCGGTCACGTCGGGGTCCGGGAGCCGCCCGTCCCGGGCGGGCGGAACATTGAGCAGGAAGCAGGAGTTGCCACCGACCGCACGCAGATGGATGGCGAACAGCTCGTCCACGGAACGGACTTGGGCGTCCTCGGCCGGGTGGTGGAACCAGCCGGGGCGGATGGAGGTGTTGACCTCGGCCGGGTACCAGACCAGGTCGTCCTCGTGTCCGGCGAGCGCGGTGCGGCTGCCGAGGTCGCGGTCGTCGCTGCGGACCAGCCGGGCGAAGGCGCCGTCGTCGGCGCGCTGGGAGCGGTCGGCGGTGCGCTCGGCGTCCTGGAGGGCGCGCGGGACCACGCTCCACTCGTCGGGGCGGGTCTCCCCGGCCTCGTTGCCGCACCAGCGGACGTCGGGCCCGCACACGCTGATCACCGCGTCCGGCTGGAGCTCCCGGACGACCGCGTAGTACCGGTCCCAGTCGTAGAGCTGCCGCTTGCCGTTGGGGCCCTCGCCGTTGGCGCCGTCGAGCCACACCGAGAACAACGGCCCGTAGCGGGTGAGGAGTTCGGTGAGCTGGGCGACGTAGAAGTCGTCGTACGCGGTCCCGGAGCCGTAGGTCGCCTCGGTGCGGTCCCACGGGGAGAGGTAGATCCCGAACCGCAGTCCGTGCCGCCGTGCCGCGTCCGCGACCTCCGCGACCACGTCGCCCTGTCCGCCGCGCCAGGGCGAGGCGGCCACCGTGTGGTCGGTGACGTCGCTCGGCCAGAGGCAGAAGCCGTCGTGGTGCTTGCAGGTGAGGATGACGCCGGTCATGCCGGCGCTCCTGAGTGCCCTCACCCATTGGTCGGCGTCGAGGGACGGCGGGTCGAAGAGGGCCGGGTCGTCGTGGCCCTCGCCCCACTCCCGGTCCGTCATCGTGTTCATCCCGAAGTGCAGGAAGCCGTAGAACTCCATGGCCTGCCAGGCGAGTTGCCGAGCGCTCGGTCGTACGGCGGCCAGTTCGCGTCCGGTCGGCGCGCTCACCGGAACCGCCGGTTGTAGACGGCGAGCAGGGCCAGCAGACCGGCCAGTCCGGCGAGCATGACCAGGAGGTGTCCCCACCCGACGGTCGTACGGGCGGTGACGACGAGCGCGACACAGGCCGCCACGACGAGCGCACGGGCGGCGACCAGCAGCGCCGTACGCGTCGCTTCCTTCATGTCCTTCATCTCGGAGTTCCTTCCGCTGGTACCTTCCGCTGGTGGCGCGCGGGCGGGGATCAGCCCTTCACCCCGCCGGAGGCGATGCCCTCGATCAGGCGGCGCTGGATGAGCGCGTAGACGAGGAGGACCGGCACGATGACGATGACCATGCCGGCGTACAGGCGCCCGTAGTCGGCCGCCGCCTTCTGCGCGGTGAACAGGTTGAGCAGGCCGACCTGGAGAGTCTTGTCGTCGCCCGGGAGCAGGGTGAGCGAGATGATGAAGTCGTTCCAGTAGGCGAGGAAGTCGAACAGGATCACGGTGGTGACCGCCGGGCGGGCCATCGGGAGCATGATCCTCGTCATGATCCGCAGGCGGGACGCACCGTCCAGGGCGGCGGCCTCCTCGTACTCGACCGGGATCGACCGGAAGTAGGCGGTGAGGAGGTAGACGGTGAAGGGGATCGAGGTCGCCGCGTAGACGAGGGACAGGATCGCCGGGTTGTCGATGAAGAAGCCGCCGGGGAAGACGTCGATCAGCGCGCGGTCCCAGTCGACGAGCATCAGGAAGATCGGTACGACGATGTAGTTGACGTTGACGAAGAGGCCGGCCATCAGCGCGGTCTCGACGAGACGGCGGCCCCGGAACTCGTAGCGGGCGACGACGTACGCCGCCGGTACCGAGACCGCGAGGACGAGGACCAGGCCGAGCAGGGTGACCAGCACCGAAGTCAGGAAGTACCGGCCCATGTGCGCGGTGACGAACGCGTCGGTGTAGTTGCGCAGGTGCAGGCTCTTCGGCAGGGTCCACGGGCTGCCGAAGAACTCGCTCTTCTGTTTGAGGGAGGCGAGCAGCACCCAGGCGACCGGTACGGCGACGGACAGCGCGAGGGCGGCGACCAGGGTGTGGGTGAGCAGCCGGGCGGCGCGGGGGCGGGGGGCGGCTGGGGTGGTCATGGGTCCGTCCTCAGAACTGGAGGGGCTCGCGGCGGGTCGCCCGGCTCACCAGGAGCGACACGAGGAACGAGAACGCGAAGACGACGACGCCGATCGCCATGCCGTAGCCGTACGACGAGTTCGTGTACGCCTGCTTGTACATGTAGCTGAGCAGCACCTCGGAGGAGCCGTCGGGGCCGCCGCCGGTCATCGCGCGGACCAGGACGAAGCTGAGGTTGACGGAGCTCATGATGAAGAAGGTCAGGGTGGTGCGCAGGTTCTGCCAGATCAGCGGCAGGGTGAGGGCGAAGAACTGGCGGACGGCACAGGCCCCGTCGAGGGCGCTCGCCTCGTAGAGCTCCTCCGGGATGCCCGCCATGCCCGCCATGTAGAGGACCATGTAGTAGCCGAGCGACTGCCAGACCATGGCGATGGCGATGGCGTACACCACGATCTTCTGGTCGCCGAGCCAGATCTGCTGCCAGCTGTCCAGGGACAGCAGCCGGAGGGTGCCGTTGAGCAGCCCGTTCTTCTGGTCGTAGACGGCGGAGAAGATCGCCGCGATGACGACCACCGAGAGCACGTTGGGGATGTAGAGGACGAACCGGTAGAGGTTCCGTCCGCGCAGCCGCTGCCGGGTCATGACCGCGGCGAGGAACAGTCCGGAGCCCATCGTCACGACGGTCACCACGACGAGGAGCGCGACGGTGTTCTGGAAGGCGCGCACGAACTGGTCGTCGTCGAGGAGGCGTTGGAAGTTGTCCCACCCCACGAACCGTTTCTGCGGGGAGAAGCCGCTCCAGGTGTAGAAGGACATCCGGAACACGTTCACGGTCGGGATGATCATGAAGACCGCGAAGAGCACCAGTGCGGGCAGCAGACAGGCCAGGACGAAGCCGGTGTTGCCGCGCCCCGGGACCGCCGCCCGCCGGGGAGGTGCGGGCGGCGGGGTCCGCGGGGTCCGCTTTCCCGGCGTGCGGTTCGTGGCGCCCGGGGGTGGGTTCGTCGAGTCCGGGGGTGGGTTCGTCGAGTCCGGGGGTGGGGTGGAGAGCGTCGTCACCGCCTCAGTCGCCCGCCTCGCGCAGCTTCTCGCTGGCCTCGTTCAGCGCGGACTGCCACTTGTCCTCGGTGGTGTCGCCGCTGATGATGCTGTTCGCGGTGTCGAAGAGGGTGGCCTTGATGTCGACGCCCTCGACGGGAGCGGTGCTCGCGAAGCCGCCGACCAGCGCGGACACGTCGGGGTCCTCGTACACCTGGTAGAAGGCGGCGTTCTCGCCGGTCAGACTGCTCGCGATGCCCTCGGTGGGCTGGATGGCGTTCGACTTGGCGAAGATCTTCGCTGCCTCGTCGGAGTAGAGGTAGGCGATGAAGTCCTTGGCCGCGTCCTTGTGCTGTGCGGCGGTGGGGATCCACACCGATTCGACCGAGGTGGTGATGTAGCGTTTGCCGCCCGCCGTGACCGCCGGCAGCGGGGTCAGCGCCCACTGGAAGCCCTTCGCGCGCGGCGCGTCGGCCATCTCGCCCACGATCCAGGTGCCGTTCGGCATGAACAGCGCCTTGTTGTCGAGGAGCAGCTGCTGGTTCTTGGTGAAGTCCTGCTCGTTGGCGTACCCGACGGTGGTCGGGGCGGCGTAGCCCAGCAGCCGGGTGGTGAGGTCGAGGGCCTTGCGGGCGTTCGCACTCTTCCAGACGTCCTTCTTGTACGTCATGACGTCCGTGTAGAACTGCTCTCCGCCGATGTCGGCGAGCAGTGCGAAGAAGTACGAGTCGAGGTAGCCGGCCGTCGGGTACGTGAACAGGGGGATGCCCTGCTTCTTGGCGGTGTCGCCGAGCGCGAACATCTCGTCCCAGGTCGCCGGGACCTTCCACCCCTTCTCCTCCAACAGGCCCTTGTTGTAGAAGAGGCCGGTCGGGGCGTAGTACATCGGCAGCAGATACGTCTTGTCGGTGCCGTAGGGGTTGGTGTTGAGGTTGCCGACGATCCCCTCGGTGAGCTTGTCGCCGACGGTCTTCGACTCGCCGGGGACCTTCTCCTTCAGGACGGGGGTGAGGTCGTCGAGGGCCTTGTCCTTGATGAGGGTCTCGGTGAGCCCGGCCTTGCGGCCCTGGCCGAGGACGACGACGTCCGGGTAGCGGCCCGCCTTCATGTTCGGGGTGATCTCGTCCTCGATGCTCTTCGAGATCTTCAGCTGGACGTCGATGTCGGGGTGGGCGGTCTCGTACGCCTTGATGACCTGGGTGTACATGTCCCTGCCGTAGCCGCCTTCGAGGGCGGCGACCTCCAGGGTCGTCTTTCCGGAGTCCGTGCCGCTCCCGTCTCCGGCCGAGCAGCCGGTGAGCAGTGAGAGCACCGTGACCGCGGCGCCCGCGAGGACGAGCGATCTCCTCATGGGGGGTCCTTCCCGTGGACAGTTGCCCACCTGGCTGCGAGCAGGAGAACGGGTGGAACGGGAGAACGGGTAGAACGGAGAACGGGTAGAACGGGGAAACAAGTCCGGCTCACCGTGTTGTTACGGTGGCATCGATAACATGAGGCCATACGGTGGCACCGATCAGGGTGCGGCGCAAGGGGCCGAAGTGAGGCGGTTCCGTGTGCCTCAGGAACGGCGCGGCGGTGCCGTGGAGGCGCGCAGCGACAGGGACGCCGTGGCCGCGGACTCCCCGGCATCGGTCTCGTCGTCGTCCAGCAGCAGGGCGACCGCCGCGGCGCCGTAGCGGTAGAAGTCCTGGCGGACGGTGGTCAGCGGTGGGGCGCAGTAGGCCGCGAGGGCGATGTCGTCGACGCTGACGATGGACACGTCCTCGGGCACGGAACGGCCGCGCTCACGCAGCGCGCGGATGACGCCGAAGGCCATCTCGTCACTGGCGACGAAGACCGCGGTGACCTCCGGGATCATCGCGACGATCTGCCCCAGCCGGTGCCCCGAGTCGGGCGACCAGTCGCCCTCCAGGGGCGGGGGCGCCTCGATCCCGGCCGCGGCCAGGCACTCCTGCCAGCCCTGCCGCCGGCGCCGCGCCTCGATCCATTCGTCGGGGCCGGAGATGTGCCAGACCTGCCGGTGGCCGAGGTCGAGCAGGTGCTGGGTGGCGACCCGGCCCGCCTCCCGCTGGTCGATGCCGAGCACCCGCGCGCCCGCCGTGCGCGAGCCGTCGAGGGTCACGGTCGGAATGTCGCGGGTGATGTCCTCCATCTTCGGCGTCACCGAGATGAGCGGTACGGCGATGACGAAGCCGTCGACGCCCTGGTCGGCGAGCCTGGCCAGGGCCCGCTCCATGAGGCCGGTGTCGAGCGCGGCGATGGTCGCGATGTTCACCGCGTAGCCGGCCGCGCCGGCGGCGGCCTCCACGCCCGCGGTCACCGCCGAGCGCGAGTAGTAGCCGCCGGAGGCCAGCAGGACGAGCCCGATGGTGTGACTGCGCCCGGAGGACAGCGCCCGGGCGGCGCTGTTGAACCGGTAGCCGGTCTGTTCCACGGCGGCGAGCACACGCCGCCGGGTCTCGGGGTTGACGTTCGGTGAGCCGCGCAGCGCGCGCGAGACGGTCTGCGCCGACACCCCGGCGGTCCGGGCCACGTCGGCCATGCTCGGCTGCCTCGGCCGCACGGTGCTCTCGCTCATGACGCTCCCTCCTGTGTCCGTACCGATCCTAGCGTTCTTGTTACGCATGGCATCGATAACATAGGCTCCCGCCCGTGACTGAGCTGAGCACGACACATGCGCTCACCTGGGACGCGGGCCGCCTGTACCGGCACGGCGTCCCCCATCGCATCCTCTCCGGGTCGCTGCACTACTTCCGGGTCCATCCCGGCCTCTGGCGGGACCGGATCCGCAGGCTCGCCGACCTCGGCCTCAACACCGTCGACACCTATGTGCCGTGGAACTTCCACCAGCCCCGCGAAGACGAGGAGCCCCGCTTCGACGGCTGGCGGGACGTGGAGCGGTTCCTTCACCTGGTAGCCGAGGAGGGCCTCGACGCCGTCGTCCGACCGGGCCCGTACATCTGCGCGGAGTGGTCCAACGGCGGTCTGCCGAGCTGGCTCACCGCCCGGGAGCCGGCGGTCCGCAGCTCGGATCCCGCGTTCACCTCCCCCGTCGGCCGCTGGTTCGACCGGCTGATCCCGCGCGTCGCCGCGCTCCAGGCCTGTGCGGGCGGGCCGGTCGTGGCGGTGCAGGTGGAGAACGAGTTCGGCAGCTACGGCGACGACCACGCCTATCTGCGCCGGCTGCGGCAGGGCCTGGCCGAACGGGGCGTCAGCGAGCTGCTGTTCACCGCCGACGGCCCCACCGAGCTCATGCTGGACGGCGGCACCCTGCCCGGCACCCTGACGGCCGTCACCCTGGGCTCCCGGCCGGAGGCCGCCCGGCGGCTCCTCGCGGCACGCCGTCCCGACGAGCCGTTCCTGGTCGCCGAGTTCTGGAACGGCTGGTTCGACCACTGGGACGGCCGGCACCACATACGGGAGGTGGAGAGCGCGGTCGGCACCCTGCGCGGGATCCTCGCCGACGGCGGCAGCGTGAGCCTCTACATGGCGCACGGCGGCACCAACTTCGGGCTCTGGGCGGGCGCCAACGAGGAGTCCGGCCGACTGCGCCCCGTGGTGACGAGCTACGACTCCGACGCGCCGATCGCCGAGGACGGCAGCCTCACTCCCAAGTTCTTCGCGCTGCGCGAGGCGCTCGGCGCCCGCGGCCCCGTCCGCTCGGAGGTGCGCCCGCCCAAGCTCCCGGCGGCCCGGCTCCCCCTCGTCCACCGCGCCGACGTGCTGGCCGGTCTGACCGCCGTCCCGGCCCCGGTCACCACCGGTCCGCGTCCCGCCTCGTTCGAGCGGCTCGGGCTCGACGCCGGCATGGTCCGGTACACCGCGCACCCGCGGATCCCGTCCGGCGCACACCGGCTGGTCCTCACCGACGTACGGGACCGGGCCCTGGTCCTCGTCGACGGCACGCTGCTCGGCGTCGCCGAACCCGACTCCCCGGAGCTCCCCCTCCACGGCACCGGCGAGGTCGTACGGCTGGACGTGCTGGTCGAGAACCTCGGGCGGGTGAACTACGGGCCCGGCATCGGCGGGCACAAGGGCCTGCTCGGAACCGTCCTCGTCGACCGGCGTCTCGTCCAGGGCTGGGACAGCGCACCGGTCGCGCTGCAGGAGTGGACCTCCGCCGAACTGGCCGACGCGGTCGCCGCCGGTCCCGCGCGCACACGATCGGGCTTCGCCACGGCCGTGTTCCCCGTCGGTACCCCCGCGGACACCTTCCTCGCGCTGCCGGGATCGAGCCGCGGTCTGGTCTGGGTGAACGGCTTCCTGCTCGGCCGCTACCGCGAGAGCGGCCCTCAGCTGACCCTGTACTGCCCGGCCCCGCTGCTGCGGACCGGCGACAACACGGTGACGGTCCTGGAGCTGGAACGGCTCGGCGGGACACTGGAGTTGCGGGACCGCGCCGAGCTGGGGCCGCCGGAGGAGTACGTGGAGGAGTTCGACTGACGGGCGGGGTGGCCGCCCTCGGAGCCCTGGGCCGGTACCGCGACCCGCTCGTCGACCGTGGACCAGCGGAGCAGGAAGCGCCGGAGGGCGGCCGTGTCGAAGCGGACCAGTGCGGAGCCCTCCGACGCGCGGAGCTCCACGGTCGTGTGCGCCGGCCCGTACGGCCGGACCCGCACACTGCCCCCGTCGGCCGGGCCCTCCAGTCCCTGTTCCAGGAGGGCGCGGGCGAACACCCAGGTGACCTCCTCGCCGTCCAGCGAGGCACAGGCGGGGAACACCAGCCTTACGGCGAGGGGGTCGTCGGAGGTGCAGCGCAGGTTGGCCGGCACGGCCAGCTCACGCTGGTCACGGGTGAGCAGGCAGGCCCCCATGGGCTGGTCGAGGCTGATGTACACGGCGGTCTCCGAACTGGGGCGGGGCGGCGGCATGTTCCGCCGCCTCGCCCTGAAGAGCGAGGAGAAGGCCGGGCATTACGCCACTCCGGAGAACCCGGACTATGACGTGCGTCACAGACTACGAGCGCAAGCACCCGTGGGCGGGCCGGTGCTTCCGGTCCGCCCACGGTCCTCGGTGTCGCTCGGTGTCGCTTGGTGTCCTCCGGGGAGTCGGTCGGGTCAGGGCAGCTTGATCAGGGTGTAGTCGTCGCAGTAGCCGGCCGCCGAGCCCGCGTTCTTGTAGCAGTAGACGCCGGCCGAGGTGGTGGACGCGCCCGTGGTGAAGAAGATCGGCTGCTGGGCGTAGGACGTGGTCGAGGTCCGAAGATACGTTTCTGCACCGCCGAAGCTCTTCACGCCGACCGCGACCTCCTCACCGGCGGTGGCCGCCTTGGCCCAGCCCGCCAGCAGATAGGTGCCGCTGGAGGTCAGACCGCTCACCGTCTGGATGGCGCCGCTGGCGCTGACGCCGGTCCGCAGGGCGTACGTGCCGGTGCGGGCGTTGGAGGCGACGACACTGGACGCCGTACCGGTGCTCTGGGCCCAGGGGGTCAGGGCGCCGGTCTCGAAGCCCGGGTTGGTGATCGCGTTGGTCGCGGAGGACAGGGGCTCCACCGCGAGGTCGTCGCAGTAACCCGCGCCGGTGCCGCCGGTGTTCTTCCAGCAGTAGACGGTGGCCGTGGTGTTCGAGGAGCCGGTGGTGAAGAGGACCGCGGCCTGGGTGTACGCGGTCGTGGCGATGTTGGTGTAGGTCTCCGTGCCGCCGAAGCTCTTCACCCCGATCGCGAGGGTCTCACCCGCGTTGGCGACCTTCGCCCAACCCGTGAGCAGGTACGTGGTGTTGGGGCTCAGACCGGTCAGCGCCTGGTTGGCGCCGCTGCCGCTCGCCGCGGTGGTCAGCGCGTAGGTGCCGGTGCGGGCGTTCGACGAGGTGACGGACGGGGCCGCACCGCTGTTGGTCCAGGGGCTCATCGAGCCCGATTCGAACCCGGCGTTGGAGACGAGGTTGCCGCCGGTGCCGTTGTAGGCGCCGATGTTGGGGGCGGCCGTCGCGGAGACGGTGTTGCCGAAGGCGTCCTTGCCGCCGTTGGAGCTGATGACCGTACCGGCCCGGATCACCGGCGAGGAGGGGTGGACCTGGTAGGCGCTCGTGCCGGTGTAGGTGGAGGAGCTGTTGGCGTTGCCGGGGTTGCGGAACTGCGGGTCGGCCGTGACCTTCGCGGCGTCGGCGGGCTCGGAGGACGGGTGGTTGCCGTAGAAGAGGTTGTTGGAGTAGACGGACCCGGCGCTGGTGGTGAAGTAGCCGCCGGTGCCGTAGTTGAAGACGGCGTTGTTCTGGAAGGACAGGGTGCCGGTGACGCTGGAGCCGCGCCGGGAGTACAGGACGGGGGTGTTCAGGCCGCTCTTGTTGACGTAGATGCTGTTGTTGTAGATGAGTGGGACGGCGACCGAACTGCCGCTCTTGTTGGGGATGTTGCCGACGAAGTGGAAGACGCCGGTGCCATGGGTGGGGGTGCCCGCAGCGGGGCAGCCGGCGTTGGTGCCGTCGTTCTCGCTGATGTTGTAGCGGATCACCGTGCCGTCGCTGGGGACGGTCGAGGTGGGCTCGTTGGCGATGGTGAAGGGCGGCATCAGCAGCATGAAGCCGCCGATGTTCTGGTGGCTGTAGTTGTACTGGAACGTGGTGTTGTGGTTGCCCCAGTCCACGTCGAAGCCGGTGCCGTCGGCACCGTCGACGTGGCAGTAGACCTCGTTGTTCTGCACGACGGTGTCGTTGCTGCCGGACATCCAGATACCCGCCGAGGCGCGGTTGCAGTACTGGCCTGAGGGCGGGCAGTCCTCCTTCGCACCGCCGTAGCCGGCCTTGTTGCCCTCGATGAGGGCGCCGTCGTTCTTGACGACGAGGATGTCGTCGGCGCCGCTGTAGGTGATCGTGTTGTCGCGGATGACCGTGTTGGTGGTCTGGTTGGTGCCCTGGCCGTCCCCGTCCGGGGTGACCGCGACGGCGATGCGGTCGACGTGGTCGAAGGTGTTGTTCTCGATCACCACGTCGTCCCAGGTGGACGCCGGGGTGGTGTGGTTGGTCTGGACGCCGACGCCCGCGTTGGTGGCGTACCAGCCGCCCGAGTAGCCGCTGATGTGGTGGATGTTCATGTCGTGCACCCGGATGTGGTGCAGGACGCCACCGGACGCGTTCTCGGCGAGGACACCGGAGCGGTAGTTCGGGGAGGAGGCCGCGTTGGTCAGTTCCAGGCCGCCGATGTCCCAGTACTGCTGGTTGAGCAGGTGGATGACGGGTCCGGTGGCGCCGTTCGCGTCGATGACGGGCTTGGCGCCGGAGCCGTAGGAGCTGATCGAGATGTTGCTGCCCGAGGCTCCCGAGCCGCCCGGGGAGAGCTGGCCGGTACACGTGGTGCCGGCCTTGAACAGGATGCTGTCGCCCGCGCCGAACGTCGTGCTGTTGACGCTGCCGACCGCGTTCCAGGGGCTGGACTGGCTGCCGCTGCCGTTGCTGGACGCCGAGCAGTCGACGTAGTAGGCGGTGCCCGCCGCGTGCGCGGCGGTGGCCGGGACGAGCAGGGCGCCCGCCAGGGTGGAGAGCAGGGTGAGGATGCGGGACGCCCGTACGCCCGGGCGGTCCGTTCTGCGGCGCTTCATCGCGACGCTCCTTGGTGGGTGAAGGGGTCCTCCGCGGCGCGGGATGCGACGCGGCTCTTCGAGCACCGGGCCGGCCGGCCGAACCGGCCGCGCCCGGAGTTCATGCGGTCGCCTCAGCGCGCGGGCAGGGCGGCCGGGAGGGGCGTTTCGAGGACGGAGGCGTGCCGCATGCCCGGCGGCAGGGCGAGGGAGACCGGCTCCCAGGCCACGCCGTCCTTGCTGCGGGCCGCTCCGTATCTCCCTTCGAGGAAGTGGTCGAAGATCATGACCATCTCGTCCCCGCGCCGGAAGATCGACGGGCCTTCCACCACGGAGGGGGTGACCGGTCCCACGGAGGAGGTCCACGGCCCGCCGGGGGTGTCGAAGGTGGTCAGATGGATGTCCTTGTGGGCGGTGGCGAGGTCGTTGGTGCCGCGCTCGTCCTTGTACGCCATGAGGAAGCCGCCGCCCTCCAGCTCCCGCACGGTGGCGTCGATGACCGGATGGCCGGGGTCGAAGAAGATGTCCGGGTCCGAGAAGGTACGGAAGTCCTCGGTGGTGCAGTGCCAGATGCGATGGTCCTGGCCGATGTGCTCGTAGTCCCGGCCCTCGGCGGTGGTGCCGGCCTCGACGACCGACGACCAGATGAGGTGGTACGTCCCGGTCGCGCGGTCGAGGAAGAACTCCGGTGCCCACGCGTTGTGGGCGCCGTCCACACCGGCCATGACCGGGAGGAGTTCCTGCGCGGACCAGGTGACGAGGTCGGCCGAGGTGGCGTGGACGATGTACGGGCTGGTCCAGCCGTCGGTGGCCAGCAGATGGAACAGGCCGTCGGGGCCCACCCCGATGAACGGATCCCGCAGCCGGCCGGTGCCGACCGTGCCCCGCAGGACGGGGCTGCCGCCGTTCACGGGCGTGAACTCATGGCCGTCGTGGCTGTAGGCCAGGTACAGCGCCTCTTCGGCGTCGGTGAAGTAGGAGACCACGTACATCGGTGGCGGGTCCTTCCGGGACGTCGGGGGCAGGGGATGCCCGGGACGGTGGGGTCGTGGGACGGCTGGAGGCCGTAAGGCAGTACCGGGGTGGCGCGCGGGGACTGGGGCCGGGGATCGGGGCGAACGTGGGGCGGGCGGGCCGTGGGTCCAGGGCCGGGGTGGGGAACGCCGGGCTGGTGGCCGGGCCGGTCCGCCTGGGCCCTTCCGGCCTGGGCCCTTCCGGCCTGGGCCCGTCCGGTGGGATGGCCTTCGGCGTTGGGGATGGGCGTAGGCGTTCCGGCGGGGCCGGACGGTCGGTCAGGCCGCCCGGGACGGGAGGCGGCGGTGCCCCCGCCGGTCCGCGTCGGCTGCGCGGCGCGGCGCCGGGTTCGTCACTTGACCGCGCCGGCGGACATGCCGGCGACCACCTGGCGCTGGAAGAAGATGAAGATGATCAGCAGTGGGAGTACGCCGAGGAGGGCGGCCGGGAAGAGGGTGGTCGGCTGCACGGTGTGCGGGTCGATGAACGAGTAGGCGTTCACCATGACGGTCCGCTTGTCGGGATCCTGGAGGAAGACCAGCGGGACCAGCAGGTCGTTCCAGATCTGCAGGGAGACGAAGGTGAGCAGCGTGCTGGTGACCGGCCGCAGCAGCGGCAGGATGATCGTGAAGAACGTACGGAACGCGCCGCAGCCGTCGAGTGCCGCCGCCTCCTCCAGATCGGTGGGGACCGAGCGGATGAAGCTGGTGTAGAAGAACACGGCGACCGGCAGGTTCAAAGCCGTGTAGATGAGGACGACGCCCGCGTAGCTGTCCAGCAGGTTCAGGTCGCGCATCAGCAGGTACAGCGGGGCCGCCACCACGAACACGGGGATCGAGGTGCCGAGGATGAACAGCCGGTACACGGCGGTGGACCAGTGCTGGGTGATCCGGGCCAGCGGGTAGGCGGCGAGCGAGCCGATCACGGTGATGGCGACGCACGACAGGCCGGTGATGAGCAGGGTGTTGAGGGTGCTGCGCCCGTAGTGGATCTGGCTGAAGGCCTCGGAGAAGTTCTTCAGTGTCAGCGAGTGCGGCATGCCGAGCGGGGAGCGCGCCACGTCGGCCGCGGTGCGCAGCGAGGTGGCGACCGTGAAGAGGAACGGCAGGACGAACAGCAGCGTGCCGAGGCAGAGCAGGACGGTGCCGAGGCCGCCGGTCAGCCGGCGCAGCGGGCCGCGGGACGGTCCGGACGCCGTGTCGGGGCGGGTGGGGGCCGGGGGCTTGCCGACGGCGGACGGCCGGGTCCGGGCCGGCGGCGAGGTGATGTCTGAAGTCATGGTGGCGATCCGTCAGCTTCCGTCGGTTTCCATCAGATGCGTCGCTCGCGCAGCCGGAGCAGGGAGGAGGTGGCGCTGGACAGGACGACCACGGTCACGAGGAGGACGACCGACAGCGCGACGCCGTAGGCGAACTTCCCGCCGCCGAAGACGTTCCGGTAGACCAGCAGGGTCAGCGTGTCCGTGGCTCCGGCGGGGCCGCCGTTGGTCAGGACGAGGGGGAACTCGAAGACCTTCAGCGAGCCGATCAGGCTGAGCGTCACGTTGACGGTGAGCGCCGGGGCGAGCAGCGGCCACTCGACGCTGAGGAAGCGCCGCCAGCCGCTCGCGCCGTCCAGGGCCGCCGCCTCCAGCAGTTCGGCCGGCAGGTTCATGTAGGCGGCGAGGAAGATCGCGCAGGAGTAGCCGGTGAACATCCAGATGTTGACGGCGGCCACCGAGTACAGCGCGGTGGAGGTGTCGCCGAGCCAGACGTGGTTGAGGCCGTGCAGGCCGACCAGGTCGAGGAGGGCGTTGATGCCGCCGGTCGGGGCGAACAGGTACGACCAGATGAAGGCGGCCATCACGGGGGAGATCAGCGTCGGTGTGAGCAGGACGACGTTGAGCGCCTTGCGGACCTTGGGGCGGCGGAACAGCATGCTCGCGAAGAGCAGCCCCAGGCCGTTCTGCACGACCACGACGACGACCGCGTAGAGCACGGTGTGCCACAGGGCGGCGGTGACGGCCGAGTCGTCGGCCATGGCCTCGTACTGCTGGGTGCCGACGAAGTGGGCGATCGGGCCGCCGAGGCTGTCGGTCATGCTCAGATAGACGCCGCGGGCCAGCGGATACAGCATGAACACGCCGTAGATGACGATGGCCGGCAGCAGGAAGGCGGCCATGGTGGCGCGCCGTCGGTGGAACACGGGGGTCCTCCTCTTGCCCGGGTTCTCTTGCCGGGATGTGGCCGTGGCGGGGGCGGTCAGGAGCCGTTCCTCGCGCCCCCACCACGGCTGACCAGGGGTGGCCGGTTGTCTCCGGCCGGTGGCTTCGAACCGGGCTACTTCGCGGACGCCGCGGTCTGGATGTCCTTCAGGGTCTGCGCGGCGTCCGCCTTGCCCAGCAGATAGGCCTGGATCTTGGAGCCGGTCGTGGTCTCGGAGGCCGCGCCGTACCAGGAGTTGGACGGGAGGATCCGGTAACGGCCGTCCTTGAAGGCGTCGGTGAAGGCCGTGGTCTCGGTGCTCTCCGGGGTCAGCCCGCCGGTGAAGGGCGACTCCGCGTGCTCGGCCTCGAGGTACTTGGCGAGGTTCTCGTTCTGCGACCAGAACTTGACGTACTCACGCGCCGCGTCGCCCTGCTGTGACTGGGAGTTGACGGCCCACATGGTGCCGGAGAAGAGCATGCCGTTGGGCTTGGTGCCCGCGGCGCCGCCCGGCCAGGGCGCGAAGGAGACGGGGAAGCCGGCCTTCTTGACGTTGGAGACCTGCCAGGCGCCCTGGTACCAGAAGGCGCTCTTGCCGGCGCTGAAGTCCTGCGGGCCCTGCGCCCATTCGTCGACGCCGAGTTCGTTCTTCCAGCTGACGTACCCCTTGTCCTCGAGCGTCTTCAGCTGCTCCAGCGACTCCTTCCAGTCGGGGTCGAAGGAGGCCTTGCCGTCCAGGAAGTCGGCGTCCCACGTCTTGCTCTTGTTGTAGACGAGGGTCGATCCGGCGGCCTGGAAGACGGAGCTGCCGGTCCAGGCGGACTTGTCGGGGAGCGCGATCGGGGTGATGCCGGCCTTCTTGACCTTGGCGAGGTCGGCGAGGAACGTCGGCCAGTCGGCGGGGACTTCGGTGATGCCCGCCTTCTTCAGCAGGTCCATGTTGGCGTACAGACCGATGCCGATCAGCTCCATGGGCATCGCGAGGGTCTTGCCGTCGGTCTGCGCGAACGGCTTGGCGTCCGCGGCTATCCGGCTCGCCCACGACTCCCCGGACAGATCGGCGAGGTAGCCGGAGGCACCCCACTTCTTCATCTTGTCCGTGTCGACCATGATGACGTCGCCGGCCTTGCCGCCCAGCAGTTCGGGCTGGAGCTTCTGGACGTAGGTGTCGTTCGCGGTGATGTACTCGAAGTCGATCTTGATCTTCGGATTGGCC
Source organism: Streptomyces sp. T028 (assembly GCF_048159505.1). Lineage (NCBI taxonomy): Bacteria > Bacillati > Actinomycetota > Actinomycetes > Kitasatosporales > Streptomycetaceae > Streptomyces > Streptomyces sp. T028. Next base: position 129,106 of record NZ_JBLRVZ010000032.1, read on the forward strand.
TTCTCGAACGCCTTGTTGATCTCGGCGACGTTCGCCGGCTCCGCCCCGCCGCCCTTCCATGCCTGCACATGAATGGTCACCGTGCCGTCGGCGGAGGCACCGGACGAGTCACCGCCGCACGCGGCCAGCGACATCGCCATGGCGGCGACCGTGGTGGCGACCGCGAGACATCTCCCAGAGCGCTTCATTGCACACCTCACCCATCGTCGGTACGGACCGACTTGTCACGTCTGAAGGGGTTCTGAATCGTTCAGCCCGCACCGGGTGGGTGCAGCGCTGATCCGTATGGAAAAGGGTCGGTCGACCCGAGTTGCGGCGAACGTTACGTGCCGATGGCCGGGAACTGTAACGCAAAACTTAGGCGACATCTATACGTAACTTTCCGTGGCCGCCCGACACGGTCGGCGTGACATCGCCCGACCGAGCCTCACCCCAGGACGGCGACTCACGCCCTGCTCGCGGGGCCGAACCCCATAACCACCTGGCACTTCATTGACGCCTCGCGCGACTTATCGTTAAAGTTTCCAGCGATATACGGCACGGGCTGGACAGTGCAGGCTCTAAAGTCGTCGCGTGCCGGGCAGCGCAGGCAGAAGGAGTTGGGGTGGCAGGGCGGGTGACCATCGCGCAGGTGGCCGAGGAGGCCGGCGTCTCCGCGATGACCGTGTCCAACGTCATGAACGGCAAGCCGGGGGCCTCCGAGGAGACCCGGCGCCGGGTCATGGAGGTGGCCGCGCGGCTCGGCTACCGGCCGAACGTCTCGGCCCGCAACCTCAAGGCCGGCCGCAGTGGGCTCATCGGGCTCATCGCCCTGGACCTGACCAGCCAGTACGGGCTGGAGATCCTGCGCGGTGTCGCCGACGAGCTGGCCGACGCCGAGCAGGAGCTGCTGGTCAACGCCTCGTACCACGACGCGGTGCGGGAGAAGGACCGGATCGAGTTCCTCGGACGCGGTCTGGTCGACGGCGTCCTGCTGATCGCGCCCGTCCTGGAGAACGAGACGGTCGAGCTGCTGCGCCGGCAGAAACTGCCGTGCGTCATCATCGACCCCCGCCGCCTGGACGTGCCGCTGCCCCGGCTGAGCGTGGACAACTACCACGGGATGCGCCAGGGCACCCGGCATCTGATCGACCTGGGGCACACCAGGATCGCCTACCTCCGCGGTGAGGAGGACCTGGAGAGCACGTCCATCCGCTTCCAGGGCTTTGAGGACGCGATGCGGCTCGCCGGGCTGAAGGTCGAGGAGCAGCTGGTCGCCTCCTGCGACTTCTCCTACGCCAGCGGCTTCCGCGCCGCCTCCCGGCTGATCACCGAGCACCGTCCCACGGCGATCGTCGCCGGCGCCGACCTCATGGCGCTGGGGGCTATCGACGCCGCGCGGGCCTGCGGGCTCACCGTGCCCGCCGACTTCTCCGTCGTCGGCTTCGACGACCTGCCGCAGGCGGCGCAGAGTTTCCCCGGTCTCACCACCGTGCGCCAGCCGCTGCACGACATGGGCCAGAAGGCGGCCCGCGCGCTGCTGTCCCTGATCGAGGGCCAGCGGCTGCTCATGGAGCACATGGAAGTGGGCACGGAGCTCGTGGTCCGCAACTCGACGGCAGCGCCGGGCGGCGCAACGCCGTAGGGCGCACCCGCACGCGACCGGAACCGGTTCGCCGCGCCGTGACTGGAACCAGGGCGACGGGGAGGGTGTTATCCCTTGTGGGCGCGGCGCGACGGACCCGCCCGCCGGCGAGAGGAAGGAGGGCGACGTGACGAGTGACAAGGCCCGAAAACTGTTCGAGGCCCTCGACCTCGACGAGGACGGGACCCTGACCCGCGCGGAGGTGATCACCGCTCTGCACACGAAGGGCCCGTCGCTCGCCGCGTCGGGATACCTGCCGTCGTGGGGCCTGGGGAACGCCGACGCGTCCTCCGCCCTGTTCGACGCGGCCGACCAGAACGGGGACGCGGTGCTGACCCTGGAGGAGTTCGCGGCGGTCGTGGACCGGCGGTTCGGCTGGGGCTGAACCGAGGGTCTCGGCCTCCGGCCCGGTCATCTCAGTCCCGCGCGTTCTCGCCGCGGGACATCCGGTTGAGCGGATGCGACGAATACCTCTACGGGGAAGCACCGGACGGGCTCCCGGCACCCCCGGGAGCCCGTCGTCCCGGTACGGGTGCACGCGGCGCCCGCGGACGTGCGGCCGGCCGACGGCGACGCATACTCCGCGTTAGTGTGGAAATCCACCGAATCGCCGGAAACGCGGGATGGTGATCTTCGTATGCACAGGCTCCGCATGACCGGAGCCGGGACGGCAGCCGACAGGGCGGAACCCGCGCCGGGGGACGAAGAGGCGTCCGGCGCGAGGACGGAGACACCCACGAAGTCACCCACGGAGACGCTGAGTCTGGCCCTGCGGCAGGCGACGACCTCTCTGGGCGGCCTCGGATCGCTGCTGCACCGCCGTGATCCCGGCACCGGGAGGCTGGGCCTGGCAGCGGTCGACAGGCTCGCCCCGGAGAGCGTCGGCGCATGGGCGGACCTGCGCGACGAGCAGGACGTGGCACCCGTGCGCGCCGTGCGGGACGGTGCCTTCGTCTGGGTGCCCGGGGACAGCCTGGGGATCGGGGCGGACGGCACGGCGGCGGTACCCCTGCTCGGTTCCGACGGGCCGGTCGGGGTGCTGTCCGTGCTCACGGCGGGGCCCGGTGAGCCGGACGAGACCCAGCAGTCCTTTCTGCGCGCGGTGGCGGCCTGGGCCGGAGCGCACCTGGTGAAGGCGCCCGGTGCGCCGTCCGGGTCCGAGCGGACCGTGCGGATGAACGAGCTGACCGCCGCGCTCGCCGAGGCCGTCACCTCCCAGGACGTCGTCCGGACCGTCGCCCGGCACGTCGTGCCTCCCTTCGAGGCCGACGGGCTGCTCGTCGACGTCCTCGAGAGCGGCCGGGTGCACGTGGTGGACTCCGCCGGATACCCGGAGGCGTTCATCCGGCTGCTCAACGGGATGCCGTACGCCGAGCACCCCGTGGTCACCGACATGCTGCGGACCCACACACCCCTGTTCTTCGAGTCGCCCGCGGAGTTCCTCCGCTCCTATCCGATCATCAGGGACATGGTGGAGGCGTCCCCGATGAACGCCTGGGCGTTTCTGCCGATGGTCGTCTCCGGGCGCAACATCGGCGGACTCACGCTGTCCTTCCACCGGCCGCGGTCCTTCAGCGACGAGGAACGCACCCTGCTCACCGCGCTGAGCGGACTGGTCGGCCAGGCCCTGGAGCGGGCACGTCTCTACGACGCCGAGCACACCCGCGCCCAGGAACTCCAGCGCGGACTGCTGCCCAGGACACTCCCCCGGCTGCCGGCCGTGAGCGCCGCCGCCCGCTATCTGCCCGCGGGCCGGGGCGAGAGCGTGGGCGGCGACTGGTACGACCTGATCCCGCTGTCCGCCGACCGGGCCGCCGTCGTGATCGGCGACGTCATGGGCCACGGCATCAGCGAGGCCGCCACCATGGGCCGGCTGCGCACCGCCGTACGCACGCTCGCCGACCTGGACATGGCCCCGGACGAACTGCTCGGTCATCTCAACGACGTGGTCAGCGAACTGGGCGACGACTTCTACGCGACCTGTCTGTACGCCGTGTTCGACCCGGTCACCCGGGTGTGCTCGTTCTCGCTGGCCGGTCATCCGCCGCCGATCGTCGTGCACCCCGACGGCAGCGTCCATTTCCCCGAGCTGGCCGGTGATCCGCCGCTGGGTGCCGCCGAGCCTCCGTTCGAGATCCATGAACTGCGGCTGCCCGAGGACTGTCTGCTGATCCTGTGGACCGACGGACTCGTGGAGTCGGCCGACCGGGACTTCGACCAGGGGCTGGACCAGCTGAAGCGGGTCCTCGCCCGCGCCACGGCCCACAACCCGCGTTTCCGCCCGGGGCGCCCGGACGGCGGCACGGAGCAGCTGGACGATCTGTGCGACCTGGTCACCTCGGCGCTGCTGCCCGACCGCGAGCAGACCACCGACGACGCGGCCCTGCTGATCGCCCACACCCATGGCACCGCCGCCGAGGACATCGCCACCTTCGGCCTCCCCTACGACCCGCGAGCGGCCGGACAGGCCCGCGCGCACATCCGCGGGCAGCTCGCCGACTGGGGGCTGGACGACCTCGTCGTCACCACCGAGCTTCTGGCCAGCGAACTCGTCGGCAACGCCGTCCGGCACGCCCGGGGACCCCTCCGGCTGCGTCTGCTGCGCAGCCGCTCCCTGATCTGCGAGGTGTACGACGGCAGCCTGACCACCCCGCGCATCCGCCGCACCACGGAAACCGACGAGGGAGGCCGCGGTCTGCAGCTCGTCTCCGCCCTCTCACGGCGTTGGGGCGCACGCTATCTGCGGGACGGCAAGTGCATCTGGACCGAGCAGGAACCGGGGTAGGCACCGCACCGCACCGCTCAGCAGGCGGCTGTGGCCGCGTCGATGTGCAGCGGCGCTGCCGTCTTCGCCGCGATCTCCTCGTACGTCACTCCCGGCGCCGTCTCGACCAGGGCGAGGCCGGCCGGGGTGATGTCGAGGCCGCCGACGGCCAGCGACGCGCCGTCGGGGATGTCGGCGACCGCCTCCGCGGCGCTCGCACAGACCTTGTTCACGTGACGGTCCTTTCGACCGGGAAACCGGGAAACCGGGAAGCGCTCACGGCCGTTCCCGGGGGCGGCGGCGGGCGACGGGGAGCGGGCGGAGCCCCGTCCCCGCCACGACGGTGTTGGAGACGGTGCCGACGCCCTCGACGGTGAGGGTCACGGTGTCGCCGGGCCGGAGCGGTGGCGGGTCCTGCTTGCCGCGGACGCCCCACAGCTCGGCGAGGCAGCCGCCGTTGCCGCAGGTGCCCGAGCCGAGGACGTCACCGGGGCGCACCCAGGTGCCGCGTGAGGCGTAGGCGACCATCTCCTCGAAGGTCCAGCTCATGTTGGACAGCAGGTCCGTGCCGACGACCTCGCCGTTGACGGTGGCGGTCAGGGCCAGCCGCAGGAAGCCCTCGGCGTCCCGGTACGGCTCCAGCTCGTCCGCGGTGACCAGGTACGGACCGAGGGTGGTGGCCGTGTCCTTGCCCTTGCAGGGGCCGAGGCGGACCTGCATCTCGCGGGACTGCAGATCGCGCGCGGACCAGTCGTTGAAGACGGTGTAGCCGACGATGTGGTCGCGGGCCTCGGCGGCGGTGAGGTCGCGTCCGGCGCGGCCGACGACGGCGGCGACCTCCAGCTCGAAGTCGAGCACGGTGCAGCCCGGCGGTACCGGGACGTCGTCGTGGGCGCCGATCACCGCGTAGGGGTTGGTGAAGTAGAAGGTCGGCGCGTCGTACCAGGCCTCGGGTACGCCCCCGGCGCCGTCCACGGACCGCCGTACGCCCTCGACGTGCTCCTCGAACGTGACGAAGTCCCGCACGGTGGGCGGCTCCAGCGGCGGCAGCAGCCGCACCTCGGAGACATGTGGCCCCGCCGGTGCGTCGAGGGTGGCGGCGCCGGTGCGGAGCAGCGCGTCGAGACCGTCGCCGGACGCGATCAGTTCGGTGAGCGAACGCGCCCCGGGGACCGGGAAGAGGGTCCCGTCCTCCTCGACGACGGCGACCCGGCGTCGGTGCTGGTGTTCATAGGTGGCGAAACGCATCGGCGGCTCCGGGCTCGTTTCCTTGGCGTCGCCCCATCTCACGCCACCCCGCCCGATCTGGGAAATCGATTCTCGTTATGTGGCACATCCACGGGATGGATGAGGGTGCGTGGGCGCCCGGAAATCGGTCGCACCCCGGGGACCTGGCCGTTAGCCTCCGCGTGCACATGACGAAACGGGCGACCGCGGAAGGGGTCAGGTATGGGGACCGATCGTTTGGGCTTACTGCTCGACCAGTTCGACTGTGCCAGGGAGAGGGCCCAGGTGCGGCTGACGGGACTCGGCGACGAGGAGTACCTCTGGGAGCCGGTGGCGGACTGCTGGTCGATCCGGCGCCGGGACGAGGCGACGACACCCCGGGCGTTCGGCCCGGGCGACTGGGTGCTCGATCTGGGCGCCCCGGACATCCCGCCGAGCGAGTACGCCGAGGTCGGCCGGCAGGCAGCGGGCGGTATGTCCGTCGACAAGATCGCCGAGGACTGGAGTGTGAGCGTCGAGCGGGTCCGGCAGGTCCTCGCCCACACCGGCCCGGTGGAGCCCGACAGGAATCCGGTCACCACCATCGCCTGGCGGCTGAGCCACCTCCACTACGGCTTCGCCGGCGGCTGGGAGTGGGCCTTCGGCGAGCGGCGCCAGGACCCCAAGCTGATGGTCGACTTCACCCCCGACGCGTCCCTGGCCCTCGAACGGTTCTGGCCCGTGATCGACCGCTGGCGCGACAGCGTCGCCGGTGTCACCGAGGAGCAGCTCGACACGGTCGGTTTCTCCCAGTACCCGTACGGCTCCGACCCCGACGATCCGTTCGTCGACGTGCTCTGGGGGGCCAACCTCGAGTTCATCCACCACATGTCCGAGATCGCCCTCCTCCGCGACCTCTGGCAGCACCGCTTCGCCCCGAAGGGGTGACTCCCGGACGCGCCCTGCCGGCCGGCTGCGGGCCGGCATCCAACACCGTCCCGGTGCCCCCGGGATGCCGACCCGCTCCCCCGTGCCCGAGCCCTTGTACGTCCGGTCCGTCGCCGGACGGCTTCCCCGAAAGGGCTCGCACCATCGATTTCAGCGGCCGGCGCATTGTTTGGCAGCGCCGGCCGGGCGTCCAAACAATGGCCGGACGCGATCTGTCCCGAGGTGCCGGTGGTGCCCAGCGTGGCCGCCTGACCCGTGTCGGGGGTCTGTTCCACCGGTTCGGAAGGGGGGTGGGGGGTGGCGGGGCGGCGTGAGGTGCCGGTGGATCCGGGGGCGGGGCCGGTGCAGCAGTTCGCCTTCGCCCTGCGGAAGTTGCGGGCGGAGGCGGGCGGGATCACCTACCGCGAGCTCGCGGGGCGGGCCGGGTACTCGAGAACGAACTCGTGTACCCCGAGACCGAGGACTCCCGGGCGCCCGGCCTCGGCTCGGCGGCGCTCACCCCGGACGGGCGCACCCTGGCCAGCGGTGGCGAGGACGGTGCCGTACGCCTGGGGGACACCCGCACGGCGGGTACCGGTGTCCCACAGCCGCAGGACTCCGTCCGCTCCACCGGCCGCCAGAGTGTGTCCGTCCGGGCTGAACGCCGGCGAGGTCACGGTGCCCCTCCGGCCGGTGAGGGTGGGCGCCGCTCCCCCGATCGACGCGATGGCCTTCAGCCCGGACGGACAGGTCCTGGCCACCGCCAGTACCGCTGTCGGGGTGCAGCTGTGGAACACGGCCATCGGCCGTCTGCGCACGAGCCTGAACGGCGACACCGCCGCCGTCACCTCGGTGGCGTTCAGCGCGGACGGGCGGACACTGGCCACCGGCGGCGAGGACGGGACCGTGCAACTGCGGGATCCGGGCACCGGCCGCAGCCGCGGCAGCCTGCCTGGGAACGTCAGCGCGGTGACCGCGCTACCGCCGGGCCATGGACCGGGCTTCGAGGTCAGACGCCCCAGCGGGGATACGCGGCGACGCCGATCAACGACCTGGGCCGGGCGGCGGGACTCGCCAAGGGCGCGCTGTACTACTACATCGCCTCCGAGGAGAACCTCCTCGTCGAGATCCAGTCCCGGGTGACGGGGCCCCTGCTCTCCCGGGCCCGGCAGATCGCGGACCTGGACATGAGCCCCCTGCTGCGGCTGCGGCTTCTCTCCGAGTCACTGCTGACCGTCATCTTCCGCCGGCTGGACGCGGTGCGGAACTCAAGACCCTGCTGGGGCGGCGGGCCGATTTCGAGCAGCTGATCTCCGGACTGCTCGCGGAGGCCGTGGAGCAGAACACGTTCCGCACGATGGAACCGCGCCTGGGCACCCTGCAGTTCCTCAATCTCCACAACGGGACGCGGCCTTCCTGGCCCGCGAGCAGGAGTGGGCGCCGACCACCGACTGACAACGGCGTTCACATTACGAACAGCTCGTTCAGAGAATCCGGCGGACTGATAGTGCGCCGCCACATATCTCCACATCAAGAGACCGGACGCCCGCACACGCCCTTGATCAGTTACATCACCAACCTTGACGCCCTTCGAGGGTCATGCCAGACTTCCAAAAATTCGGCTACGGCGTTCACTATGCGAACAGCTTCCGAATCGCGAAGGATCGCAATGGTGACCACTGTCAGCAATCCCGCCACCATTGGTGAGCAAACGGCCGCCCCGGTCGACAAGCGGCGCTTCCTCCTCAAGCTGACCGGCGTCACCGGTGGCGGCATGTTCATCGACGGCTATGTGCTCGGCATCATCGGCGCCGCGATCGGTGCAGCCGCCACCGAGTTCCACATGTCGCTGCTGTGGGAGGGCCTGATCGGGGCTTCCGCTCTGATCGGCATCTTCGTGGGCGGTCCGGTCGGCGGCTGGCTCTCCGACAAGTTCGGCCGCAAGCCGCTGTTCACGATCGACCTGGCGATCTTCGTCATCGGATCGTTCCTGCAGTTCTTCGTCGACTCGGCCTGGCAGTTGTTCGCCGTACGGCTGCTGATGGGCATCGCGGTCGGGGCCGAGTACTCGGTGAGCTGGCCCATGCTCTCCGAGTTCGCCCCGGCCCGGCTGCGCGGACGGATCCTGTCCGTCCTGGAGGTCGCGTGGTACGCCGGCTTCATGATCGCGTTCATCGTCGGCTACGTGATGAGCACCGTGTTCTCGCTGGACTGGCGTCTCGTTCTCGGATCGAGCACGGTGCCGGCGGTGATCCTCTTCCTGGCCCGGTTGGGCCTGCCCGAGTCACCGCGCTGGCTGATGAACCAGGGCCGGACCGACGAGGCCCGCCGGATCGCCGAGGCGTATCTCGACGACCCCGCCGAGGCGCTCGGCATCGGCCGTGAACCCGCCCGCAAGGGCACCTTCGGGATGCTGTTCTCCGCCGAGTACCGGCGCTCCACGGTCTTCGTCTCCGTGTTCTGGTTCTGTTCGGTCACGCCGTACTTCGCCATCGCCACGTTCGCCGCCGACGTACTGTCCACCTACGGTCTCGGTGACGGATTCGGCGGCGCCATCGGCGTGAACGGGCTCGCCGTCGCGGGTGTCGTGGTCTCGCTCCTGCTCATCGACCGGATCGGCCGCCGCAAGCTCACCATTCCGGGACAGTGGGTATGCGCCGTCGCCCTCGCGGTCATCGGGCTGTGGAGCGGTGCGCCGGCCGCCGTCGTGCTGACCTGCTTCCTCGCCTTCGCCTTCGCCAACGCCATGTACTCGGCCCTGACCGGTGTCTACCCCGGCGAGATCTTCCCCACCGAGATCCGCGGCATCGGCACCGGGTTCGCCGCCGCCTTCAGCCGCATCGGCGCCGCCCTCGGCACGTTCGCCCTCCCGTGGTCGATGGACCACCTCGGTACCGGGCCGAGCATGCTCATCGCCGCCGGTGTGTGCGTCGTCGGCGCCGCGTTCTCCCAGGTACTCGCACCGGAGACCATGGGGCGCAGCCTGAGCGAGACCTCCGCCCCGCACCCGGCGTAGCCACCTTGCTCACCAGGGGCGGTGGTGGGCCATGAGCGAGCCGTCCGCCGAGACGCCCTCGCCGCCCGCACCGCCCGCGCCGCCTACGCCGGGGACGGTCGAGCGTGGCACCGTCGTGGCCGTCGCCCTCACCTGGCGCGGGCGCGTCGGCCTGTTCAAGCGCGGCGCCCGCGTCGGACACGACGCGGGCCTGTGGCACTGCGTCACGGGCTTCGTCGAGGACGGGAACCCCACGCGGGCCGAGGCGCTGCGTGAGCTGTTCGAGGAGACGGGCCTGGCGGCCGCCGACCTCACCGGCTTCCGCCCCGGGCCGGTCCTGGACCTCGCGGACACGCGCGGCGGCGCGCCTACCGGTGGGTGCGCGGCCGGTTCGTGGCCCACTTCGACGGGCAGGTGCCGTGGCTCCGCCATGTTCTGAGCACTGTGCTCACACCGAACACTCAGCTCCAGTGATCTGCGGGACTGCCGCTCAGACGGCCTCGAACTGCACCCTGCCCGGCCTGCATGGCGGAGAAGCCGATGGCTCGACGGCGGCGACCGCGTCATCGTCATCGGCCGCGTGCTGCGCATGAGCGCCGGCTCCACCGAGGTCCTCGCCTTCCACCGGGGCAGGCTCGGTGGCTACCGCGCCCCGGCCGCCACCTGACCTCACCGAATCGTTCAATATCCGAACACATCGACGTTACAGTGAACAGCCGAGTGCATCTGTGCGCCGTGCAAGGCCGTGCGTCTGCTGCGTGAACTGGCCGCGCAACCCAGGACCGGTGCCGCCGGCGTCGCCCGGCCCACCGCGTTCCGCCTGCTGTCCAGCCTGGAGAAGAACGGCTTCGTCGACCGCGTCGACCACCACTACGTCCTCGGCCGGGTACTCGCCAGGCTCGGCCGTCACGCCGACCCGCACGCGGGTCTGGTGGCCCGGGCGCAGCCACTGCTCCGGGAGCCGGCGGACAGCTTCGACGAAACGGTGAGCCTGGCGGTGCCGGAGTCCAGGGACGGACTCGACTGGTCGCCGAGGCCACCGGATCCCGGGTCGTCGGCATCAGGGCCCAGCACATGATCGGGCAGCACTGGCCGCTGCACGCCAGCTCCACCGGCAAGATACTGCTCGCCGAGATGCCCCACGGAACGCGTGCGGACCCTGCCGCCCGAGAAGCTCCCTGTCGCGTCCGGTCCGCGCCCCGTCCGGGAACCTGGTCGCCGTCCTGACCCTCAACGGCCCCCGGTACCGCTTCGGCCGGGACCGGATCCCCGAGGCCCTCCAGCAGACGCAGACGATCGTCGACCGCCTGGCCGACGTGTTCTGGCAGGACGCGACGGCCGACCGACCCGCGCCCCGGCGCCTCAGAGCAGGGAACGGATCGCGGTCTCGAACCTCTCCACGTGCTCGGCGGCCAGACCCGCCGCTCGCTCCCCGTCCCCCTCCAGCACGGCGCGCACGAGGGGACCGTGCTCGCCCACGTGGCCGGCCAGCCCCGGCAGGCGGTCGAGGAACAGACACCAGATGCGCGTGGCCAGGTTGTCGTAGCGCACGAGCGTGTCCTGGAGGAAGGGGTTCGCCGTGGCGGTGTACAGCGCCCGGTGCAGCCGCAGGTCCAGTTCGAGGAGCTCTCCGACCTCTCGTCCGGCAGCCGCGTCCAACTCCTCCAGCAACTGGCCGAGTACGGCCCGGTCCGCCGCGCTCGCCCGGCGCGCGGCGCAGTCTGCCGCCAGCGGCTCCAGCCGGAGGCGCACTTCGGTGAGGTGCCCGAGGTCGGTGATCTGCACCTCGGAGGCGAAGGTGCCGCGCCGCGGATAGGAGACCACGAGCCGGTCGGCCTCCAGACGCTTGAGCGCCTCCCGCACCGGCGTGCGTCCGACCCCCAGCTCCGCCGCCATCTGCTCGTCGTTGATGGGTGTTCCCGGTGCGATCCGCAGGGTCACCAGGCGGTCGCACAGGGCCCGATACGCCCGCTCGGCCAGGGTGACCTGACCCTCCGCCACCGCGACCGACATGCACACCCTCCTCGCCGAGACTCCGAACACCCACGCTAGCACAATTGATATATCAGTTGCGGAGCATGGGACGGGAGGGGAGGAGGGAGGGAGACGTACCTGACCAATTGAATCCTCCCCCTCATGAATCCGCACGAGGTGCGGGTATACGTTCGTTCCGACAGCGGCAGTACGTGCTTGGCTCTCGCTCCGCAGTGCGCGCAGTCCATCGCGTCGACTTCGCGAGGAACCTGGGCCGGAAGTCCTCCACCGCCACAGCGTCGTGGTCGCGGACCACGCCCTTGGCCCATTTGCGACCCGTGTCCTGACGTCATGCGGTCATACCGCGACAGCTTGGCCTGCTCCTTCTTCCCGTGCTGGGCACGCGGGAGGTCATGGGCGTCGGAGGTGGTGGTCGCGATCTGGCGTACACCCCAGTCGACACCGATCACCCGGCCGGTCTCCGGCAGCGGCTGCACCCGGGCAGGGACCACGAACGAGCAGTACCAGTGCCCCACCGTGTCCTGGTACACGGGCACACTTGAGGGCGAGGCGGGCAGGCTCCGCGACCACACCGGCGTCAGGACGATGCCCCCGGCCCAGGTGCAGACGGCCGTCTTTGAGACCGAACCCGCGCTTCGTGTAGTTCAGGCTCGGCCGGGCCTCGCGCTTCTTCTTCCACTTCGGCATCCCGGCCCGCTGCCGCTGCGGAAGCCGCTCGCGGATGTCCTTGTGCGCCTTGGCCCTGGACTTCCCGAAGTCTCGGATGATCTGCTGCTGCGGCACCGAGCTTTCCTCCCGCAGCCACGGCGTACGGGCACGGGCCTCGGTCAGCATCCTGTCGAGCCGGGCGGGACCGCAGGTCTCCTTGCCGGTGTCCTCGGGCCGGGTCCTGTTCCGGGCGTAGATCTGCCTGGACTTGGCCACGCTCTCGTTCCACACCCACCGGTACCGGTCCCACTCGCCCATCAGCGCCGCGTGTGCGCCCGACGACACCCGAAGCCGAAACGTCCGCCGATGCGATTCCTCCCCGGCGTTCGCCAGGGCCTCCTGGCAGGAAACAGGTGACACAGCGGCCCCCTGCCGTGTTGTAGCACCCACCACCTAGGCGTTCACTATCTGAACGCCGCGGCGCTAAAATCGTCTGAGGTCGCGCTGCGCACGGCGCAGCTCCACAGCGACGAAAGGGCCGCATGACCGACGCATCCTCACCGGCGGAGCTGACCAACAAGTCGGTGACCAAGGCCGTCCGCCTGCTGCGTGAACTGGCTGCCCAGCCGCGATCCGGCGCCACCGTCAGCGCCCTCGCGAAGGCTGCGGAGATCTCCCGGCCCACGGCGTTCCGCCTGCTGAACAGTCTGGAGCGGAACGGGTTCGTCGACCGCGTCGACCACAACTACGTCCTCGGCTGGGAGCTGGCCCGGCTCGGCCGTCAGGCGGACCCCTACGCGGGTCTGGTCGCCCGGGTGCAGCCACTGATCCAGGAGCTGGCGGACAAGTGCAACGAGACGGTGACCTTCTCGGTGCCGAATCCTCAGGACGATCTCGACCTCATCGCCGAGGCAGCGGGATCGCAGTTGATCGGTCTCTCGGCGCAGAACATGATCGGTCGGTGCTGGCCGCTGCACGCGAGTTCCACCGGCAAGATCCTGCTCGCGGAGATGCCGATGGAGAAGGTGAAGGCGCTCCTGCCCGAGAAGCTGCAGTCCTACGCGTCGAACACGATCACCGATCGCGCGGCGCTGCTGAAGGAACTCGAGCAGGTGCGCGAGCAGGGCTTCAGTGTCATCGACAACGAGCTCGAGGAAGGGCTGCTGTCGCTCTCGCGTCCCATCCGGGACTCGTCCGGGGTGCTGGTGGCGGTCATGTCCCTCAACGGGCCCCGCTACCGGTTCGGCCGGGTCCGGATCCCCGAAGCCCTCCAGCAGATGCAGTCGACCGTCGACCGCATCGTCGAGGTGTTCTGGCAGGACGCCGGCGGCGACGCCTGAGCCGGGTGCCGGCCGGCCCGGTGACCGCCGGAGCTTCCTCTCCCGCACATGACCGCGCGCCGCATACCTGCCCCCGAGCAAGCAGGCGGCGCGTCGGCGTCTCTGCCCCGCCGGCGGTGTCAGCGGGAGTGTTCGTGCATGACGTGCTGGGTCCGCGAGTAGTCGTCCAGGGCGTAGACGGACAGGTGGCGGCCGTAGCCGGCGCCCTTGAAGCCCGCCCAGGGCATCTCGTTGGCGAGTACGAGATGGGCGTTCACCCAGACCGTGCCGAAGTCGAGGCGGTCGGGGAGGTCCAGGCCCCGCCGTGAGTTCTCCGTCCGGACGGAGGCCGACAGCCCGTAGGGCGCGTCGTTGGCGCGGGCGAGGCGGACGCCTCGTCGGTGAAGGTCTCGACGGTGACGACGGGGCCGAAGATCTCCTCGCGGGCGCACTCGGCGCCGGCCGGTACGTGCGACGAGGACGGTGGGCCGTACGAAGAAGTCCGGGCCCTCGGCGGGAGTTCATCCGACGGCCGCCGGGATGCCCTCGTCCTCCCCGGCGGTCGGTTCGCCGACGACGAAGGTCTCGACCTGCCCGACCAGGTGCCGCACGAACTCCTCCGCCACGGACTCGTGGACCAGGACCCGGCTGCCGGCAATCATCATCACCCTCCCTGAACACCTCTCGACGACTCTTGACGACCGGCGCATGCTACGCCTACAACTGATATACCAGTCGTACGCTTCTAGCCTTCCAAGGGGACCGCATGAGCTTCTCCCAGCCGCTGACCCTGTTCGACCCGGAGGTCGCCGCCGCGGTCGACGCGGAGCTCGAGCGCCAGCAGTCGACGCTGGAGATGATCGCGAGCGAGAACTTCGCCCCCCCGGCGGTGATGCAGGCCCAGGGGTCGGTGCTGACCAACAAGTACGCCGAGGGCTACCCGGGGAAGCGCTACTACGGTGGCTGCGCCCACGTCGACACCGTCGAGCAGCTGGCCATCGACCGGGTCACCGCCCTCTTCGGCGCCGAGGCGGCCAACGTCCAGCCGCACTCCGGCGCCCAGGCGAACGCGGCCGCGATGTTCGCCCTGCTCCAGCCCGGCGACACGATCCTCGGCCTGGACCTGGCGCACGGCGGCCATCTCACCCACGGCATGCGGCTGAACTACTCCGGCAAGCTCTACAACGTCGTCCCGTACCACGTGCGCGAGTCCGACCTGCGCATCGACATGGACGAGGTCGAACAGCTCGCCATCGCCCACCGCCCCAAGCTGATCGTGGCCGGCTGGTCGGCCTACCCCCGGCAGCTGGACTTCGCCGGGTTCCGCCGGATCGCCGACAGCGTCGGCGCCTACCTGATGGTGGACATGGCGCACTTCGCCGGTCTGGTGGCCGCGGGCCTTCACCCGAGCCCGGTGCCGTACGCGGACGTGGTGACGACGACCACGCACAAGACCCTGGGCGGTCCCCGGGGCGGGGTGATCCTGAGCCGGGCCGAGCTGGCCAAGAAGATCAACTCGGCGGTCTTCCCCGGTCAGCAGGGCGGTCCGCTGGAGCATGTGATCGCCGCCAAGGCGGTCGCCTTCAAGATGGCCGCCAGCGAGTCCTTCCGCGAGCGGCAGCAGCGCACGCTGAAGGGCGCGAAGATCCTCGCCGGACGCCTGCTGGCCGACGACGTCGCCGAGGCCGGCATCACGGTGCTGACCGGCGGCACGGAGGTTCATCTCGTGCTGGTGGACCTGCGCAACAGCCCCCTCGACGGCCGACAGGCCGAGGACCGGCTGCACTCGATCGGCATCACCGTCAACCGCAACGCCGTCCCCTTCGACCCGCGCCCGCCGATGGTGTCGTCCGGGCTGCGGATCGGCACCCCCGCCCTGGCCACCCGTGGCTTCGGCGAGACCGAGTTCCGCGAGGTCGCCGACATCGTCGCGAACACCCTGAAGCCGGAGCAGCTCTCCGCCGACCAGGCCGAGTCGCTGCGCGGCCGGGTCGCGAAGCTCGCCGCCGCGTTCCCCCTGTACCCCGAGCTGAACGGAGCCGCGGCATGACCGGCACACCGCTTCCGGACCACCCGGACTTCCTCTGGCGCAACCCCGACCCCAAGCGGTCGTACGACGTGGTGATCGTCGGTGGCGGCGGGCACGGCCTGGCCACCGCCTACTACCTGGCCAAGAACCACGGCATCACGAACATCGCCGTCCTGGAGAAGGGCTGGCTCGCGGGCGGCAACATGGCCCGCAACACCACGATCATCCGCTCCAACTACCTCTGGGACGAGAGCTCCGGCATCTACGAACACTCCCTGAAGCTGTGGGAGACCCTCGAAGAGGACCTCGACTACCCCATCCTGTTCAGCCAGCGCGGGGTGCTGAACCTCGCGCACACCCTCCAGGACATCCGCGACAGCAAGCGCCGGGTCTACGCCAACCAGCTCAACGGCATCGACGCCGAGTGGCTGGAGCCGGACGAGGTCGCCAAGGTCTGTCCGATCGTCAACATCGACCCGGACGTGCGCTATCCGGTGCTCGGCGCCACGTACCAGCCGCGCGCCGGCATCGCCAAGCACGACTACGTCGCCTGGGGCTTCGCGCGGCGGGCCGACGCCTATGGCATCGACCTGATCCAGAACTGCGAGGTCACGGGCATCGACGTGACGGACGGCCGGGTCACGGGCGTACGGACCACGCGCGGCGACATCGCCGCCGGCAAGGTGGCGCTCGCCGGAGCTGGACACACCTCCGTGCTGGCCGAGATGGTGGGCCTGCGGCTGCCGTTGCAGAGCCACCCGCTGCAGGCGCTGGTCTCCGAGCTGCTGGAACCGGTGCACCCGACGGTCGTGATGTCCAACGCCGTCCACGTGTACGTCTCCCAGGCGCACAAGGGCGAACTCGTCATGGGCGCCGGCATCGACAGCTACAACGGCTACGGCCAGCGCGGCGCGTTCCACATCATCGAGCGCCAGATGGCCGCCGCCCTGGAGCTGTTCCCGGTGTTCGCCCGCGCCCACATGCTGCGCACCTGGGCCGGCATCGTCGACACCACCCCGGACGCCTCCCCCATCGTCGGCCTCACCCCGGTCGAGAACCTCTACCTCAACTGCGGCTGGGGTACGGGCGGGTTCAAGGCCACCCCCGGCGTCGGCTGGTGCTACGCCCACACCATCGCCACCGGCGAACCCCACCCGTACAACGCGCCCTTCAGCCTGTCCAGGTTCGTCACCGGCGCGCTGGTCGACGAGCACGGCGCGGCCGCCGTCGCCCACTGACACCCCTCCCGGAGACTCCGATGCAACTCATCGCCTGCCCCTGGTGCGGCGAGCGCGAGGAAGCCGAGTTCCACTACGGCGGACAGGCGCACGTCCCCTACCCCGCGAAGCCCGCCGAACTCGACGACGAGCAGTGGGCCCAGTACGTCTTCTTCCGCGACAACCCCAAGGGCCCGTTCGCGGAGCGGTGGATGCACGCCGCAGGGTGCCGCCGCTGGTTCAACGCCGTGCGCGACACCGCCACCCACCAGTTCCTCGCGGTCCACCGCCCGGGCGACGACGGTCAGGAGGCCGGCGCATGAGCAACCCGTTCCGTATCGACGGTCTCGGCTCCGTGGACCGCGGCAGGACACTGTCGTTCACCTTCGACGGATCCGAGTACACCGGCCACCCGGGCGACACCCTCGCCTCGGCCCTGCTGGCCAACGGGGTCCACCACGTGGCCACGAGCATCAAGTACGGGCGGCCCCGCGGCGTCATGGCCGCGGGGGTCGAGGAGCCCAACGCCCTGGTGCAGATCGAGGCCCCCTTCCCCGAGCCCATGCTCACGTCCACGACCGTGGAGCTGTACGACGGGCTCGTCGCCCGGGGTCTGCGCGGCCAGGGCCGGCTGGGCACCGAGCCCGACCCGGCCCGGTACGACACCATGCACGCCCACTGCGACGTGCTGGTCGTCGGCGCCGGTCCGGCCGGTCTGGCCGCCGCCCTGACCGCCGCCCGCTCCGGCGCGCGTGTCGTCGTGGTGGATGAACTCCCCCGCCCCGGCGGCTCGTTGCTCGGCGGCCAGGACGGTCTGGACGGCTGGGTCACCGAGGTCACGGACGAACTCTCGTCGCTGGCCGACGTCCGTCTGCTGCGGCGGACCACGGCCATCGGGTACTACGACGACGGTCTCGTGCTCGCCCTGGAGAAGCGCACCGACCACCTCGGAGCGGACGCGCCCGCCCATGTCTCCCGCCAGCGGGTCTGGCGCATCCGGGCCAGGCAGGTCGTGTTCGCCACCGGCGCCTACGAGCGGCCGATCGCGTTCGACGACAACGACCGTCCCGGCATCATGCTCGCCGGGTCCGCCCGCACCTACCTCAACCGCTTCGGTGTGCTCCCGGGCCGCGAGATCGCCGTGTTCACCACGAACGACAGCGCCTACCGCGCGGCGACCGAACTCGCCGACGCCGGTGCCCGCGTCCACACGGTGGTCGACGCACGGGAGAACGTGCCCGCCCACTGGCGCGAGGCGTGTGCCGCCCGGGGCATCGAGGTGCGGGCCGGGCAGACGGTGACGGGCACGACGGGCACGGAGCGGATCACCGGCGTCCGGGTCGGATCCGAGGAGATCGGCTGCGACCTGCTGCTGGTGTCGGGCGGCTGGAACCCGGCGGTGGCCCTGTTCAGCCAGGCCCGCGGCACCTTGCGCTACGACGCCGACCTGGGGTCCTTCGTTCCCGCCGCCGCCCTGGACACCGTACGCACGGCGGGTGCCGCGAGCGGCGTTCTCGGGCTGGCGGGGGTCCTGTCGGACGGAACGGAGGCCGCGCGGGAGGCGCTGTCGGCGCTCGGCCGGACCGCGGAGCCGGTGCCGCTGCCGGCCGTTGCCGACGAGCCCGCCGGTGAACCGGCCGCGGTGCTCTGGCGAGTGCCGAGCCCTCAGGACGGTTCCGTCCAGTTCGTCGACCTCCAGCGCGACGGCACCGTGGCGGACGTCCTGCGTGCCACCGGTGCCGGCCTGAGCTCGGTCGAGCACGTCAAGCGGTACACCACCATCGGCACCGCTCACGACCAGGGCCGTACCTCGGGTGTCGTCACCTCCGGGATCATCGCCGAGGCCCTGGGCGTGGACATCGCCGAGCTGGGCACCCCCAAGCTCCGTCCCCCGGCGCTGCCGGTGTCGTTCGCCGCGTTCGCCGGACGCAACCGCGGTGAGCTGTTCGACCCGGTCCGGGTCACCGCCGTTCATCGGTGGCACGTCGAGCACGGCGCCCTCTTCGAGAACGTCGGCCAGTGGAAGCGGCCGTGGTACTACCCCGTCGACGGGGAGACCATCGAGGAGGCCGTGCTGCGGGAGTGCCGGGCGACCCGCGAGGGCGTCGGCATGATGGACGGCTCCACCCTCGGCAAGATCAGCGTCCAGGGCCCGGACTCCGGCGAACTGCTGGACCGGCTCTACACCAACGTGATGAGCACGCTGAAGGTCGGCCGGGTCCGCTACGGCGTGATGTGCGGCATCGACGGCATGGCGCTCGACGACGGAACCGTGCTGCGCATCGCCGAGGAGGAGTTCCTGGTCACGACGACCACCGGCAACGCCGCCAAGGTGCTGGACTGGATGGAGGAGTTCCTCCAGACCGAGTGGCCCGACCTGCGGGTCCACCTCACCTCCGTCACCGAGCACTGGGCGACGATCCCGCTGGTCGGGCCCCGCTCACGCGACGTGCTGGCCCTGGTCGCCCCCACGCTCGACGTGAGCAACGAGGCCTTCGGGTTCATGACCTGGCAGGACACCGTCGTGGCGGGCGTGCCGGCCCGGGTGGCCCGGATCAGCTTCTCCGGTGAACTCGCCTACGAGGTCAACGTCCCCGCCTGGTACGCCATCACCGTGTGGGAGGCCCTGTACGCGGCGGGCGGCCCGTTCGGCATCACCCCGTACGGCACGGAGACCATGCACGTGCTGCGCGCGGAGAAGGCGTACCCGATCATCGGGCAGGACACCGACGGCACGATCACCCCGCAGGACCTCGGGATGTCCTGGGTGGTGTCCAAGAAGAAGGACGACTTCGTCGGCAAGCGCTCCTTCAGCCGGGCCGAGAACCTGCGCACCGACCGCAAGCAGCTGGTGGGCCTGCTGCCGGTGGACGAGTCGACCCTGCTGCCGGAGGGCGCCCAGATCATCGCGACCGAGACGGTGCCCGCGCCGCCGGTTCCCATGCTCGGGCACGTCACCTCCAGCTACCGCAGCGACGCCCTGGGCCGCACCTTCGCCCTCGCCCTGCTGCGCGGCGGCACCCGGCACGCCGGCGAGACGCTCTACGTCCCGCTGGAGGGCCGCACCGTGCCGGTGACCGTGACCGACCCCGTGCTCTACGACAAGGAGGGAACCCGCCGTGACGGTTGACGCCCCCAACGCTCCCGCCCGTTTCAGCCCGCTCGCCGACTGGCAGGAGGCCTTCGGCCGACTGCCCGCCGGCCTCCAGGTCCGCGAGCTGCCGTACCTCACCCAGCTCACCCTGCGGGTGACCGCGGACAGCCCCGCGGCGAAGGCGGTCGAGTCCGTACTGGGCGTTCGGCTGCCGTCCGCCTCGCGCGCGGAGCTGTCCGGTGAGGTGAAGGCCCTGTGGCTGGGCCCCGACGAATGGCTGCTGGTCGCTCCGGCGGACACCGGTGCCGAGCTGGTCGGGCGGCTGAGGTCGGCGATCGGCGAGGAGTTCGCCACCGTCACCGACGTCTCCGCGCAGCGCACGGTGCTGTCCCTGCGGGGGGACCTCACCCGCGAGGTCCTGGCCCAGGGCTGCGCGATCGACCTGGACCCCCGGGTGTCGCCCGTCGGCGCCTGCTACACCACCCTGCTCGCCCAGACGGGGATCACGCTGGTCGTCCGGGAGGAGGCGGCCTCCGGTGTGTGGCTCCTCGTCCGTTCCTCCTTCGCCCCGTACGCGGCGGCGTGGCTGGTGGACGCGGCCACGGAGTACGGCGGAGGGACGGGATGACCCTCAGCGTCTTCGACATGTTCAAGGTGGGCATCGGACCGTCCAGTTCGCACACGGTCGGTCCGATGCGGGCCGCGAACTCCTTCGCGCACGCCTTGGAACAGGAAGGACTGCTGGAGGACACCCACGGCGTCCACGTCGAACTGTTCGGCTCGCTGGGCGCCACCGGACACGGGCACGGCAGCGTCAAGGCGGTCGTGCTCGGTCTGGAGGGCCACACCCCGGAGCACGTGGACCCCGCCCTGGCCGCACCGGCCATGGACCGGGTCCGTACGACGGGCAGCCTGCGGCTGCTCGACAAGCATCCCCTCGCCTTCCGGGTCGACGACGACATCGTGCTGCACCGCGGCAAACGGCTGGAGTTCCACTCCAACGCCATGACGTTCGAGGCGGTGGACGCCGCCGGCCGGAGCCTGTCGCTGCGGACCTACTACTCCGTCGGCGGCGGTTTCGTCCTGGACGAGGACCAGGCGAACGGCCCGCAGATCGTCCCGGACACCACACCGGTGCCGTATCCGTTCACCACCGGCGCGCAGTTGCTGGCGCACGCCGAGGCCACCGGCCTGTCGATCAGCTCGATCACGATGGCGAACGAGACGGTCCGGCGCACCGAGGCCGAGGTCCGGGCCGGGCTGTCGCACATCTGGTCCGTCATGCGGGAGTGCGTCCAGCACGGTTGCGCGACGGACGGTGTGCTGCCCGGCGGCCTGAAGGTGCGGCGCAGGGCGGCCGCACTGCACCGAAAGCTCCTGAGCGCGGACGGGGAGGCGGAGACCGACTCCCTGCACGCGATGGAGTGGGTGACGCTGTACGCGCTGGCCGTGAACGAGGAGAACGCGGCGGGCGGACGGGTCGTCACCGCCCCGACCAACGGCGCCGCCGGGATCATCCCCGCCGTACTGCACTACTACGAGCGGTTCGTGCGCGGCGCGGACGAGGACGGCATCGTGCGGTTCCTGCTGACCGCCGCGGCCGTCGGCGTGCTGTTCAAGGAGAACGCCTCGATCTCCGGGGCCGAGGTCGGCTGTCAGGGCGAGGTCGGTTCGGCCTGCTCGATGGCCGCGGCCGGGCTGGCCGAGGTCATCGGCGGCACCCCCGAACAGGTGGAGAACGCCGCCGAGATCGGCATCGAGCACAATCTCGGTCTCACCTGCGATCCCGTCGGCGGACTCGTGCAGATCCCCTGCATCGAGCGCAACGCCGTCGCCTCCCTCAAGGCGATCACCGCCGCGCGGATGGCCCTCCACGGGGACGGCACCCATCATGTCTCCCTCGACAAGGCGATCAAGACCATGCGGGAGACCGGTGCCGACATGAAGGACAAGTACAAGGAGACCGCGCGTGGCGGTCTCGCCCTCAACGTGGTCGAGTGCTGAGGAGACAGCCATGAGCACCCAGTTCGTACTGACCCTGAGCTGCCCCGAGCGCCCCGGCATCGTCAATGCCGTGACCAGCTTCCTCGTCCGGCACAGCTGCGACATCACCGAGCACCAGCAGTTCGACGACCCCGACCACGGACAGGTCTTCCTGCGCACCGGCTTCACGGGCACCGACGGGACGATCACCCTCGACGGCCTGAAGGAGGAGTTCGCGTCGATCGCGGACACCTACGGAATGCAGTGGGAGCTGCGGGACGCGACGGTGAAGTCCCGTGTCCTGGTGATGGTGTCGAAGTTCGACCACTGCCTGGCGGACCTGCTCTACCGCTGGCGCAGCGGCACTCTCGACGCCGACATCGCCCTCATCGTCTCCAACCACCCCGATCTGAAGCCCCTGGCGGACGCGGCCGGGATCCCCTTCGAGCACGTCCCCGTCACCGCCGCGACCAAGCAGCAGGCCGAGGCCCGGCTCCTGGAACTGGTGGACGGGCACGACATCGACCTCGTGGTGCTGGCCCGCTACATGCAGATCCTCTCGGACGACCTGTGCAAGACCCTGGAAGGCCGCGCGATCAACATCCACCACTCGTTCCTGCCGAGCTTCGTGGGGGCCAAGCCCTACCACCAGGCGTACCAGCGCGGGGTGAAGCACGTCGGCGCGACGGCCCACTACGTCACGGCCGACCTGGACGAAGGGCCGATCATCGAGCAGGAGGTCATCCGCGTCGACCACCGGCTCTCCGCGGACCAGCTCGTCCTCGTCGGCCGGGACGCCGAACGGCTCGCCCTGGCCCGGGCGGTCAACTGGCACTGCCAGAACCGCATCCTGCTGCACGGCAACCGCACGGTCATCTTCAGCTGACACGGAAGGCGTCACCATGTCCACCGCGACCGTACTCTCCGGCTCCGCAGCCGCCGCGGACATCAAGCGTGAACTCACCGACCGCGTCGCCGTCCTGCGGGGCCGCGGGATCGTCCCCGGGCTGGGCACGATCCTCGTCGGCGACGACCCCGCCAGCCGCTCCTACGTGGGCGGCAAGCACCGGGACTGCGCCGAGGTCGGCATCGCCTCGCTGCGCGTCGACCTGCCGGCCTCCGCCACGCAGGCCGATGTCGAGGCGGCCGTGCTGCGGCTCAACGCCGATCCGGCGTGCACCGGCTTCATCGTGCAGCTGCCCCTGCCCGGCCATCTCGACATGCACGCGGTGCTGGAGCTCGTCGACCCCCACAAGGACGCGGACGGGCTGCACCCGACGAACCTCGGCCGCCTCGTGCTGGGCATCCCCGCGCCGTTGCCGTGCACCCCTCGGGGCATCCTCGATCTGCTGCGGCGTCACCAAGTCGCCATCACCGGAGCCCAGTTCTGTGTCATCGGCTGCGGGGTGACCGTCGGCCGGCCGCTCGGTCTGATGCTCACCCGGCGCACGGAACACGCCACCGTCACCCTGTGCCACGAGGCGACCCGCGACATCGCGGCCCACACCCGTGAGGCGGACGTCGTCGTCGCCGCGGCCGGGGTGGCGCATCTGGTCCGGCCCGACTGGATCAAGCCCGGCGCGACGGTGTTGTCCGTCGGGCTCACCCGGACCGTGGAGGGCATCCTCGGCGACGTCCACCCCGACGTCGACCGGGTGGCCGGCACCCTGGCTCCCCCGGTCGGCGGCGTGGGACCGATGACCCGCGCCATGCTGATCACGAACATCGTCGAGGCGGCGGAACGCCGGGCCGCGGGCGGTGAGTGACGCGCCGCCGATCTCCAGGTCCCTGCCTCTCGTGCCGTTCGGCCCCAGGGCGAAGGGCCGTTGGCCTCGCGCCGGGTGCCGCCTCGATCCGCCACCGTGGAGGCGAAAGCCCGCCCCTGGTCCGGTCGAACCGTCCGAGACGAGCCGGGCCCGCTCAGAGGATGGCTGTGATGAGCCCGTTCCGGGACACCGAAGGATCACCAGCCGGACAGGCTCCGGCCCCCACACCGGCCAGGACAACCTCCGCCCCGACGTGGATGTGGACCGCGTTGAAGTGGGTCGTTCCCGTCGTCGCGGCTCTGGCCGTCTATCTGCTGCCGCAGCCCGACGGGATCAAGCCCGGGGGCTGGGCCGTACTGTCGATCTTCGTCGGCACGGTGCTCGGGCTGATTCTGCAGCCGCTGCCTCTCGGCGCGGTCGCTCTCGTCGGCCTGACGGTCACCATGATCACCGGAACCCTGGAGCCGGACGTCGCGCTCGGCGGCTTCTCCGAGCCGACGATCTGGCTGATCGTGGCGGCGTTCTTCATCTCCCTCGGCTTCACGAAGACGGGGCTGGGGCGCCGTATCGCGTTGTTGTTCGTCCGGGCACTGGGCCGCAGCAGCCTCGGACTGGCATACGGCATCACGCTCACCGACCTGGTGCTGGCCCCGGCCACCCCCAGCAACACCGCCCGCTCGGGCGGCGTCATCCACCCCGTCATCCGCTCGCTCAGCACCAACGCCGGCTCGCACCCCACCGACGCGTCCCGCCGCAAGCTGGGCGCCTACCTGAGCGTGACCGCCATGCAGATCAACACGGTCACCAGCGCCATGTTCCTGACCTCCATGGCCGCCAACCCCCTGGCCCAGAAGCTCGCCGCCGACCGCGGCATCCACCTCACCTGGACCTCCTGGGCGCTGGCCGCACTCGTCCCCGGGCTGGTGTCCCTGCTGGTCCTCCCGGCGCTGCTCCACCGGGTCCTCCCGCCGACCGTGCGTGAGACGCCCGAGGCTCCGAAGCAGGCGCGCGAGCAGCTTGCGAAGCTGGGGCCGATGTCCCGCCAGGAGTGGACGATGACGGGCGTGTTCGTGCTGCTGCTCCTGCTGTGGTCGGTGGGCGGCCAGGTCTGGGATCTGTCGGCCACCGTGTCCGCCTTCACCGGCGTGGCGCTGTTGCTGGTGACCGGGGTGCTGACGTGGGGCGACCTGGTCGCGGAGAAGGCGGCCTGGACCACGCTCGTGTGGTTCTCCGTCCTGGTGATGATGGCCGGTCAGCTTCAGGAGCTCGGTGTGATCGGCTGGTTCAGCGACAGCATCACGGACGCCACCTCCGGGGTGGGCTGGCAGACCGCGTTCGTGATCCTGACCCTGGTCTACCTGTTCTCCCACTACCTGTTCGCCTCCAACACCGCTCACGTGGCCGCGATGTACGCCGCCTTCCTCGCCGCGGCCACCGCCACCGGTGCGCCGCCGGTGCTGGCGGCCCTGGTGCTCGGCTTCATCAGCTCCCTGTACGGCGGCCTGACGCACTACGCCTCCGGCCCGGCCCCCGTCCTCTTCGGCGGCGGCTACGTCACTCTCGCCGAATGGTGGCGCACCGGGCTGATCGCCGCCGCCGCCAACATCGTCATCTGGATGAGTGTCGGAGCCCTGTGGCTGAAGGTCCTGGGCCACTGGTAGCCCTCCCGGCGACCTGCCGCCCCCTCGCCCCCCACGGCCCGGCTCAACAGCCGGGCCGTCGGCGCAGGGTCGTCAGCCGTTGGAGAAGCGGCCCGCCTGGGCGAGGAGCTGCTCCGGGTCGTCGGTCGGCGGGTAGATCCAGATCGCGTTGATGTTCTGCTTGAGGGTCTTGGCCTCCTGGCCGGTCAGCGCGATCCTGCGGTCCCAGCCCTCCGTGTAGACGGCCCCTGCGGGACCGAGGTCCAGGCAGGTGACGTAGGGGTCGGGGGTGAAGGGCAGCAGGGCGCCGCCCAGGAGGTCGGCGGCGACATTGTGGCCGGCGAACTTGCCCATGGGCAGGGCGTGCTGGCAGGACTGGGTCGTGGTGCGCGCGTCGTCGGCGGGGGCGAGTGCGGTGTCGCCGGCGGCGTAGACGTCGGGCACTCCGATCACCCGCAGGTGGGCGTCCACGCTCAGCCGTCCCAGGCGGTCGCGCTCGCCGGGGATCTGGGCCGTGAGGGGGCTCGCCGCCATGCCGGCCGTCCACACGACCGTTGCCGCGGGGATCACTTCGCCGTCCGAGAGGGTGACGTCCTGGCGGGTCACCGCTGCCACGGTGCGTCCCAGGCGTCGCTCGATCTTCAGTTCGTCGATCGCGTCGTCGATGACCGGGCGCGGGCCGGGGCCGAGTTCCGGGCCCACGACGTCGGCGAGGTCGACGAGGACGACCCGGACGTCCTCGGCCGCACCCTGGCGGGCGGCGACCGCCCGGAGCCGTTCGCCCAGCGCGGTGGCGAGCTCCACGCCGGTGAAGCCCGCGCCGACCACGACAGCGGTGTAGCGGCCCATGGACGACGTCCGGTCGGGCAGCCGCCGGAGGTGGTGGTCGAGAGCCGCCGCCGCCGGAAGAGTGTCGATGTCGAAGACGTCCTGCGCCCCGGGGAAGTCCGGCCGTACGAGCTGGCTGCCCGTGGCCAGTACCAACTTGTCGTAGGCCAGGTCCAGTTCCTCGCCCGTGCGCGCCACGGCGCGTACGGTGCGCGCCTCGGTGTCGATCCCCGTGACGGTCGCCGTGACCCGGCGAACGCCGATCGGGCCGAGGACACGGTCGAGGGCGACCCGCATGCCGTCGGGGGCGTCCTCGTACAGACGGGGGCGGATGACCAGGTCGTCGCCGCCGCTGACCAGTGTCACCCGTAGGTCGTCACCGGCGCCGCCCGCCTGACGGGCGGCGCGTACGGCGCCCGCCGCGCTCCACACGCCGGCGAAGCCGCCACCGATGATCAGGACATCCTTCATGAACCACTCCGTTGTCGAATGCGTTGCCGGAAAGGGCCGCCGCCGATCACGTGCGGGGCTGGTCCGGCGCCGGTGAGTGCCGCAGCACGGATTCGCCACCATGCGGCGAGGCGCCCGCAAGGAACATACAGCCGAGATCAACACCTTGTCACACGAAGTTTCAGAGACGGGCCCTGTCACACATCGCAGACCCCTCCGGTCAGTAGTACGTACGCCCCTGCTCGGCCGGCCCGTCGGCGACCACCGGCCCGGCCGGTTCGGCTGACGGTGTCACACACCGTGTGATCGTCCGGTCCTGGTGGTGAGACCCGTCCGTTGCGGTGCCGGGGTGAGAAAGGTGGATCATGAGGGCTATCCGTCGTCAGAGACCGGCCCCGTCGTCGGGCGGGCCGCCGGGGGACCCGGCGTCGGCGGGCCTGCGCGGCCTGCCCCGTCCCGTCGCCGCCGTGGTGGGCGCCGGTGGCGTCCTCGGAGCGGCGCACGTCGGCGTCGGTCACGCGCTGGAGCAGCGCGGATTCGTTCCGGACATGATCATCGGGACCTCGGTGGGTGCCCTCAACGGGGCCATCGCGGCCGCCCATCCCGACCGGGCCGCGCCCTGGCTGGACCATGTGTGGACCCGGTTGCGTCGCCGTGAGGTGTATCCGCTCGGCTACCTGTCCTCACGGGCCAGTGTCTTCACCGATCGTGGCCTGCGCCGGCTGATCGCACGAGCCGGGCTGCCGCCCCGGATCGAGCAACTGGCGATCCCTTTCACGGCGGTGGCCATGGACCTGGTCACCGGCGCCGCGGTGCTGCTGGACGAGGGCGACCTCGAGTCCGCGCTGCTGGCCAGCGCGGCTATTCCCGGGATGCTGCCCCCCGTGGACCGTGGGGGCCGGACGCTCGTCGACGGCGGGGTCATCGCCTACGTCCCGGTACGGGCGGCCCTGCAGGCCGGAGCGGCCAGCGTGGTGGTCATCGCGACCGGGCCGGAGAGTTCACCGCCCAGCCCGGTCGGCCCGCGCCGACGTGCCGGTGCGATCGCCGCCAGGGCCGGGCTGCTGCTGTTGCACCATCAGATCGAGCGTGACCTCCACGAGGTGGCCGGGCACATCCCGACGGTCGTCCTGCCGACGGGCATCGGGGACTGGCCCGCGCCGTGGGATTTCGGCCACTCCCAGCGGCTGATCAACACCGCGTCCGTCACGGCGGGGCGGTTCCTGGACGGACTGCGCGTCAGCGGGCCGGGCCTGTACCGGGTCGACGCCCCTCCGGCCGTCTCCGCCGGTCCGGAACACGCATCCACTACTTCCACAGGGGGAGTCGACCTGTGAGCGCCATCTCGTTCCTCAACATCGCCATGCACGGGCGCGTCAATCCGACGCTGCCGGTCGTGACCGGGCTCGTCCGCCGCGGCCACACGGTCACGTACCACACCTCGCCCGCCTTCCGTGAGGAGATCGAGGCCACCGGGGCGACCGTGTGCCTCTACCCGGGGGGCGACCAGCCGCTGCCCGATCCGCCGACACCGCTCACCCTGCTGGAGGGGCTCGCGGGCGCCGCCGTGCGCATGCTGCCGGCCGTACTCACCGATCTGCGCCGCGTCCGACCCGACCTGATCGTCCACGACAGCGCCTGTCCGTGGGGTGCGGTCGCCGCCCGTGAACTGGGCGTACCCGCGGCGTCGTCGTTCACCACCTTCGCGTTCGACCGGCATGTACCCAGCCCCACCCGAGGCTCGTGGGACCTGCTGGCCGACGCGCGGAGCCGCCCCCGCAGCCTCCAGGGCTACCTGCGGTCCCGCTGGGAACTGCACCGCCGCTTCGACGCGCGGGGGTTGCCACTGGTCGATCTGGGGAACATCCGCCAGCCGCTCAATCTGGTCTACACCTCACGGGAGTTCCAGCCCGCCGTCGAGGACTTCGACGGGTCCTACCGGTTCGTCGGCCCCAGCATCGGCGCCCGGCCGGCCGACCCGTCGTTCCCGGCCGACCGGCTCCAGGACCCGGTGCTGTACGTGTCGCTGGGCACGGTGTTCAACACCGACCCACAGCTGCTGCGCGGCCTGGCCACCGCGCTGGCCCCGCTGGGCGGCACCGTGATCGTCTCCACCGGGCAGACCGATCCCGACGCGCTGGGACCGTTGCCGGCCAACCTGCTCGTCCGCCGTTCCGTACCGCAACCGGAGGTGCTGGCCCGCGCGGCGCTGTTCATCACCCACGGCGGGATGAACAGCGTCAACGAGGCCCTGTACGCCGGGGTTCCGATGCTGGTGGTCCCGCAGGGCGCGGACCAGCCGATGGTGGCCCGCCGCGTCGTGGAACTCGGCGCCGGCCTGTCGATCCGTACCCGGGACGTCGCCAGGGGCACCGTGCGCACCCTCGCCCGGCGCCTGCTCCACGAAGACCGGTTCGGGGCGGCCGCGAGGACCCTGCGGGCCGCCCAGCGGAATGCGGGCGGGCATCAGCGGGCCGCCGACGAACTCGAGCGGTATCTGCAAGCGGCCGGCCCGGTCCGTCGGCCGGTTCCCGTCGATCCGTCACGGCGAGGCTGAGCGATGTCACCTGTCGTCGTCCTGCTGCTGTGCGCCGGGCTGTCGGAGGCCGCCGGACGGATCCTGCCGCTGGTGTCCCGCCGACCCGGTATGTCACGGACGGTCGTGGCGAGCCTGGTACTGACCGGCGGCCTCGTCGAGGGGCTGGTGTTCGCGCTGTGGCCGCTGACCGCGTGGACCCTGGCCGAGCCGGCGCGGTCCTCCCCCGCGCCGGGCACCGGGTTGGAGTGGACACCCGGCCTGGTCGCGCCGCTGGTGCTCGCCGCCGTCCTCGCGTTCCCGTTGCTCGGGCCCCTGCTCCATCTGCTGCTCTTCGTGGGGGTCGGAGCCGGTCTGGCCGACCCGCTCGCGGCGGCGAGCGGGCTCGGCTGGTGGGGCGCCGCCGGTTGCGTGGCCGTGGCCGGGGCCGGGCTCGGGGTCGCCGTGGAGACCGTGCGCCGTCTGGTCGTGAGGATCAGCACGACGCGTGCACCGGAGGCATTCGTATGAACGACCTGCTGCTCTGGATCTGCCTGCTGGGGCCGGTCCTGCTCGCCGAAGGGCTGCTGGCCCGCTACGAGGTGATGGCCTACGGCGCCGGCTGGCGCGCCCCGGTCACCGCACTCCCGGAGGGCGTGCCCTACGCCCGGGGCGCGGCCCCCGACAGTCCCCCGGCCGCCTACCTGGTGTACCTGGACGGCATCGGGAAGCGCCGCGTCCGCGACACCCGGGACGGCGGCCAGTTGGTCAATGCCGTGCTCGCCGGGGCGCCCGAACTGCGCGTGCTGGGGCAGGTCCAGCCCTACTCGCCGCTGGCCGCCCCGCTCGCCGACCGGCCGGTGTGGGCATGGTTGCGCCGCCACGTCGGGCTGCTGCTGTTCCTGCACAACGTCATGCAGATCTTCGTCGCCGCCGACCACCGGTACCGCCCCCTGTACAACCGGGCCGTCGGCTCCCAGACAGCCACCCAGCTCCGGCTCGCCGGCTATCGTCCCGGCAGCGGCATTCCCGTGGTGCTGCTCAGTTACAGCGGCGGCGCCCAGGTCGCCACCGGTGCGGTCGAGGCACTGCACACCCAACTGCGCTGCCCACTCCTGCTGATCACGCTCGGTGGGTTCCACAACGGCGCGAACGACGTCACCCATGCCGAGCACGTGCATCAGCTCACCAGTGCGAGCGACCGGATCGAGCGGGTCGGCACCTGGATCTTCCCCCAGCGTTGGCGCCTGTTCCGCCGCAGCGGATGGAACCGCGCCCGTCGCGCCGGGAAGATCACCGTGCATCGGCTCGACCCGGCCACTCACCTCGGACCGCACAGCTACATCAGCCCCGTGGGCCGGCTGCCCGACGGCCGCAGCTACCTCGACCACACCACCGACACCGTGATCGCGCTCATCCGCGCCCACCACCGCACGACCACGCCCACGAACGACCCGATGCCCGAAGGGCACTGAGCGGCGGAGCCGCGCGAGCCCGTCGACCGTCAGCGGTGGATGAGGAGCATCACCATGACGAGGTGCAGAACACCGTCGATGCGGTCGGGCCGGCCGGAACTCCGTGGCAGGGCGGCGCCCATGTGTCCCGGCCCTCCCACGGAGCGGTTCCGACGGCAGGCGCGGGTCAGGACACGGGGCGCGGAGCGCGCAGGTGGGCCCGCCGGGCCAGTTCCTCCTCGTCGACGAACGTGAGCATCGGCTCGCCCGGTGCGCACAGCATGGTCACGACGAACCTGGTCGGCGCGTCCGACAGGGCGTTGCCGTCCTGGTAATGGATGACGTCGCCGCCCGGTTCCCAGAAGGTCTCCCCGGCCCTGACCACGCGCTCGGGCTCTCCCTCCAGTTCGAAACGCACCGCGCCCTCGATCACGTACCCGAACGCCGGCCCCGAGTGACGGTGCGCGGGAGAGCCGGGGTCACCGGGCGGCCACTCGACCAGGAGGGTCATCCCCGAGGCACCCTCGGGGATGTGGGGCGGCCTGACGTCCTGGAGCATCGTCGCCGCCGTCTTCCATGCCTCGGAACGCGGCTTGCCGTCGTTCGTACCGGTCATGTCGTTGCTTGACACTGTTGCACCTCCGTGGTTTTCACAGGCGAGGCCGTTCACACGTTGCCTCTGAGAAGAGACCGGACATGCGCTGTTTCTGTGACAGTTCCGGCGTCCTGGAGCGCCGGTAGCGGCAGGGCCGCGTGTCACAACATGGGTGAGTGGTCTGTCGTATGGAGTGCATACGGCGACTTCGCCGCCGCCAGGACGCAGGACGCCAGGACGCCAGGACGCCAGGACGCCAGGACATCGGGGGCGCGACGCCCCGTCGACGGGAAGGGATCCAGATGAGGGTTGTTGTCGCCGGGGCCACCGGCCGGATCGGCTCCAGGACGGTTGCGCGGCTGCGTGACCACGGTGTGGAGGCCGTGCCCGTGTCACGCCGTCACGGTGTCGACGTGATCACGGGGGACGGTCTCGACGAGGCTCTGCGGGGCGCCGAGGTGCTGGTGGACGTCACCGACGCACCCGCGCGCACCGAGGGGGCGGGGCTCCAGTTCTTCCACACCGCCACGACCAACCTGCTGACCGCTGCGGCAGCGGCCGGTGTGGAGCACCACATGGTCCTCTCCGTCGTGGGAGCCGACTGGCTGTGGTCCGACTACTTCCGCGCGAAGCCGCTCAAGGAGCAGATCGTACGGAACTCGCCCGTTCCCCACTCGATCGTGCGGGCCACGCCGTTCTTCGAGTCCATCGAGGTCATGGTGGAGAAGAACACGCTCTACGACCGCGTGCACGTCGCGCCCGTCCTCGCGCAGCCCGTGTCGACGGACGACCTGGCCGTCGCCGTCGCCCATGTCGCCGTGGGCCTTCCGCTGTTCGGCGTCCTCAAGGTGGCCGGGCCTGAGGTGCGTCGCCTCGACGACCTGGCGGGCGAGGCACTGACGGCCCGCCGTGACAGCCGAGTTGTCGTTCCCGACGCGCAGGCCCGTTATGTGGACCGGCCGCTGTCACAACCCGGGTGACTTGTCGGTCAACCAGCTGTCCGAAACCCCGGACGTCCCCACGACACAGAGGTGCGTGACATATGAAACCCGGCATGATTCGTCCGGTGGGCGCCGACCACAGCCGTGATGCCGACGTCGACGGGGGCCTGCGGTGACCGAGGAAATCCGGTTGCCCGATCTGTCCACCGCCAAGGACTTCGACGGGGACGCCTTCGCGCCGCTCTACACCACGACGGTGACGGTGAGCGGTGGGATCGCGAGTCACGGGCGGGCCTCGGGGCGGGCACGCTCCGCCGACGGGGTGCTGGATCTCGACCTGCGCATGCCCGCCGAACTGGGCGGGGACGGCCGGGGAACGAATCCCGAGCAGCTGTTCGCGGCCGGCTTCGCCGCCTGCTTCCACGGGGCGCTGAGTCTGGTGGCGCGACAGGCCGGGCTCGATCCCGCCCCGATCTCCGTGGACGCGACGGTGGCGTTCGGCCGGGACCCGGGAGACGGCGGCTACCTGCTGCGCGTCGACCTCGTGGTCGACTGGCCGGACATCGACCGTGAGCTCGCCGCCCCGCTCCTGGAGACCGCCGATTCGCTGTGTCCCTACGCGAGGATGGCCTGGGAGGGGACGCCGACGACGATCACGCTGGCTCCCTAGCCCGCACACGGGCCCGCCGTGGCGGCCGCTCACGCCTGTCGGCGCCCCCGCTCGGTGTCGAACTCGGCCCAGGCCCGGTCCCACTGGGCCAGGCGCCGCGCCTCCAGCCACACCTGGACGGCCCCCCAGCCGCTCACGACCAGCAGGCCCAGGCCCGCTCCCCCGGCCACGCCGACGGCCGCTCCGTGGGACCTGGCCCGGGCCGGGGTGGGCGGCGCGGGACGCGGGCGGCCGGCGGCGTCGAGCCACACCGTGACGGGCGAGCCCGCCTTGCCGCCCGCTGCCACGAACGCCTCACCGGTCTTGATGGAGCCGTCGGACGTCGTCCACCGCACGGTCGACCGCACGTCACCCTCCCCCGTCCCGGAGAGCCGTGACGGCGTCGCGGGGGCCATGTCCTCGACGAGGCGCGCGGCCGTACGGTGCAGGCCCCGCGCCTGGTCGAGAGCGGAGCGCTCGGCGACGCCTGCCGCCAGCACGCCCACCGCGGGCGCCGCGAGCAGCAGCAGCGCCGCTGCGGCCACCCCGATCCACGCTTCGGCGACGTCGGAGCGCCGTCTGAGGGGGTTGCGCCGCCAGCGCCAGAGCGACACCCTGCCAGCTCGTTTCAGCATGTGCGTATCCCTCCGGGCACGGCGGACCGAGAGGCCTGCCTCGCAGAGAAGACCGAGCGGGGCCCGCGTCTGTGACATGCCGGGTGCACCGCCGAAACGTCCGGGCCGTCGTCGGCGTTTTGTCACGGGACGGGGGGCTACGCGGTCTGATGGGTGCCCCCTTCCCCATGCCGCGCATCATGCGCCATCCGAGACGAGGAACGCCGTGAACTCTTTCGTGATAGTCGGTGGCGGTCTGGCCGCGGGCAGGACGGCGGAGGCTCTACGGGAGCACGGCCACGACGGCCCGCTCGTCATCATCGGCGACGAGCACGAGAAACCGTACATCCGGCCGCCGCTCTCCAAGGGCTACCTGCTGGGCAAGGAGGAGCGCGACTCGATCTTCGTGCACCCCGACGACTGGTATCGGGAGCACGAGGTCGACCTGCTGCTGGGCACACATGCCCGCGCGGTCGACCCGCGGGCCCACACGGTGGATCTGGACGACGGCGGTCAGATCACCTACAGCAAGCTGCTCCTGGCCACCGGCTCCTCTCCCCGTCGGCTGTCCGTCCCGGGTGCGGACCTCGACAACGTTCTGTATCTGCGCCGCGTCGAAGACAGTGAACGGCTCAGGTCCGTCTTCAGGGCGGAGGCGAGGATCGTGGTGATCGGTGCCGGATGGATCGGTCTGGAGACCGCCGCGGCGGCCCGGCTGGCCGGCGCCGAGGTGACCGTGCTCGAGCACTCGGAGCTGCCCCTGCTGAAGGTGCTGGGGCGTGAGGCGGCCGAGGTGTTCGCGGCGCTCCACACCGATCACGGCGTCCGTCTGCTGCCCACCGTGCGGGTGGAGTCCCTCACGGGGACGGACGGCCGGGTGGACGGGGTGCGGCTCGCCGACGGCAGGCAGCTGGCCGCCGACGCCGTGGTCGTCGGCGTCGGTATCACCCCGAACGTCCGACTCGCCCAGGAGGCGGGCCTGGAGGTGCGGAACGGCATCGTCACCGACGAGCACCTGCGGACCTCGGTGGCCGACGTCCACGCCGCGGGCGACGTCGCCAACGCCTACCACCCGCTGCTCGGCCGCCATCTCCGGGTCGAGCACTGGGCCAACGCCCTGCACCAGCCGGAGGTGGCGGCGCTCGGCATGCTCGGCAAGGACGCCGTCTACGACAGGCTGCCGTACTTCTACACCGATCAGTACGACCTCGGAATGGAGTACACGGGATACGTGGAACCGGGGGGCTACGACCGCGTCGTCTTCCGCGGCGAGCGGTCCGAACGACGCTTCATCGCGTTCTGGATGGCCGCGCATCGCGTCCTGGCGGGCATGAGTGTCAACGTGTGGGACGTCATCGATCCGATCCGGACCCTCATCACGTCCGGGTCGGACGTCGACGACGTGCTCCTCTCCGACCCGGACATCCCCCTGGACCGTCTCCTGCCGTGACGCCGCGGCGTGGGCGCGTGTGGGCCCGGAAGGTGTCACAGATCCCGGGACGACCTGGTCGTAGTGAATGACACCCCGGCGATCGGAGCAGACAGTGGCTATCACCGAACAACGTCTTTCCACCATGGTGCTGGTGATCGGCACCGGAGGTGCCGGGCTGCGCGCCGCCATCGAACTGGCCGAGGCCGGTGTCGACGTCCTCGCCGTCGGCAAGCGCCCCAAGGAGGACGCCCACACGGCCCTCGCCGCCGGAGGCATCAACGCGGCGCTCGCCACCATGGACCCCGAGGACAGCTGGGAGCAGCACGCGGCAGACACCGTCAAGGAGAGCTATCTGCTGGCCGACCCCCGCACCGTCCAGATCGTCGCCCAGGGCGCCGCCCGGGGGATCGACGACCTGGAGCGCTACGGCATGGCCTTCGCCAGGGAGGAGGACGGCCGTATCTCCCAGCGCTTCTTCGGCGCGCACAAGTTCCGGCGGACCGCCTTCGCCGGCGACTACACCGGTCTGGAGATCCAGCGCACCCTCGTCAGGCGTGCGGAGCAGCTCGACGTCCCCGTGCTCGACGGTGTCTACATCACCCGGCTGCTCGTCCATGACGGCGCCGTCTTCGGTGCCTACGGCTTCGATCTCACGAGCGGACGGCGCTGCCTGATCCACGCCGACGCGGTCATTCTCGCCGCAGGGGGCCACACCCGTATCTGGCGGCGCACGTCCTCACGGCGCGACGAGAACACGGGCGACTCGTTCCGGCTGGCCGTGGAGGCCGGAGCCCGCCTGCGCGACCCCGAGTTGGTCCAGTTCCATCCCTCCGGAATCATCGAGCCGGAGAACGCGGCCGGCACCCTGGTCAGCGAGGCCGCCCGGGGCGAGGGCGGGATCCTGCGCAACGCCCTCGGGGAACGGTTCATGGCCCGCTACGACCCGGACCGGATGGAGCTGTCCACCCGCGACCGCGTGGCCCTGGCCTCCTACACGGAGATCAGGGAAGGGCGCGGGACGCCCAAGGGCGGGGTATGGCTCGACGTCTCCCACCTGCCCCGGCAGACGATCATGACGAGGCTCCCCCGCGTCTACCAGACGCTGCTCGACCTGCAGATGCTGGACATCACCCGTGATCCCATCGAGATCGCGCCCACCGCGCACTACTCGATGGGCGGGGTGTGGGTGCGTCCGGAGGACCACAGCACCGACGTGCGGGGGCTGTACGCCATCGGCGAGGCGTCGAGCGGGCTGCACGGCGCCAACCGCCTCGGCGGGAACAGTCTCATCGAGCTGCTGGTCTACGGCCGTATCACCGCGCGGGCGGCCGCCGCCTACTCGGAGTCCCTGACCGCGCAGCCGCGGTCGGCGTCGGCCATCGCGCAGGCCCGCGCGGAGGTCGACGATCTTCTCGCCGCCGACGGAGCGGAGAACGTCCGCGCCCTGCAGCGCGCCATCCGCACCACCATGACCGAGCACGCGGGCGTCGTACGGGACGAGGAGGGCCTGCGCGCCGGGCTGGCGGAGCTCGAGGTGATCGAGAAGAGGATGGAGGACGTCGGCGTGCACCCGGACATCGCCGGCTACCAGGATCTCGCGCACGCCTTCGACCTCAGGTCTTCCGCCCTGGCGGCCCGGGCCACCCTCGAAGCGGCACTGGAACGTCGCGAGACCCGCGGCTGCCACAACCGCAGCGACTACCCGGACCTGGATCCCGCGATGCGGGTGAATCTCGTGTGGTCCCCGACGACCGGTATCACCCGCGAGAGCATTCCGGCCGTCCCGGTCGAGATTTCCTCCCTGATGGAAGAAGTCTCGACCGAGGGAAAGCTTGCCGAATAACCGCGCGGCCCCCTGTCACAGGTCGAGCCGCTGTCCTGTCTCTTCTCTTGCAGACCTCGAACACCTCCGAGAGGAATCCGTCATGAAGGTCGTAGTGATCGGTGGAACCGGGCTCATCGGCTCGCAGCTGGTCGGCAAACTGGGCGAGCACGGGCACGAGGCGGTCGCCGCCGCGCCCGACACGGGTGTCAACACGCTGACGGGCGAGGGCCTGGCCGAGGTCCTGGAGGGCGCGTCGGTCGTGGTGGACGTGTCCAACTCCCCCTCGTTCGAGGACCAGGCCGTCATAGACTTCTTCCGTACGTCCACGACGAACCTCCTGAAGGCGGAGGGCGAGGCCGGCGTGACGCACCACGTCGCGCTGTCGGTGGTCGGCACCGAGCGCCTCCAGGAGAGCGGGTACTTCCGCGCCAAGCAGGTCCAGGAAGAGCTGATCAAGGCGTCCGGGATTCCGTACTCCATCGTCCACGCCACGCAGTTCTTCGAGTTCATGAAGGGGATCGCGGACCTGTCGACCGAGGGCGACACCGTGCGTCTGGCCCCGGTGATGATCCAGCCCATCTACTCCGGCGACGTGGCCGCGGCCGTCGGCCGGACCGCGGTCGGCACCCCGGTGGGCGGTGTGGTGGAGGTGGCGGGCCCCGACCGGTTCCAGCTCGACGAGCTCATCAGCAAGGGTCTCGCCGCCAAGAACGACCCCCGCACGGTCGTCACGGACCCGCACGCGCCGTACTCCGGCGCCGAGTTGGAGGAGAGCACGCTCCTGCCCGGTCCTGACGCGCACATCGCCGAGACCCGGTTCGCCGACTGGCTCGCACAGCAGCAGTAAGCCCTCCACGTGGCCCCCTGCCGAAAGGCCGGGGGCCGCTTGGTTCCAGGCACGAAGGAACTGACTCGCCATGCTCGACCGCAAGGGAACCGTCTTTTCCCGTACCGCCCGTCTTGCGGGGCTGACCGGCGTCTACACCATCGACCCCCTGCACAGCACGATCGGGTTCTCCGTCCGACACGCCATGATCGCCAACGTGCGCGGAAAATTCACCGCCTTCGAGGGGATCCTCAAACTCGACGGAACTCGTCCCACTCGGTCGGAGGCCTGTCTCACCGTCCAGACCGGCAGCGTGGACACAGGTCTTCCCGAGCGTGACGCGCATGTCTGCAGCCCGGACTTCCTCGACTCGGCGACATTCCCTCTCATGAGCTTCCGCTCCATCGGAATCTTCGACGCCGGGGACGACCGGTTCCGCGTGGGCGGATATCTCCGCATCAAGGACGTCGAACTGCCGATTCGCATCGACCTCGAGTTCGGCGGAACGAGCCAGGACCCCTACGGCAGGAACCGTGTCGGCTTCGAGGGCAGAGCCACTCTGCAGCGCTCCGACTGGGGACTCGACTGGAACACCCCCCTGGCAACGGGCGGGGTCCTGGTCAGCGACAAGGTGAAGCTGCTGCTCGACATCTCGGCCGTACAGGTGCCCCCGGCGCGAGCCGCCTAGGCCCTGTCGTCACATTCCCGTCGTCGCCCGGAGGGCGGCCACGCGGCGTCAGGTGCGTGCTCTCGGTGTGCCGGGCCCTGACCCTCGTACTGGACGTACGCGGGTCTGGGCCCGGTGCGGCGAGAGGGCGTGCATGGCGTCGCGGGGCAGGCGGGAATGTGACGACAGGGCCTAGGGCACCCGGAGAACCCCCGGTGGCTCACCGGCCGAGCAGGGACAACCCTCGGGACCTCTGGCCCACCACACCGGCGACTGCCACGCGCTCGCCGTGCGCGACCGGTTCGGAGGCCGGCCGGAGGTCGGCGTCCGTGGTGAGGACCCTTTCCAGGTGTGCGAAGTCACCGGACCGGGCCGCCGTGAAGAACGCCTGGACGAGCCGCCGATGCGCGGTCGGGTCCACGGGCTGCCTGCGACGGTTCCCGGCGAGACGCTCCTGGGCACGTGCGACCTGCTGCCTCGTGTTGGCGAGGCTGAGACACAGCATCTCGGAGATCCGGCTGTACGAATAGCCGAACCCCACCCTCAGGACGTACGCGGCGCGCTGCCGCGGCGTCAGTGTCTCCATCAGCAGGAAGACCGCTCGCTCCACGGCGTCCTCTCGCTCGGCCACCGCCTCCGGGATGGCGCACGTGTCCACGGATTCCGGGAGCCAGGGGGTGGCGCAGGTTTCCCGGCGTCTCCAGGCGGACTGGACGACATTGATGGCCAGCCGGGCGGTTGTCGTCCTGAGCAGCGCGGGTGGATTCGAGACGACCGTACGGTCCGTGCCCTGCCACCGAAGCCATGCCTCCTGGATGACGTCCTCGGCCTCTCCCGTGTTCCCGACGATGCGGCCGGCGATCTTGAGCAGTCCGGGCCTGGCGCGGACGAACACCGACGTCGCGTCTTCCAGGTCGTCGACCGTCGGGGCGGCCGTCGTGCCCGCCGTCTTGGGAGCCGGCATGACAAGCAGCGGCGCAAGAGTCGAATTCCTCGGGCGGAGGAACGAATGCCGGGCCCTCGACGACGTCCTCACGGGCGCCCGGGCCGGGCGGAGTGCGGCCCTGGTCCTGCGCGGGGAGCCGGGCATCGGCAAGACCGAGCTGTTGAAGTACCTCCTCGAGCGTGCCGACGGCTGCCGCACCGTCAGAGCCGTCGGCGTCCAGTCCGAGATGGAGCTCTCCTTCGCGGGCCTGCACCAGCTGTGCGCTCCACTGATCACGGGCCTCGATCGTCTCCCCGGTCCTCAGCGCGACGCACTCGCCACGGCGCTCGGTCTACGGGGCGGGCCGGCACCGAACCGGTTCCTGGTGGGCCTGGCCACGCTGAGCCTCCTCGCGGACGCCGGAGGGAACCAGCCGCTGGTCTGCCTCGTCGACGACGCGCAATGGCTGGACCGGGTGTCGGCGCAAACCTTGGAGTTCGTCGCCCGCCGGCTGCTCGCGGAGTCCGTCCTGCTGGTCGTCGCGGTCCGTGAGCCCAGCCCCGGCGAGACTTTCGCCGGCCTCCCCGAGCTTTGCATCACGGGGCTGACCAGCAGCGACTCGCGACGGCTCCTCGACTCCGTCGTCCCCGGCCCGCTCGACGAGCGGGTGCGCGACCGCATCGTGGCCGAGACGCGTGGCAATCCGCTGGCCCTGCTGGAACTGCCGCGCGGGATGACGGTGGCCGAGATGGCCGGCGGCTTCGTGGCCCCCGACGCGCGCCCGTTGTCGAGCCGGATCGAGGAAGGATTCCTCCGCCGCGTCCGGTCGCTCCCCGCCGAGACGCGGCGCCTGCTGTTCACCGCCGCCGCCGAGCCGGTCGGCGACCTGACGTTGCTGCGGCGAGCGGCCGGGCGCCTGGGGATCGACGTGGACTCCGCCGCGTCGCACGCCGAGGCATCCGAACTGATCACACTCGGCACTCCCGTGCGCTTCCGGCACCCGCTGGTGCGATCGGCGGCCTACAGGGCGGCAGAACCGTCCGACCGTCGCGACGTACACCAGGCGTTGGCGGATGCGACCGACGCGCGCCTCGATCCCGATCGTCGGGCGTGGCACCTGGCACGCGCGACGGCGGGACCCGACGAGACGGTGGCCGCCGAGCTGGAGCGCTCGGCGGACCGGGCGCAGGCGCGCGGCGGGGTCGCCGCCGCGGCGGCCTTTCTCGACCGGGCTGCCGAGCTGACGCCCGACCCCGCCCACCGCGGAGCCAGAGAGCTGGCGGCCGCACAGGCCAAGTACGAGGCCGGTGCGTTCGGCGCCGCGCTGGACCTGGCGGGTACGGCGGAACGGAGCCCACTCGACGAGCTGAGTGCGGCAAAGGTGACATTGCTGCGCGGTCGGATCACGTCTCTCACCAGGGGCGCGACCACGGCGTTGCCGCTGCTGCTGGAGGCGGCGAAACGG
This sequence comes from Streptomyces sp. T028, assembly GCF_048159505.1. Lineage (NCBI taxonomy): Bacteria > Bacillati > Actinomycetota > Actinomycetes > Kitasatosporales > Streptomycetaceae > Streptomyces > Streptomyces sp. T028. Next base: position 169,499 of record NZ_JBLRVZ010000032.1, read on the forward strand.
CTCGGGCCGCACGACGCCGCACTGGCCCGTGCGACCCACCGGGACGCCGTCTTCGCGGCGCTCACCGCGGGCCGTGTACCGAACGCGGTGGCCGAGGCCGTTCTCGCGGCGCCGAGGCCCGCCGAGCCCACGCGCGAGGCGCTGCTCCTGGAGGGCCTGGCGCGCGTGATCACGGAGGGGTACGCCGCCGGGGCACCGACGCTGCTGGAGGCGCTGACGGCCTTCCGTTCGGCCGGCGGCGCGAGGGAGGACGGGCTGGGCTGGCTCTCGCTCGCGTGCGGGTTGGCTCAGGACGCGTGGGACTTCGAGAGCTGGTCCGTGTTCTCGGCGCGGCTGGTCGGCCTGGCCCGGGAGGCGGGGAATCTGTCCGTGCTGCCGACGGCGCTCCTGCACCGTGTGGGAAACCGGGTCCGCGTCGGCGAACTCGCCGACGCGGAGGCACTCGTCGTGGAGGGGGTGGCGATCGGCGAGGCGACCGGCAACAGCATCTGGGCCCACTACGGAGCACTGTTCCTCGAGCCGTGGAGAGGCCGCGAGACAGCGACGCACCGGGCGATCAAGGGAATCACCCAGGATCGCCGGCTGGACGAGCAGCCGAAGGTGCTGGCGGACGTGCAATGGGCCGCGTCGGTGCTCTACAACGGCCTCGGCCGGTACGAGGAGGCCTATCTGGCCGCTCGGCGCGGCTGCGAACACCCGGAGGAGCTGGGCCACACCATCCCGTCGATGGTGGAGCTCGTCGAGGCGTCGGCACGACTCGGACGGCCGACGCGCGCCGCCGAGGCCGTGCGCAGAATCAGCGACATGGCGCTGGCCACCGGCACCGACTGGGCCCTCGGCAACGCGGCCCTCGTACGAGCTCTGGTCGGCGAGGGGCAGGCGGCCGACGACTCGTACCGTGAGGCGATCGAGCGGCTGGGCAACACCGAGGTCCGGATGGAGCTCGCCCGGGTCCGGCTCCTCTACGGAGAGTGGCTGCGCAGTGAGAACCGCCGGGTCGACGCCCGTGCTCAACTGGGCATCGCTCATGACATGCTCAGCCACATGGGGGCCTCGGCATTCGCGGAACGTGCGCGACGCGAGTTGCGGGCCACCGGGGCCAAGGTGCGCAAACCCGCCGCCGCGAGGGACGCAGCCCTCACACCTCAGGAGGCGCACATCGCTCGCCTCGCCGGCGCAGGGCTCACGAACCCCGAGATCGGCGCTCAGCTGTTGCTCAGCCCCCACACCGTCGAATGGCACCTCCGCAAGGTCTTCTCGAAACTCGGCATCTCCTCCCGGAAGGAGATCGGCACCGTGTGGCTCGACGACGGGGCGACATAGCCCGGCTTCGACTTCGGCTTCGACTTCGACTTCGACTTCGGCTTCGACTTCGACTTCGGCTTCGGTTTCACTTAAGACCGTATCGAACGAGTGGAGCGCTGTAGCGTGACCTCATGACCGCCGACGTCCCTCCCGGCACCACCCCCGCGCGGGTGACCGACCGCCCCGGAGATGCCTCGCCCTTCGCGCTCGGTCTGCTGCTGCGCCGGGCGCACTGGCGTGCGGCCGCCGTGATGGAGGAGGCGCTTCGGCCGCTCGGCATCGAGTTGCGCCATTTCGCCGTACTGATCGTGCTGGTCGACCGTGGTCCCACGGTGCAGCGGGACCTGGTGGCGGCGACGGGTTCGGACAAGGCGGGCATCATGCGGGTCGTGGACGACCTGGAGCGCAAGGGGCTGGCCGTGCGCAGGTCCGTTCCGGGGGACCGGCGGGTACGGGCAGTGGAGATCACGCCCCAGGGCGTCGAGCTGTTCGATACGGCGCATGTGGCGGCGGAGCCGCTGGCCGAGCGGCTGGCCGCCGAACTGGCGCCCGGCGAGCCCGAGCAGCTGAGGGATCTGCTGACCCGGTTCGCCCATCCCACGGGCGATGAGGCGTAGGCGCGGCCGCACGAGGGTCGCCCGCCGCCGCCCGGGTCACGCGGCGAGGCGCTCGGCGAGTTCCTTGGCCTTGGCGGTCGCCTCCTCGAAGGCGCGCTCGCGGGAGGCCTCGTAGAGGGGGATCAGCTCGGACATGGCCGGGTTGCGGGGGGCCATGGTGAGTTCGGGGACGATGAAGTCGAGGTCCAGGCCGAGGGTGCCCTTGAGGACGGCCTCCAGGTAGTTCTGTACGAACTCGTAGCCCTCGCGCGGCGTGCCCGGTGCGTAGGAGCCGCCGCGGCTGGCGACCACGACGACCGGGGTGCCCTGGGCGGACGGACTCTCACCGGCGGTGCGGCCGAGCAGGAGCACGCTGTCCAGCCACGCCTTGAGGGTCGACGGGATCGAGTAGTTGTGCATGGGCGCGCCGATCAGGACGGCGTCCGCCTGCTCCAGTTCCTCGATGAGCCTCACGCGCGCGGCGAACGCGGCGGACTGCTCCGGGGTGCGCTCGGACGGGGCGGTGAAGCCGGCGGACCAGGCGGCGGCGGTGATGTGCGGGACGGGGTCGGCGGCGAGGTCGCGGTGGATCACCGTGCCCTCCGGGTGCTGCTCCTCCCAGGCCTTGAGGAAGGCGCCGGCGACCGAACGGGACGAGGACGCCTCGCCGGGAAGCACGGACGAGTCGATGTGCAGCAGCGTGGCCATGGGCTTTCTCCAAGGTACGGCGCCCGAGGCGGGAACCACGGACGGAAGGTTGCCTACAGCGATAGTTAAACACAAGACAGTATTGAATGATACCGTCGCGACTGCAACGGATAGGGAGTACGTCGAACAGACGGAGGAGGCAGGCGTTCTTGGACGTCTACGAGGCGGTCACGAGCCGACGGGCGGTACGCGGATTCACCGGCCGGCAAGTCCCGCGGGAGGTGCTGGAGCGCGTCCTCACCACCGCGGCCTGGGCGCCGTCCGCATCGAACCTCCAGCCGTGGCACGCCTACGTACTGACCGGCGCGTCACTGGCCGACCTCAAGAAGCGCACCGGCGAACGCGTGGCCACGGGCGACCCCTGGGACGAGCCGGAGTACGAGCAGTACCCGCCGGACCTGAAGTCCCCGTACCGCGAACGCCGATCCGCATTCGGTGAGCAGCGCTACGGCGCACTCGGCATTCCGCGCGAGAACCTCGAGGCACGTCAGAGGGCCGCTTCCGCAAACTGGGAATGCTTCGGCGCGCCCGCCGCCCTGTTCTGCTACATCGACCGCACCATGGGCCCGGCCCAGTGGTCCGACGTCGGCATGTATCTGCAGACCGTCATGCTGCTGCTCCGCGCCGAAGGGCTGCACAGCTGCACGCAGATGGCATGGGCGAAGTACCACCGGACCGTGGCGGAGGTCCTGTCACCCCCGGACGGCCTCATCCTCTTCTGCGGCATGTCCATCGGGTTCGAGGACGCCACGGTGGACCACCCCCGTACGGGCCGGGCGCCGCTGGACGAGACGGTCACGTTCGCCGACGGCCGCTGAGACCGCCCGCGCGCGGCGGGCGACGCCGTCCCCAAAATCTTGAAAGTTCCAGCTCCCCCGTGGAACCACGGGCGCAGTGATCCGGACACGTACTAACATACCGACCGAGGTGTCCTGACAGGGGAGCTGCCATGGCGAGGAGCGGTGCGAGAGCCGGACTCCTCGGGAGGCAGCACGAGTGCCAGGCGCTCGACGGCCTCCTGGCAGGCGTCAGGGCCGGGCGCAGTGGAGTCGTGGTCCTGCGCGGTGAGGCAGGGATCGGGAAGACCGAGCTCCTGAGATACCTCCGCGATCGTGCCACGGGATGCCGCACCCTCAAGGTGGACGGCGTCCAGTCCGAGATGGAGCTCTCCTACGCCGGCCTGCACCAGCTCTGCGCACCTCTGCTGGACGGCCTCGACGGTCTTCCCGAGCCTCAGCGGGACGCGCTCGGCACCGCGTTCGGTCTGCGCGCCGGCCCTGCGCCCGACCGGTTCCTCGTGGGTCTGGCCACGTTGAGCCTCCTCGCGGACGCCGGAGGCGACCAGCCACTGGTCTGCCTCATCGACGACGCGCAATGGCTCGATCGGGCGTCGGCTCTGACCTTGGAGTTCGTCGCCCGCCGCCTGCTCGCGGAATCGGTTCTGCTCGTCTTCGCCGTCCGTGAGCCCAGCCCGAGTGAGGCTCTCGGCAGCCTTCCCGCGATGCCCGTCACGGGGCTGGCCGACCCCGACTCCCGGACACTCCTCGACTCGGTCGTCACCGGGCCGCTCGACCAACGGGTGCGCGACCGCATCATCGCCGAGTCGCGCGGCAACCCTCTGGCCCTGCTGGAACTGCCTCACGGGTTGACCGCGGCGGAGCTGGCCGGCGGCTTCGGGCGTCCGGACGCATGGCCGTTGTCCAGCCAGATCGAGCAGGGGTTCCTCCGCCGCGTCCAGTCGCTCCCGGCCGAGACGCAACGCCTGCTGTTCACCGCGGCCGCCGAGCCCGTGGGCGACGTGACGTTGTTGAGGCGAGCGGCCGAGCGGCTGGGGATCGACGTCGACGCGGCCGCGTCGCACGCCGACGCGGCGGAGCTGATCACCCTGGGCACCCGGGTGCGGTTCCGGCATCCGCTGGTGCGCTCGGCGGTCTATCGCGCGGCGAGCCCGGACGACCGGCGCGAGGTGCACCAGGCGCTGGCCGACGCGACCGACGCCCGGCTCGATCCCGATCGCCGGGCCTGGCATCTGGCCGCCGCGGCCTCGGGAGCCGACGAGGCCGTGGCCGCCGAGCTGGAACGCTCCGCGGGCCGGGCACAGGCCCGCGGCGGTATCGCGGCCGCGGCCGCGTTCCTCCAGCGCGCGGCCACGCTCACGCAGGATCCCGCCCGGCGTACAGAGCGCGCGGTAGCTGCGGCACGGGCGAAACTCCAGGCCGGGGCGTTCGAGCCGGCGGCCACCCTCCTCGCCACGGCGGAGGCCGGACCCCTCGACGAGCTCGGACACGCCCGCATCGATGTGCTGCGTGCCGAGATCGCGTTCTCCCAGAACCGCGGCAGTGAGGCTCCCGCGCTCCTGCTCGCCGCGGCCGACCGGTTCGGGCGGCTCGACGTCACGCTCGCCCGTGACACCTATCTGAACGCCGTCGCGGCGGCGATATTCGCCGGCCGTCTGGCGCGTGGCCCGGGCCTGCGGGAAGTGGGCAGGGCTGCCCGCGGCGCACCGCCGCGGCAGTTGCCGCGGGTGCCCGATCTGCTGCTGGACGCCGTCGCCGTGCGTCTCACCGACGGTTACGCGGCTTGCGCACCCATGACGGAGCGAGTCCTCGCGGCGTTCTGCGAGGACTCGCTCCCCTACCAGGACGCGCTGCGCTGGCTCTGGCTCGCGTCGGTCCTCGCCGCGGATCTGTGGGACGACGAGCGCTGGCACCTGGTCGCGACCCGTCACGTGACGATCACCCGCGAGGCGGGCGCGCTCAGCGTGCTCCCTGACGCGCTCGACTCCCTCGCCCACACGCACCTCCTCGCCGGGGAGCTGACGGCGGCCGCGTCGCTGGTCGAGGAGGTCAGAACGGTGTGTGAGGCGACGGGGAGCACCCCGGCACGCGTCGGGCCGCTCGGCCTGGCGGTCTGGCGTGGCCGCGAGCGCGAGGCCCGCGCGCTGATCGACGCGACCATGAGCGAGGCCGTGCCGCGTGGCCAGGGGGCCGCCGTCACCATCGCACACTGGTACCACGCGCTGCTCTGCAACAGCCTCGGCCAGTACGCGGACGCGCTGATCGCGGCCCAACAGGCAGCCGCCGACCAGCAGCAGTTCGCGTCACCGCACTGGGGATTGGTCGAACTGGTCGAGGCGGCCGCACGGAGCGGCTCACCCGAGCCGGCGGCCGACGCGCTCGAGCGGCTCTCGGAGACGACGCAGGCCAGCGGCACGGACTGGGCACTGGGCGTGGAAGCGCGCTCACGGGCCCTCCTGAGCGAGGACGAGGCCGCGGAGCGGCTCTACCGTGAGGCGATCGAGCGGCTCGACCGCACACGGGTCCGCGTGGAGCTCGCCCGCGCACAGCTGTTGTACGGCGAGTGGCTGCGCCGCGAGAACCGCCGCGTCGACGCCCGCGCCCAACTGGGTGTCGCGCACGAGACGTTCAGCCGGATCGGTGCCGAGGCGTTCGCCGACCGCGCGCGAAGGGAGCTGCAGGCGACGGGAGCGAAGGTCCGCAACCACACCATCACGACGCACACCGCCCTCACTTCCCAGGAAGCGCAGATCGCCCGCCTCGCCGGCGCGGGGCTCACGAATCCGGAGATCGGTGCCCAGTTGTTCCTCAGCCCCCACACCGTCGAATGGCATCTCCGCAAGGTCTTCTCGAAGCTGGGCATCTCCTCCCGCAGGGAGATCCGCACCCTGCGGCTCGAAGACGAGGCGACATCGGCCTAGGGCGTGTTTCGAAAGTAGCGTCGTCCGCCCGTAGGGCGGGCCCGGCGGCGTCTGGTGCGTGCGATCGCAAGGCGGAGGGTCGCCCC
>NZ_JBLRVZ010000033.1:0-111362 GCF_048159505.1 Streptomyces sp. T028
ACCCGCCGACACCGGCCCCAAGGGGCAGCACTGGGCGCAGGCTTCCACCTGCACGCCCACGCCACCCCACCACGGTGGGCACAACCCGTGCCAGACACTACGTCTTGCATAGGATCGCTTAGCTGATTAGAGACGCTGTGGTTGAGGGCCCGGGGAACGGGACGCGGTCGTGGTGAGGACGCCGAGGGCCACTCCCGTCAGCAGCGCGCCCGGCAGCAGCGGCGGCCAGGGCACCCGCGCGGTCAGCAGCAGGTGCTGCGTCCACCACCACAGGCCGACCTCCGCGAGAAACAGCAGCGGCACGCCCAGCCACGGCCCGAGGCCGAAGCCGTCCCGCAGCGGCCCCTGGATGCCGATCATGCGACCGGAAGCCGGACTCGCCGAGCTGGTGGGAGGTCCGCATGCTCCCACCATCCGGCAGGGCCCGGACCCGCGCACCCAGAGCCGTACCCTCAGACGGTCTTCTCCCGCGCGTCCCCCGCGTCCCCCGCGTCCCCCGCGTCCCCGGTGCCCCCCGCGTCCCCGGCGTCCAGGAACTCGCGGATGCCGAAGGCGGCGAGCACGATCACGGCCGTCCAGATCACCACCGCCGTGGTCGGATAGCTCCAGGTGAACAGGACGATCGCGGCCACCACCAGGATCGCCACCCCGATCCACATCTTGAAGCGGTGCACGAACCGGCCGACCGGGCCGAGCCGCAGCCCCGCCCCGACGGCCACGTCCCGGCCCGCGCCGATGCCCTTGGTGAAGAAGTGCCGGGTGAACACGGCGGGCCGGGAGGGCCCGACCATGAACGCGCCGATGGCCGTGACCAGGGCCAGCGCCCCGACCGCCCGCACGCTGGAGCGCAGGAACCGCACGAGTGCGTCGTAGATCGCGCCCGCGGCGTCCTCGTTCGTGCCCGCCGGCAGATGGTCCAGGTACACCGCGCGAAAGACGCTGAGGGTCACGCCCAGCAGCACCATGGCGAGGAAGAACCCGATCGCGGCCCCGATGAGCGCCCGCCGCCGGTGAGCGGCCACGAACACGCCCGCCGCGGCGACCAGCACCGCGATGACCGGCAGCCAGTTGCCGATGATCTCCAGGATCCGCATGTACGACTTGATCTTGCCGACGTCCTTGCCCTCGACGACGACGAAGTCCGTGTGGACGTCCGGGATCTTCGACGCCACGGTCAGTCCCGAGTCGACCAGCCGCTCCTTCACCTGGGCCACGATGGGGCCGACGTCGATGACGACCTGGTTGTCCTTCAGCTGCACGGCGCTGTCGGAGCTGCCCGTCAGCGCCTTGTCGACGGCGGAGTGGGCGCGGCGGTTGGCGTCCGTCCAGGCCGTCTCGAAGGCGGAGCTGGAGACGACGCGCATCACGGTGCCGCTGATCAGCTCCTTCAGTCCGCTGGTGATGGGGCCGTCGAGGTCCTCGACGAGACTCGCGACCCTGGGCGGCACGCCCTGCGCCGCCGCCGCGTCGCTGAGCTGCTTGACCAGGCCGTCCACGTCGATCTGTTTGATGACGGCGTCGGTGACCCGGGTCGTCACGGCCTGCTGGATGTCCGGGTTGGACGCCAGCGGGGCCACCGTGGCGACATAGCGGTCGGTGTCCCGCACGATGCTGTTCGCCCAGACCGCGACGACGGCGAGCAGGGCCAGCAGGGACGCCAGGATGATCAGCAGGGTGGAACCGAGCGCCCGCAGCCGGTGCTTCGGCTCGTGCCGGGCACTCTCCAACTCGCTCACCCGGCGCCGCAGTTCCCGCAACTCGTGATCCGGCTCGCGGTCCGGCCCGGGGCCCGGCTGCCGCTCCGGCGGCGGTGTGTCGCTGCCTGTCATGCCTCCGAGAAGATCCCGGCGGGGTCCGGCGGGCGAGCCGGGCGGGCCGGTGGGGTGACCAGGGCGGGGCCGATGGGGTGAACCGGGCGCGGCCGGTGGGGTGACCAGGGCGGGCGGGAGACGGCCGGCCGGGTGCCCCCGCGCACCGGGTGCGACCGCCCGGGTCCGGTGTTGCAATGGCAGTCAGGGGGCCCACGAGCACTACGAGCACCACGAGCACCACGAGCACCCGAGGTGACCGCCGTGAGCGAGCAAGTCGACGAGATGGGACCCATCGACTACCTGGTCGTGGAGTTCCCCGGCAACCGCATGACGGGCGAGGCGTTCCCGCTGCTGGTCGATCTGGTGGACCGCGGCATCGTCCGCATCCTGGACCTGATGTTCATCAGGAAGGACGAGGACGGCTCGGTGACCGCCCTGGAGATCGCCGATCTCACCGGAGACGGGGAACTGGACCTCACCGTCTTCGAGGGCGTCCACTCCGGTGTGCTGGGCCAGGACGACCTGGAGGAGGCGGCCGCGGCGGTGGAGCCCGGCAACTCCGCCGGACTGCTCGTCTACGAGAACCTGTGGGCGGCACCGTTCGCCGCGGCCCTGCGGCGGAGCGGCGCCCAACTCGTCGCCTCCGGACGCCTCAACGTCCAGGCCGTCCTCGCCTCCCTCGACGCGGCCGAGGCCGCCACCTGATCCCGCGGGGCTTCCCGAGGGTCTCAACCGCCCCCGCCCACCACCGAGTAGCTCAGCCACGGGGACTGGCCGGGCGTGTACTCGACGGACATCTGCGTACCGAGGTAGAAGGCGTCGCCGCCGATCTTGCCGCTCTGGTTGTTCCCGGCCGCCGTCAGGACACAGTCCGTGTTGGCGTACAGCCGGATGTCGTCGCCGGTGTGGTTGACGACGTGGCGGGCGCCGCCGGGCAGCGGGTGGCAGCCGTCGCGGGAGGGGCTCTGGATCTGCACCACCCGCTTCTCCGGGGTCGTGTACTCGATCGTGCCCACGGCGGAGTGCCCCGTACAGCCCGCGACGGCGAGCACGAGAACGGCGGCTGCGGCCCGCCGGCCGACACGGCTACGACAGATCATGGCGACGGGTCCTCGTCTGTGCGGGAAGCCCTGCGGAAGGTCACCGGGCTCTCTTCCGCCCAGGCTGCCGCGACCGGCCGTCCGCGTCATCCGGGACGGGCCCAGTCGGCTGAATCCGGGCGACAATTGGTGATCCGGTCTCAGCGACACGCCGTGCACGCGGCGTGTCGCTGAGACTGAGCACACACTTTCCCCTCGCCCAGCCCCACCACGATCACGCCGCAGGCCCCTCCGGCCCGCTCCCCGGGGCCGTCCGGCGCAGGTCGGCGTCCGTGAGGGGCTGGAGGGCGCCCTTGGTGTCGAGGCGGTAGAGCAGGACCAGGGGCGGGCCGACCAGCACGACCGCGATCAGCGTGACCAGGGCGAGCCAGCGCAGGGTGGCCGAGGCGCCGGCCCCCTGGGAGACGGTCAGCGAGGTGGGGATGAGGTACGGCCGCTGGGCGGTGCCCCACGCGAAGACGACGAGGGCGACCGAGGCGGCCGCCGTGAGCCGGGCCCACCCGGTGGCCAGAAGGTGCAGCAGCGCGGCGGTGGCGAGCGCGCAGACGGCCGCCAGGATGACCAGGAGCAGCCCGGTTCCGCTGGTGAGCCCCTCGTACACGTACCGGGCGTCGTCGTGGGTGATGCCGAGGCCGATGAACGCCAGGACGGCGACCGCGCCGAGGCCGGCCCAGGCGCGCAACCGGAAGTAGCCGACGAGCGGGGTCTGTCCGAAGCGGCGGGCGTCGGCGGTGAGGTTGACCGCGCCGAGGTACGCGGTCGCCGCGACGGTGAGCAGGCCCGCGATCACGGACGTCTTGTTGGACCAGGCGTCGGCCGAGGCGGGGGTCCCCGGGGCGACCCGTCCGGTGGCGAGACCGCCGACGACCGCGCCGAGGAAGAACGGCGTGAGCAGGGAGGCTACGGCGAACGCGGCGCCGTAGACCCGGCGTCCGGCGAGCCGCCGGGTCGGTTTGCGCAGGGCGAACCCGGCACCGCGCAGGACCAGGCCCACCGCGGCGAGGGCCAGCGGGAGCCACATCGCCGAGAAGACCGTCTGGAAGAGGACCGGGAAGCCCGTCCACATGACGACCAGGATGAAGATCAGCCAGACGTTGTTGGCCTCCCACACCGGCGCCATCGCGTGATCGACCAGCCGGCGGGGCCGTTCCCCGCGCTTGGCGCCCCCGGCCATGAGGTCCCAGAACCCGGCGCCGTAGTCGGTGCCCCCGGCGCAGGCGTAGGCGGCGACCAGGATCAGCAGCACCCAGGCGATGAGGCTCTCGATCGTCATACCCGGTCCCCGTCCCGGTGCGACGCCTTCTGCGGCCCGTCCCCGGCACCGGACAGCGCCCGCGGCCCGTAGGGGATCTCGCTCTCCGGGCCCTCCGGTACGACGTCCCCGGCCTCGTCGGCCGCCCGCCACCGGGCGCTCATCCTCCGTACGACGGTCAGGAACGCGGCGAAAGCGCAGACGTAGACGACGATCACGATCCCGAACATCGTCCACAGCCCGTACGCGCGCGTGCCGGTGACCGCTTCCGACACCCGCATGTGCTCGTACACGATCCAGGGCTGGCGGCCCACCTCCGTGGTGACCCAGCCGCACTCCACACACACCACGCAGGCCACGCCGGCGACGGCCGCGCACCGGAAGAACCAGCGCGAGCGGGGCAGGTCGCGGCGGCGCAGCCAGACCCAGCCGTACCAGAGGGCGAGCAGGACCAGCAGGCTGCCGAGGGTGACCATGATGTCGAACGCCCAGTGCACGATGGTGGCCTGAGTGGTCGTCGGGCGGGTGTCGGCGGCGACCGCGGTGAGGCCCTGGACCTCGGTGGAGGGGCTGAAGCCGGCCAGGATCGAGTCCAGTTGGGGGATCTTGACGCCGCCGGAGACGGACCCGTCGGAACGCAGGATCCCGAACATGTACTCGGGCACATGGGTGCCGGTCGCCCAGACGATCTCCATCGCGGAGAACTTCACCGGCTGCTGGTGGAAGACGGCCCGGGCCAGCGAGTCGCCCAGCACGAACTGGATCGGTGTGAGGATCGCGGCGACCGTGAACGGCACGGTGAAGCCGAGCCGGTGGTAGTGGTCCCGGCGGCCGCGCAGCCAGCCCACCGCGTACACGCCGGCCACGCAGTACGCGGCGGTCAGGTAGGCGGCGCCCAGGAAGTGCCAGTACTCGGGGCCGAAGATCGGGGTGAAGATCGCCCGTCGTACGTCGACGGAGACGGGGTCGCCGGACGCGTCGAGGGAGAAACCGCGGGGGGTGTTCATCCAGGAGTTCGCGGCGATGATCCCGAACGCCCCGAGCAGCGCGGACGCGCACAGCGGGACACCGACCCAGAAGTGCGGCCAGGGGCGGAGCGTGCGCCAGCCGTACAGATAGACGGCGATGAGGATGGCCTCCAGGAAGAAGGCCCAGCCCTCGATACCGAAGGCGAGCCCGAAGACATCGCCCCAGCGGCCCATCATGCCGGGCCACAGCAGCCCGAACTCGAAGGACAGCACGGTGCCGGTGACGATGCCGATGGCGAACTGCAAGGCCATCACCGCCGACCAGCGGCGCGCGAGCCGCAGCGCGGCCTCGTCGCCCTTGCGCAGCCCGCGGTGGTGCAGCAGCAGGGTGAGGAAGGGCAGGGCGACGCCGAAGGGCACGAGCAGGATGTGGGTGGCCAGGGTGAAGGCCATCAGCTGGCGCGCGGGCAGCAGTTGGGGCGGGGCGCCCGCCGCGAGGACGCCGGCGGCCTGGACGGCGTCGATGTCAGCCGCCCGTGGCGAAACCGGGGAACAGGGTCATGCCGCCGTCGACGTAGATCGTGGTGCCGACGACGTAGTCGAGCAGGTCGGAGGCGAGGACGGCGACGGTGTTCGCGACGTCGTCGGGGTCGCCGACCCGGCGGTAGGGGATGAGCCGCAGCAGGGCGTCCTCGGCCTCGGGGGTGTCCCAGGCGCCGCGGTTGATGGGGGTGCGGATCGCGCCGGGGGCGACGGCGTTGACCCGGATCCGGTACGGGGCGAGCTCCTGCGAGAGCGTCGCCATCAGCATCAGCACCCCGCCCTTGGACGCGGCGTAGTTCGCATGCCCGGACCAGGGGATGATCTGGTGCACCGAGCTCATACAGATGATCTTCCCGGCGGACCGTGAGACCTCCGGGACGACACCCCGGCGCAGGAATTCCTTGGTGGCCTCGCGGGCGCACAGGAACTGGCCGGTGAGGTTGACGTCCAGCACCTTGTGCCACTGGTCCATGGTCATGTCGGTGATCGGGGCGTCCCGTTGCAGACCCGCGTTGGCCACCATGACGTCGATGGTCCCGAACTCCCTGACCATCCGGGCGACCATGTCGACGACCTGGTCCTCCTCGGAGACGTCGGCCTCGTGCGCGTAGGCGCGGACCCCGAATCCCTCGATCTCGCGGACCACCTCCTCTGCGGCGTCCCGGCCGGCGACGTAGTTCACCACCACATCGGCGCCCACTCGCCCGAGCGTGACGGCGGTGGCTTTGCCGATGCCGGAATTCGCGCCCGTGACCAGAGCTTTCTGTCCCCTGAGGAGGGGAAAGTCGATCGGCTGAATTCCCGGGCTGCCGCTACTGGTCTCCACTGGTGTCTCCCTACGGGTGCGCCCCCGTCACAGGCGAAATCGACGGGACGGGGGAAATCCACACCCAACGAAAACACCGGAGGGAAAGAACGGCCTGGCGGCGCGGGCCCCGGCGGCACGTGCGGGTGACCGCCGGGGCCGAACGGCGCAGTACCGGGCGGGGACCGGGGCGGCGGCTCAGATCGCCCGGGCGTCCCTACTGGGTCCCACGCACAGCGCCCACATCACGAAGCCGTCGATGACGATCAGCATGATCGCCCAGAACGGGTACCAGGGCAGCCACGCGAAGTTGGCGATCATGGACAGGCCTGCCAGCGCGATACCGACGACGCGGGCCCACACGGCACCGCTGAACAGAGCGATGCCCGCCAGCGTGACCACAATGCCGAGAACGAGGTGCAGCCAGCCCCAGCCGGTGAGGCTCCACTGGAACGTGTAATTCCTCGTCGAGACGAACACGTCGTCCTCGGCTATGGCGGCGATTCCCTCGAATATCGCCATGACGCCGCCGAACACCATCATGATCGCGGCAAACAGCGTCCAGCCGGACACGGCCATTCCCCCGCGAGCCGTGGTGCCCGCCATCCCCCTGCCTTGTGTGGCCATTTCGAGCTCCTTCGAGTCGGCGATCACACAAATCCAGGCTGCCACGAATTGCGGCACCCGGCAGATCAAGGGGAGGCGTGCTCCAATGGAGGTACCTCCCGGTACCGTCCGGACGAAAGGGAGATCGCCATGCCTGGTCTTCTGCGCGGAGTCGCCCGCACCGCGGTGGTGGCGGGAACGGCGACCGCGGTCTCCAACCGAGTGTCACGCCGCCAGCAGGGCCGCTGGGCCGAGCAGGCCGCGGAGCAGCAGCCCGCACCCCCGCCCCCGCCGCCCCCGTCCCAGGCGGACGAGATGACCGGCAAGATCGACCAGCTCAAGCAGCTCGGCGACCTGAAGGCCCAGGGCATCCTCACCGACGCGGAGTTCGAGGAACAGAAGCGCAGACTGCTCGCGTGACGGCGCGGCGTACGATCGCCCGATGCCTCCTGCCCCGGTCTCGCTCCGCGCCGCCGCGCACCCCGACGCCCCCGCCCTCACCCTGCGCCCCTGGCGTCCGACGGACGCCCCCGCGCTGGCCGAGGCGCTGCGGGACCCGGTGCTGCGCCGCTGGACGAGTCACCGGGTGAGCGACGAGACCGACGGGGCGCGCTGGATCGAGTCCCAGCAGCGGGCCTGGGCGTCCGGGAGGCGGTTCTGCTTCGCCGTGGTGGAGGAGAGTTCCGGCGGCCGTGGTGACCGTCTGGTGGGCCAGGTGGTCCTCAAGGACGTCACCCCCGGCACCCCGACCGCCGAGGTCGGCTACTGGACCGCCGCCCAGGCACGCGGACGCGGCGTGGCCTCCCGCGCTCTCCTCACCCTCACCGACTGGGCGTCCGTCACCTTCGCGCCCACCGGCCTGAGCCGCCTCGCCCTGCTCCACCAGGTCGACAACACGGCGTCCTGCCGGGTGGCCGAGAAGACGGGCTACGCCCTTGACGGCACCCTCCCCGCCGCCCCGCCCGCGTTCCCGCTCGACGGCCATCGCCACGTACGGACCGTCACCGCCCCGCCACAGCTCGCCACCCCGTAGAACCACGTGGGACTCGCGCCCCGAAAGGGGCGCGGGGCTGTATCAATCATGCGGCTCCGCCGCGTGGGCGCGACCAGCCACGACAGACCCGCGGACGAACACCTGGACAAGCTCGGCCCGCGCCCGCTCCCCCGCCCGGCCCGCCAGGGCCAACCCCGCCGTCACCCCCACCGACAGCACCGCCATCACGGTCATCGCCACCCCCGCGGAGGTGAGCTGAGCCACCCCGCCCGCCATCCCCGCGGCCACGCCCTGCATCGTGAGCATCCCGGCCGAGTGCAACCCCAGCGCGTGCCCGCTGAGTCCGGCCGGCGTCAGGGACATCAGCCTCTCCTGTTGGACCAGGCTCGCCCCGAAGCCCACGGAGGCAAGCGCGGCACAGACGGCGGCGACGGGAAGTGCGGGCCGCAGGGCGAAGAGAAGGTACGGGGCGGCCAGCAGGAGCAGCAGGGGTGTGGCGAGACGGCCGCGTACCGGCGGCGGGACGAACCGGCCGACCGTCACGTCACCCACCAGCATCCCCAGCGCCGCGCACGCGAACAGCAGCCCCGCCGCGTCGGGGTCGTACGGCACGAACAGCGCCTCGCAGCCGACGACCAGGCCGTTGGGGAGCCACAGGCCCAGGTAGGTGAGGCGGCGGGGGCGGGAGGACCACAGGACGGCGTTGGTGCGCCAGGTCGCGGCGGGTGAGGGGCGGCCGGTGGCGCGCGGGGGCCGGGCGGTCAGGCCGAGGCGGGCGGTGATCGCGGCCGCCGCGTACAGCAGGGCGGCGAGCAGGAGGGTGCGGCGCGGGGAGAGGACGGCCACCAGGGCGCCGCCGGCCCCGTACCCCGTGATCTGCGCCAGGCCGTTCATGATGTTGAAGAGCGAACGCCCGGGCAGATAGCCCTCCTTGGGCAGGATCTCGTTCAGCAGGCCCCACAGCACACCCCCGCCGAGGGAGGCGATCAGCCCTTGGAGGAGGACGACGGCGAGGACGCCCTGTACGGGCAGGCCGGGGAGGGCGAGCAGGGCCGTGAGGGCGGCGAAGGTGAGCCGGATGCCGGTCAGCGCGGTGCGCGGCGGCAGCCGGTCGGCACCGGAGAGGAGCAGGGTGGCGCCGAGCACCTGGGCGAGCGAGGGCCCGAACATGCTGAGCGCCGACAGCAGCGGCGAGTCGGTGGCGTCGTACACGAGCACGCCGAGGGCGAGCCCGCCCACCGTCTGGGCGGCGGCGTGCGCGGCGCCGGAGAGGAAGAGTGGGGTGAACTCCGGGGTGCGGAAAAGCTGTCGATAGCCGGTCATGGCGGGAGTCTCGGACGGCCCGGCAGGGGGTGGTTATTGTTTCGCGGTCGCGCGAAACGTCGTAGAACGCAAGGAGGTTCGCGGTGGGCTGGTGGCAGTTGAACGCCGACACGCTGGCCCGCAGCCGGTTCGTGCTCTCGCCGCTCGCCGAGACGTTCGCGAGTCTGAAGCTGCTGCAGTGGGGGGTGGGCGCGCATCCCGGCGAGCAGGAGTGGCTGCGGGAGCATCTGCCCGCCTATCGGGCGGAGTTGGCGGCGGATCCGGTCACCGCGCTGCTGATCCGCGCCGGGCTGGGGCGGAGCTGGATCGCAGACTTCCTCACCCCGACCCCGCGCGACGGCGAGAGCTTCGAGGAGGGGGTGGCGCGGGTGCGGGCGGCCGATCCGGCCGAGGCCCGCGCGCATCTGCGGATGTCCCTCGCCGGTCCGCTGCCCGCCGCCCTGGCGGACCGCGACGATCTGCCCGTACGGGCGGCGGCGCTGCTCGAGTACGTGTGGGAGACGGCGGTACGGCCGTACTGGGAGCGTCGGCGGCATGTCCTGGAGGCGGATGTCGTCGCGCGGACCGCGCAGGTCAGCCGGAGCGGCTGGGCGGCGGTGCTGGACTCGCTTCGGCCGGGGACGCGGTGGCTCGGGGAGAGCCGCTTCCAGGTGAACGCCCATGAATACCCGCCCCGGGAGATCTCGGGGGCCGAGCTGGTGTTCGTGCCGGTCACCCCCAAGGCGGGGTGGGTGTCGTGGGAGGGGCGGGAGCGGTACGCGGTGGTGTACCCGTGCGTGGGTGTGCTGGCCGGGGACCACCGGGGGCGGGCCGTTCCGGCGGCGCTCGGGGCGCTGCTGGGGCCGGGGCGGGCCGCGGTGCTGGTGCTGCTCGGGCAGGGGCCGCTGAGCACCACGCAGTTGGTCGCGCTGACCGGGCAGGGGCTGGGGTCGGTGGGGCGGCATCTGCGGGTGCTGTTGGATGCGGGGCTGGTGGAGCGGAGGCGGGCGGGGCGGTCGGTGCTGTATTCGCGCACGGGCGTGGGGGAGGCCGTGGTGGGGGCGGGGCGGCTGTAGCCCCGGCCGGGGGTGGGTTTGCTTGCCCGCGCTTGCGGGGTGCCGCTGCGCCCACCCGTGCCGCCCCAGCGGCACGACTGCCCGCAGCTGCGGCGGCATGCGACTGCCCGCAGCTCAGGAAGTTGCGGCGGTTAGCATCGGGGGCATGACTACTGATGGCGTTTCCTCCCCCCTTGATGTTGAGATCGGTGCGCTCAAGGGTGGGTCCGCGCAGCTTTCGGAGTACTCGGGACAGGTCGTCCTGATCGTGAACGTGGCCTCCAAGTGTGGTCTGACCCCGCAGTACAACGGGCTGGAGAAGCTCCAGGAGCGGTACGCCGCGCAGGGCTTCACCGTGCTCGGCGTGCCCTGCAACCAGTTCCTCGGGCAGGAGCCCGGTACCGCCGAGGAGATCGCGGAGTTCTGCTCGGCGACGTACGGCGTGACGTTCCCGCTGACCGAGAAGGTCGAGGTGAACGGCGAGGGCCGGCACCCCCTGTACGAGCGCCTGGTGGGCTTCGCGGACGCGGAGGGCCACACGGGTGACATCCGCTGGAACTTCGAGAAGTTCCTCGTCGGGCGGGACGGGGCCGTGGTCGCCCGGTTCTCGCCGCAGACCGAGCCGGAGTCCGACGAGGTCGTCACCGCGATCGAGGCGCGGCTCGGATAGCCGCTGCTTGACCTTCCCCCTGGGGCAAGGCGGAGTCTCCTCGTCGCCGGGCGGAGCAGACCGTCCGGTGACGGAGGATGACCAGGGTGAACGTACGCGACGACGACGAACTGCTGACCATCGGCGCGTTCGCCGCGCGGGCCCGCCTCACGGCCAAGGCGCTGCGCCTCTATGACCGGCTGGGCCTGCTGGCCCCGGCGCGGGTCGACGAGGTCAGCGGCTACCGCTACTACCGCGCCGGCCAGGCGGACCGGGCCCGGCTGGTGGCGATGCTGCGGCAGCTCGACATGCCGCTGGCCCTGATCGCGGAGGTGGTCGAGACCGGTGGCGCCGAGGGCGCGGACCTGCTCGCCGCCTACTGGGCCGAGGCCGAGGACCGGTTCGCCGCCCGGCGCACGCTCGCCGGATACCTCCGTGGACGACTGTCGGGGAGGAGCTCCGAGATGTACGAGAAGTTCGAGGTCGAGATCGTCGACGTGCCCGAGCAGGTGATCATCACCGAGACGCGTCATGTGCTGGCGGACGAGCTGCCCACCTGGATCCCCGCCGCCCTCGGGCGGCTGGAGGAGGCGGCGGGCGCGTGCGGGGGCACCACGGGCGCGCCGTTCGTGGCGTACCACGCCGAGGTGTCCATGGAGAGTGACGGACCGGCGGAGTCCTGTGTGCCGGTCGCCGACGAGGCGGCGGCCCGGGCGTGGGCGGCCGCGCAGGGGCGGGCTTGGCAGATCGAGGTGAAGGTGGAGCCGGCCCGGCGGCTGGCGTACACCCGGATCAGCAAGGCGCAGGTCGCCCATCCGCAGATCATCGCCGCGTTCGAGGCAGTGGAGGCATGGATGAAGCGGGAGGGCTGGGAGTACGACGGCCCGTGCCGGGAGATCTACTTCGCCGACTGGGGCGCGGCGGGCCCCGAGGACCCGGTGTGCGACGTGGCGTTCCCCGTCAGGCGCGGTCAGGGCTGAGGCCCTGAACAGGCCGAGCCCCCTCGGCAAGGACGGCGATCTTGTCGAGAGGGCTCTGTCGGTGGCTGTGCGATGATCGAAGTGGAACCGGGGCGTTGCTCGGAACGTTCCTCGCCCTACTCCTTCACCGACGCCACGAAGGCGTTCCACGCGCCGGCGGGGAAGGCCAGCTTGGGTCCCTCGGGGATCTTGGTGTCTCCGAGCTCCAGCGTCTCCAGGATGGTCGACCTGACCATCACGCAGGCGCCGTTGCCGTTGGTGTAGGAGGACGTCGTCCACGTTTCCGTGGCGCCCAGACGAATTGCCATTGATTGCTCCGATTAGCCAGTTGGCGAGTCACGGTTTTGCGCCAACGTCGGTGATCGTTGGCGTGATCGACGCTACTAGCCAACCCCACTGTTCGGAGGAGTCATTCACTCGGTCGAATGGCATATTCCAGGCGAGTCTTCCAGTCGCGCGTGTCAGTGGTGTACCCTGCGCGACCGCACGCCGTGAGGGCATCCCGCGAGGGTTATCGCGCGTATTCCTTCGCCAGGTCGTCGATGACGCGGCGCGAGTGCTCCACGTTCAGCGCCTGCGCCCGCAGGTGCTCGTACATCACCGAGTACTGCTGGACGTCGTACGCCTTCTCCAGGTAGAGGTCGCTCGTCACGCCCTCGATGTAGACCACGCTGGAGTCGGAGGCGTCGGCGAACTCCAGGATCGTGTACTGGCCGTTGAGGCCGGGATGCGCGCCGACCTCGAACGGCAGCACCTGCACGGTGACATGCGGAAGCCTGGACATCTCGGCGAGGTACTCCAGTTGCTCGCGCATCACCAGCCGGCTGCCGACGACCCGGCGCAGGGCCGCCTCGTCCAGCACCACCCACAGCCGCAGCGGGCCGTCCCCGGTGGTGATTCGTTCCTGCCGCCGCAGCCGCACCTGCACCCGCTTGTCGACCTCGGCCTCCGGCCGCTCCGGGAGCGCACCCCGGATGATGGCCTCGGCGTACGCCCGGGTCTGCAACAGGCCGGTGACGGTCTGGGGTTCGTACACCCGCAGCGACTCGGCGTCGGTCTCCAGGCCGATGTACACGCTGTAGGGGATGTCCCCGAAGGCATGCCACCAGCCCTGCTGGCGGGAGTCCTTCGCCATTTCCATCAGCGATTCGACCATGCGCTGGTCCTCGACCTCGTAGACTCCGCAGAGGTCGCGCACATCGCGCTGGCTGATGCTGCGTCGGCCGTTCTCCAGACGGCTGATCTTCGACTGGGACACGAGCAGGCGTTCGGCGACCTGTTCGGCCGTCATGCCCTTCTCCTCGCGGAGTCGGCGCAACTCCTGGCCCAACCGGCGTCGCCTGACCGTGGGATTGACATTGGACGTCACGGGACGCGCACCTCCGGCTGCATGCCTGTCGTTGCCACTTTGCGTATCTGCTGTTCAGCAGACTGCCACCAAGGTGCTTTGTACCGCTGGAAAACGGTGGATATGCGGCCGGTACACGCCAGTTCGGGTCACGACCCGTTCAACGCGCGGATCGCACGCGGGGCGCGCGCGGGTCGCGCCGCCCGCAACGGGGGAGCTCCGGACATGCGTCCGCGCGGGGCGGCGGGACCGTGCGTCGCGAAGGACGTACGGCTTCACCACCCCGCGCGGGCCGCGGCGGCTCCCGAACGGGTCATACGGGTCGTGCGGGTTCTGCGGGTCGTACGCGTCGTACGGGTCGTACGGGTCGTGCTTCCGCGGTTTCCGGGTGTGTCGTGGGACTGCGGCTCAGTGGGCCACGACACGCGCCATGGGGCCGCGGCGCGGCTGTGCCGGAACTCCACGGGCGGGTTCCGGTACGGGCCGTCCGCCCGGTCCGGTCGGCCGGCCGGCCGGGGCCGCCGGGCCGCGGCGCGGCTGGGCCGCCGCACCGTTCTGGACGTCCATCACGGCGTGCGCGACGAGACCGCCCATGGGGTCGTGCCTGATCAGGTCCCGCAGCCGGGAGCGGGACGAGCGTCCCTCGTTCCCCGGGTACAGGTGCTTGCCGAGGCCGACCGCGTGCGCCAGTGCGGCGAGCGCCGCGGTCCGCGGGTCCGGCGGTACGCCGGTGCGGATCGCGGAGTCCAGCCGGGCCCTGATCTCCCGGCTGATCTCGGTGTCCGTCGCCTGGTAGCGAGTGGTCGGCAGCACTCCGCACATCTGACCCGCCACGGCATGCACCATGCCGCACCGCTCCAGATGCGAGAGGTAGGTCTGGCGCAGCCCGAGACGCGGCCCGCCGATCCAGTGGACGGCCCGTACCGGAGCGCCACGCCTTCGCAGCAACTCCAACGCGCAGTCCAGGGTTGGATCTCCTGTCGGCCGTGGGGACACCACGGCGATACGATCCCCGTCAGGGGCTATCCGCCCGGCCAGCGCCAGCTCCACTAGCTGTGCTCCGGCCAGACCAAGGTCGAGCGACTGCGGCTGTGCGGTGGTACCCGTGGTCGGGTCCAACGCCAGCAGAAGAAGCTCTTCCGGAATCGTTCTGCGGCTCCTGCCCATCCATGCCTCCCCGCGTGGATGAATGACAGGGTGACCCCTCTCACATTGGTCTGTCGAGGGTGCGTGACCTGTTTGTAGTGGAACCAGTAGGTATGTCGTTCTCGTCTACCGCAGGAGCCAGGCCCTCTACACAGGACACTGGTACATGGTTCGGACAACGCCCAACGGCGGGTCCCGGGCGGGCGTTCACGGTTCGACAGCACAAGGAGGCATCGGTGGCGGGCGAGTCCCCCGACAGGTCGAAGCAGCGCGAGTCGTCGGCAGAACCGACGTCGGGGAGCGCGGGTACGGTTCCCGAGGCACGCGAGGCCCGCGAGGTTCGCGATCCGCGGATCGCGGTGGCCCGGGAGAACGGGACGTCGGTCTCGGAAGCCGGCTCACGGGGCGGCGTGGACACGGCGACGCGGGTTCTCTCCGTACGCGAACTGGAGATCGAGGAGCCGCAGGACGCGCTTCCGGAGGCCGACGGGGCCACGGGTGCGAGCGGCGCCGCGGAAAGCGCCGAGAGCCCTTCTGAGGGCTCCGAGGACACCGAGGCCGCCTCCGACGCCTCCGAGGACCGCGAGGACGCGGAAGGCGCCCCGGAGGGCCCAGAGGGCGCCGAGGACACCTCGGAGGCCGCTGACGCCGCCGAGGACGCTGACGCCGCCGAGGACGCCGAGGACGCTTCCGACGGCTCGGCCGAGGACGCGCCGGAGGACTCGGCCGAGGACGGCGCCGCCGATGACGACAGCGGCGACGACAGTGGCGGCGACACCGTCGACGACGCGGCCGGTGTCGCCGACACGGACGACGACAGCACCGAGGACGACCCGGAGCCGCAGGCCGAGGCCGATGCGCCCTCCGCCAAGCACGTCCCCAAGTGGGCCTCCGGCGCCGCGAAGGAAGACAAGGGAGACAAGGAAGACAACGCGGAGAAGGCGGAGGACGACGACAAACGGGACGAGGGCGGCAAGGCCGACGACTCCCCCGTCGACCAGCCCACCGCCGTCTTCAAGGCCCCCCGGCCCAAGCCCACCGTCGACCAGCCGACCACCATGCTGAAGCTGGGCGGGGCCCTCAAGCCCAAGTCGGACCAGCCGAAGGCGGACGAGCCCAAGACGGACGAGTCGAAGGCCGACGAGCCCCGGCCCGGCGAGACAGAGGCCGGCGAGACAGAGGCCGGCGACGACACCCCGCCCCCCGCCGAGCGCACCAGCAAGTTCGTCGCGCTCAAGCCGCTCGACGAGCCGCGCCCGCCGAAGGCGTCCGGTGACATCACCGCCGTCACCGCGCTGGTGCCCCAGATCGGCCCCGAGCGGACGACGCAGCAACCGCTGCCGCCGAAGCCGCCGCTGGACCTGCTGGCGGAGCTGACCAACACCCCGCCGCCCCCGCCGACCCCCCTGCGCACCTTCGGCCGGCGGATCAAGATCTGGACGCCGCTGGTCATCCTGCTGGTGATCGTGTTTGCGGTCGTACAGGCCTTCCGCCCACTGCCGGCGACCGCGCTGGCGCTCACCGCGAAGGACTCGTACACCTTCGAGGGCGGCAAGCTCTCCCTGCCCTGGCCGGACGAGGGCCAGGGCTGGATGGACGTCGCCGGCGTCGGCACGATGGACAGCTTCGGCCAGCAGACGCCCGTCGCCATCGGCTCGGTGGCCAAGACGATGACCGCGTACGTCGTCCTCAAGGACCACCCCCTGAAGACCGGCGAGGAGGGCCCGAGCATCACCGTCGACGCCACCGCCGAGAAGGAGGGAGGCTACGACAACGACGGCGAGTCCACCCTCAACAGCGTCAAGGCCGGCGACAAGCTCACGCTGACGCAGGCCCTGTCGGCGATCATGATCCCGTCCGCCAACAACATCGCCCGGCTGCTGGCCCGCTGGGACGGCGGCACCGAGGCGGCGTTCATCACGAAGATGAACGAGGCCGCCAAGGAGCTCGGGATGACGAACACCACGTACACCGACGCCTCCGGGCTGAAGGAGACCACCGTCTCCACGGCCGAGGACCAGGTGAAGCTGGGCAACGCGGTCGTACAGATCCCGGCGCTCGTGGCGATCACCAGCGCGGCCAGCTGGACGGACCCCTACGGGGTCAACCACTCGAACTACAACGAGCTCCCCTACAAGATGGGCGCGATCGGCATCAAGACCGGCTCCACCACCGCGGCCGGCGGCAACCTCCTGTTCGCCGCCCGCAAGGAGGTCGGCGGCGAGACGGTCACCGTCGTCGGCGCGATCCTCGGCCAGCACAAGCCGACCATCCTCGCGACGGTCAACGAGGTCAGCAAGACGGCCCTGGAGGCCGCCCAGGACGCGCTGACCTCCGCGAAGATCCTGAAGAAGGGCGATGTCGTCGGGTACGTGGACGACGGGCTCGGCGGCCACACCCCGGTCGTCGTCACCAAGGACGTCACGGCGGTCGGCTGGGGCGGGCTGACGGTGGAACTGAAGTTCACCTCCGACGCGGTACCGCACACGGCGAAGGCCGGCACCCAGGTGGGCACGCTCACCGTCGGGGACGGCACCAGCGGTGCGGTGAAGGTCCCGGTCGCCCTGCAGAGCGAACTCGTCGAGCCGGGCTTCGCGGACAAGCTGACGCGACTCGGCTGACCCGCCAACCGCGTCCGTACCTCTCGCCACCCCGTCGGGCAGCCGCCCGACGGGGTGCGTGCTAGCGTCGCGAAACGGGACAGGTCGCCGGTCGCAACGACGCTGCCGTGAAGCGGACGCGAACAGGACGCGGCCGAGAACAGAAGACGGGACACGGGGAGTGCCTTCAGGTGGCCACTGCGGAGCCGACACGCGCCGACGACACCGGTCCGGGCCCGGACGCCGGCCCGCGCGTCCGGCTGCCCGCGCCTCAGTCCGGCGAGCACGACCATGACCCGCACGACGCCCATGCCCCGCACCACGACCATGACCCGCACAACGCCCATGACCCGCACGACGCCATGACGGCCCCGGCGAAGGCCTCGGCGCAGGCCACCGCGCCGCAGGACCCGGCGAAGGCGGGGCCGCGCGCCGCCCTCGCCCGTCTCGGCGGGTTCCTCCGCCGGCACCTGGTGCTCTCCGTCACCGCGCTGTCCGGGGCCCTGCACCTCATCTGGTTCTTCACGTTCGCGAACAGCGGCGGCGATCTCGCGGCGCAGGACGCCTGGGCCGAGTTCGTCGGCCGGCACCCCGACTCCGCGTACAACCTCGCCTGGTACGGCGGGATGCACCCGGTGTCGTACAGCGTCGTCTCGCCGTATCTGATGTCGGTCCTCGGCGTCCGTACGACGATGATGATCGCCGGCACCCTGTCGGCCGGTCTCCTCACGCTCGTCCTGCTGCGCTGCCGCCCTGTCAGGAACCCGGTGTGGCCGGCGCTGGCGGGGGTCTTCGCCCTCCTCTGCAACGCCGCGTCCGGGCGGGTCACCTTCGGTCTCGGCAACATGTTCGCGCTGGCCGCCGTGGCCGTCGTGTTCTGCTGGCCGTACCGCTGGCGCTACAAACGCTGGGCGAAGGCGCTGTGCGCGGCCCCGCTCGCCGCGCTCGCCACGATGGGTTCGCCGGTGGCGGGGCTGTTCGTGGGCATCGTCGCCGTCGCGCTGTTCCTGCAGAAGAGGCGGCCGGGCGCCTGGGCCCTCGGGCTCGCCCCGACCGCCGTCGTCGCCGTCTCCGCCTGGCTGTTCCCCTTCTCCGGCACCCAGCCGATGTCCTTCGGCTCGGCGTCGCTGCCCCTGCTGTACTCGGCGATCGTCTACGCGGTCGTCCCGCGCGACTGGAAGACCGTACGGATCACGGCGGCGGTGTACGGCCTCGGGGTGCTGGGGGTGTGGCTGATCAGCTCCCAGATCGGGTCGAACATCACGCGGCTCGCGATGCTGTTCTCGGGTGTGGTGCTGGCGGCGGCGCTGCCGTTCGCGGTACCCCGCAGCCGCAAGTGGTACGTCATCGTCCTCGCGTCACTCGGGTTCGCCGGCTGGATCGGCTTCAAGTCGGTCGACGACGTCATCCGTACGACCCCGGCGGCCTCCTGGGCACGCGAACTCGCGCCGCTCGTCAACGAACTCCAGGGGGTCGGCGCCGAGAAGGGCCGGGTCGAGGTCGTCCCGGCCCGCTCCCACCGCGAGGCCTCCGCGCTCGCGCCGTACGTCAACCTGGCCCGGGGCTGGAACCGGCAGGCCGACATGGAGCGCAACCCCCTCTTCTACGACGACACGCTCAACTCCGCGAACTACCACGAGTGGCTTCAGCGGTGGGCCGTGCACTACGTCGTCGTCCCCAAGGAGGCGCTGGACGGGGACGGCGGGGAACGGGAGCGGGAGCTGATCCAGCGGGGGCTGTCGTATCTCGAGCAGATCTGGGGCGACGCCAACTGGCAGCTGTTCAAGGTGACCGACCCGGCGCCGCTCGCCGAGCCCGACGCGGTCGTCCAGCGGGCCGAGCAGGGCGAGATGACGATCGACGTGAAGAAGGCGGGCCGGGTGCTGATCCGGATCCCGTACTCGCCGTGGCTGAGCGTGGTCGACGCGGAGGGCAAGAGCCTTCAGGCTCCGCAGGAGACGGAGGCGTCCAAGCACCGGGCCGAGGGCGAGCCGAAGACGTACACGAACGTCAACGGCTGCCTCTACGAGACGGAGGAGGATCCGCAGGGCGACAAGTGGACGGTCCTCCTGGCCCCCAAGGCCGGCGTGTACCGACTCGCGGCCCCCTATCAGCTCCCCCGTGGCACTCCGTGTCCGGACGAGCTGAAGGAGCCCTGATCAACGCCGGTCTCACTCCCCACGACGGCCGCAGGCCAGAATCATCCCGGAGTATCCGTCACGCAGGGAGATACCCGCCTCGTTCAAGCGGTATATCCGTGTTTCCCGGGCGAAGGCGGCGATCACCATCTGGATGTCGGCCACCCCTACGTCGCAGGCCGGGAAATCGACATCACCCACGCGATACCCGGCGGAATGCTCCATGAACGCGGCGGCGAACGGCGCGCCGGGCCGCAGAGCCCGCAGGAAACAGCTCACCCCGTGCCGGAATTCCTCGAGTGATGTGGTCATGGATTCGGCGACGAAGAACATCGTGCCCAGATCCCACCGGCCGGGCCGATCGCCCAGGTCGAAGAGGTTTCCCTGCTCGACCTGTACCGCCTGCCGGAAGCGCTCCCGGGGATCGACGCCGAGGTGTGCGTATGCCCTGTCCTCGCACAGGAGGTCCCAGAACGGATCCCAGTTCCGGTCATAGCCCGGCAGTTGCCCGTTGAGATATTCCAGATTCCGGGAGGACCGCTCAAGGAGCGTGATCCGGTCGCTCCAGGGCAGCATGGCGAGGGCGGGATACAGATTCGCGCCGGCGCCCACGTCGATGGCGGACGGCACCCGGCCAGGCCGCTCCCGGAAATGACCACTGAAGTGATCTCGCATCAGGGAGAGGATCTCCTTGTCCTCAGGGGCCATCTCGCCATAGTTCCGGCTGACGTACTCACGGGGATCGAAGTCGTCCCAGCGTGCTTCGGCGTTCCACAATGGGGTGGAAACCGGGGACTGGACGTTCGCGGCGCCGGTCTGCGCCGAGTGGGCCGCGTGGGCCGCGTAAGCCGCGGACTTGCTGGGAGCCTTGTCGCGGTTCTCCTCGGTGAGCTGCTGTACCTGGCGGCGCAGCGTCTTGATCTCCGCCCGCAACTGCCCCAGCTGCTCCTGCTGTTGCTCCAGGAGGGCGTCGGACTCCTTGGCGTACTCCGCGGCCGCCGCCAGTTGCGTCCGGGCCGCGGCCACCTCGGCGTTGGCCTCGTCGAGGCGTTCGAGGAGGCGGGGCACGGTGTCCTCGGTGCCCAGGACGTGGTCCTGGAGGGTCCTTACGCCGGCCCGGAGTTCTCCGACCTGCCCCTGGAGGTATGCGACCTGTTCCTGGAGGAAGAGGTGGTCGAAACGGCCGGACTCCGTGTCGGCGGTGCCGACGGAAGCCGAGTCCGCGCGCCGCGTCGGAAAGCGGGGCGGCTGCGCCTCGTCCAGCAGGGTCCGCCACCAGCTCTCGTTACATGGCTTCGCGGCCCACTCGCTCCACAGTCTGACCACGGCCAGCAGATCTTCGGCACTGCCGGGACCCGGTGTCCTCGCCTCCGCCCACTCCTCGGGCAGCCACTCCGCGAGACGCCTGTCCAGCGTCGACTCGGGGCCGCCGGCCTTCCGTGCGGCCTCACGACGCGAGTACTTCCTCCCCCTCTGCTTCTCGTACGCCTCCTTGGCCTTCGCTTCCAGGACCCGGAGTGCGTCGTACAACTCGCGCGCCTTGGGCGGCTTCCCCATCCATACCCCCGCTTTCCTCGTGCCCGCCTACCGAGCTGCCCGCCCCGGGCACGGCGGGCACGCCCATGACCTGGAGCGTAGGGGGACTTTGCCCTCAGTGCCCTCGATATCGGACATCGCGAGCCCCCACCCGGCACGGTTTTTCTGCCCGGCCGCTCGGGCCGGCGAACTCCGAGGAGGCAGACATGGACAGGACCCCGCGCTTCACGCGCAAACTCGGCCGCGCCGCGGTCTTCAGCCTTGTGCGCGGCGCGGCCTGGGCAGCGGGCTCCGCGCTCGTGGCGGGCATCGCCTGGTGGGTGCGGAACCGATGACGCTCAGTCGCGGGACGGGCCGACGGCGCGCAGGTCGGCCACATAACGGTCCGTCCCCGGCACCGTCGGTATGAACGGGGCCAGCAACTCCAGTCTCCCCAGGCCCGATTCCGTGATGCGGGTGTCCAGGCCGGTGAAGTGGTCCTGCCAGCACTCCCTCGGGTCCGTCTCCAGGAACCACAGCAGGGTCAGGCGGGTGTCGACGCCCTCGACCTGTTTGACGTAGGTCATGCGGTCGCCGGGGAGGGGGGTGGGGCGGAAGACCGTCACCATGGCGGCCGGGGAGCCGGAGAGGGCTTTGGGGAGGTGACGGGTGCGCAGCCACTCCAGGAGTTCGGTGCGTTGTTCGGGGGTGTCGGTGTCGATGGCTTCGAGGACCAGGCCGGCGTAGGGATGGTCGAGGGCGTGGTAGTCACGGGGGCCGGCCGCGCCGTCGCGGTAGACCGTCGTCTCGTGGTCCTGGAAGGCTGTGAAGACGTGGGTGCGGTCCTGGTAGACGCGGGCGTCGCGGTTGAGGCGCTTGTTGATCGCGACCGTCCACTTCATGTGGTCGTCGTAGCGGCCGGCGGTGATCCAGTAGGTGGAGAGGTAGCAGCCGGCGGTGACGGGCTGGGCGATCGCGGACTTCTCCGGGGAGCGGAGCAGCTGCAGCTCCCGTGTCGCCACCCAGCGGCGGCCCGCGTACATCCAGGGCATGGCCATCGCGCCGGCGTAGTAGTGGTCGTCCTCGTACCAGCGGTTGTAGGCGTACTCGTGGCCCGGGTGCGGTTCGACCATGGTGATCAGGGCGTGGCCGGGGCGGACCCCGTACGGTCCTACGGCGGCCAGCTCGGCGTACGTCTCGCTGCGGGTCTCCTCGCTCATGCTCTTCCCCTTCCATGGTGGCCGGACCATACTCTGACGCTCCGTCAGATAATGCGCCAGAGTCCGGGAGGTCCCCGATGTCCGCGACACCACCGCTCGCCGGCAAGACCGTCGTCGTCTCCGGAGTCGGCGCCGGCCTCGGTCACCAGGTCGCCGCGGCGGTCGTACGGGACGGCGGGAACGCGGTGCTGGGGGCACGGACCGAGGCGAATCTCGCCAAGAGCGCGGCGGAGATCGATCCGGACGGCAGGCACACCGCGTGGCGGGCGACCGACATCACCGACGAGGGGCAGTGCGACGCGCTGGCGGCCCTGGCACTGAAGCGGTTCGGCGGGATCGACGCGGTGGTGCAGGTGGCGGCCTGGGACTCGTATTTCGGCGGGGTGGAGGACGCCGACTTCGCGACCTGGCAGTCGGTCATCGACGTGAACCTGCTGGGTTCGCTGCGGATCACCCGGGCCTGCCTGCCCGGGCTGAAGGCGCGGGGCGGAGCGGTCGTCTTCATCGGCACGCAGTCGGCCGTGGCGGCCCCCTCACAGGTGCGGCAGGCGGCGTACGCGGCCTCGAAGGGGGCGCTGACCAGTGCGATGTACTCGCTGGCGCGGGAGCTCGGGCCGCACCGGATCCGGGTCAACACCGTACTGCCGGGATGGATGTGGGGGCCGCCGGTACAGGCGTACGTGCAGTTCACGGCGCACACGGAGGGGGTGCCCGAGGAGGAGGTGCTGGCCCGGCTGACGGAGCGGATGGCGCTGCCCGAACTGGCCACGGACGGGGACGTCGCGGACGCGGCGGTGTTTCTCGCGTCGGACCGGGCGCGGGCGATCACGGGGCAGTCGTTGCTGGTCAACGCCGGGGAACTGATGCGCTGACGACACCCCAGGGGTGTTCATGTAAGTGAACGCAGGCCACCATACCGAATAGCTTTACCTCCCTTTGACCTTACGGTTACTTGTCGTGTTCATGCGGCAGCGCCCACGATGAGCGCCGGGTCGACCCCTGGGAGGACGCACATGAACGGTCTCGACTGGGCCGTGCTCATCGGCTATTTCGGCGTGATGGTCGCCATCGGCGTCTGGTCGCACAAGCGCGTCGACGACGTCAGCGACTTCTTCACCGCGGGCGGCAAGATGCCCTGGTGGCTCTCCGGCATCTCGCACCACATGTCGGGCTACAGCGCGGTCATGTTCACCGGGTACGCGGGCATCGCCTACACCTACGGCGTCACCTCCTTCGTCACCTGGTCCTTCCCCATCGCCCTCGGGATCGCGATCGGCTCCAAGCTGTTCGCGCCACGCATCAACCGGCTGCGGTCGCGCCTCCATGTCGCTTCCCCGCTCGAATACCTGAAGAACCGCTACGACCTGAAGACCCAGCAGGCGCTCGCCTGGTCCGGGATGCTGCTGAAGATCGTGGACGTGGGCGCCAAGTGGGCCGCCATCGCCACCCTGTTGTCCGTCTTCACCGGCATCTCCCTCAACCAGGGCATCCTCATCACCGGCGCCATCACCGCCGTGTACTGCACGATCGGCGGTCTGTGGGCCGACGCGCTCACCGAACTCGGCCAGTTCGCCATCCAGTTGCTGGCCGGCATCGCGATGTTCGTCGCCGTCGTGCTGAAGCTGGACGACAAGGGCATCGGGTTCTTCGGCGCCTGGGACGAGCCCGAACTCAAGGGCCACGGCGAGCCGTTGGTCGGCCCGTACGGCACCGTCTTCCTCCTCGCCTTCCTCTTCATCAAGCTGTTCGAGTACAACGGCGGCATGCTCAACCAGGCCCAGCGCTACATGGCCACGGCGAGCGCCAGGGACGCCGAGCGGTCGGCGCGGCTCTCGGCGGTGCTGTGGCTGGTGTGGCCGGTCGTGCTCTTCTTCCCCATGTGGATGTCGCCGCTGCTGGTCGAGGCGCAGAAGCCGGACGGCTCCGACTCCTACGGCCTGATGACCGAACAACTGCTGCCGCACGGCCTGCTGGGCCTGGTCATCGTCGGTTTCTTCTCGCACACCATGGCCATGTGCTCCTCCGACGCCAACGCGATCGCGGCCGTGTTCACCCGGGACTGCGCGCCGGTGGTGTGGCGCCGGGCGCGCGGCTGGAGCCAGGGGCAGGGGCTGCGGGTCGCCCGGATCACGACCGTCGTCTTCCTCGGCCTGTCCATGGCGGCGGCCACCCAGGTCAACTCCCCCACCTTCAAGGACATCATCACCGTCGTCATCAAGTGGGTGGCCGGGCTCATGGGCCCGATGGCGATCCCGATGATGCTGGGCCTGCTGCGGCCGTTCCGCCGCTCCGGCCCGACCGCGGCGCTGACCAGCTGGTCGATGGGCCTGTTCGCCTTCTACCTGGTCAACTACCCGATCGACGACCGCGTGACCGGCGGGGTCCCGCTCCAGTACCAGGTCTCCATCCCGCTGGCGGTCTCCCTCGTCCTCTACGTCCTCGTCGGCTTCATCAGGCCGGAGGACACCCCGGAACGGCTCGCCCTCATCGAGAAGATCAACACGGACGACGGCGGCGGCTCCTCGGCGGCGGCGGCCCTGCCCGAGCCCAGGGACGCGGTAGCGGCTCCTGCCAAGGACTGAACTCCGGTGCGTCGTCTGCGGGTCCGTGGGGGCTGGTCGCGCAGTTCCCCGCGCCCCTTTGGGGCGCCGGTCCAGGTCGGTCAGTTCCCTCGCGGATATCTGGCCAGCCACCCCGGTGACGCGCCCGCCGGGTTGTGCAGGGCCGGGCCCTGGGTCATCTCCATGGCGAAGTCGTCGGCGAGTTCCAGGATCGTGGGACGGCCCTCCAGCTCGGCCAGCCAGGCCGGCGGGAGGGCCGTCTCGCCGTGCAGGGCGCCGAGCAGTCCGCCGGTGAGGGCGGCGGTCGGGGCGGAGGGGCCGCCCTGGTTCACCGCGAGGCGCAGCCCGTGTCTGACGTCCTCGGCGACGAGCGCGCAGTACACGGCGGCGGACAACACGCCCGGCGCCCTCCCCACGCCCACCAGTTCCTCCACCCGTCCCGGTCCGGGCAACCCCTGCCGTACGGCGCCCAGCGCGCGCTGCAGCGCCTCCGAGGCGGGCGCGTGCCCCGGCCGCGCCGCCAGCAGGCCGAGCGCCCGCTGCACCGCGGCGTCGGCGCTGTCGCCCCGGGCCAGCGCGTGCACGATGACGGCGTACGCGCCCGCCGAGAGGTACGCCGCCGGGTGGCCGTGGGTCTGGGCCGCGCACTCCACGGCGAGCTGGGCGACGAGCTGCGGCTCCCAGCCGACGAGCAGCCCGAAGGGCGCGGAGCGGGCCAGGGGCTCGGGCCCGTCGGCCGCCGGGTTCTTGGGATCGTCGAGCGTGCCCATCCGCTCGTCGCCGAGCCCCATGAGCAGGGCCCGGGTCGGCTCCCGGCGGGCGTACAGCCACTCCTCGCGGGCCAGCCAGCCGTCGTCCTTGCGGCGCAGGTCGGGGCCCCAGTCGCGCTGGGTGGCCGCCCATCTCAGATACGCCCGGTGCAGATCGGTCGGCGGATGCCAGGCGCCGGTGTCGCGCCGCACCTGGGCCCGGACGAGCCCGTCCACGGTGAACAGGGTGAGCTGGGTGTGGTGGGTGACGGCACCGCGCCGCCCGAAGGCGGGGGCGAGGTCGACGACCCCGTCCGGCCCGTGGAGCCGCCGTATCTCCTCGGTCGCCAGCCCGTCGACGGGCGCCCCGAGCGCGTCCCCGACGGCCGCCCCCAGCAGCGTTCCGCGCACCCGGCTGCGGAAGTCCTGCTGCTCGTGACGGCCCCAGACGGCCCCTGATGTCGTACTCACCAAGTCCTCCCAAGGCCACCGGGCACCGTCCGTACGTACGACGTTCGTCACTGTAATCGAACGGGGTCACGGGCAGGCGGCGGGTGGAGGGGTGGTGCAGGCACGGTGGAGGTCCGGGCGCCGCGCCCTCCTGCCGGCCCACCTCAACTCGGATGGGACACAGGGGACTTGACGGGGTAGGGGAAGCGTCATGACCACGTCCACCTCACGTATCACACAGACCTCACGCGTCCTCCCCCTCACGGCCACGCTCCTCACCGGGGCGGTGGCCCTCTACATCGCCCTCGTGGCGTTCGGGAACATCACCGACTTCGGCACGAACCAGCAGTTCGTACGGCATGTGCTCGCGATGGACGACACGTTCAAGGACGACGACCTGATGTGGCGGGCGGTGACGAGCAAGGGGCTCCAGGACGCCGCGTACGTGGCGATCATCGCGTGGGAGACCGTGGCCGCCGTGGTGCTGACCGCCGGGACGTGGTTCTGGGCGCGCCGGGACCTCGTCCGGGCGCACGCCTTCTCCACGTACGGCCTGCTGATGCTGATGCTGCTGTTCGGCGCCGGGTTCATCGCGATCGGCGGGGAGTGGTTCTCGATGTGGCAGTCGAAGACCTGGAACGGGCTGGAGGCGGCGACGCGGGTGTTCCTGTTCAGCGGGGTCGTGCTGCTCGTCGACCAGCTGGCGTTCAGTCAGGCCCGGCGGGACGCCGCCTGACCGCTCTACTCGACGACCCTGACCTTCGTCTCCAGCTCACCGAACGCCCACAGGGCCGCCCCGTCCGCCTTCGGCATCCGGATGCCGCCGGTCTTCGCGCCGGCGGCGGCCGGGGGCGGGGAGGCCCCGTCGACGGCGTTGGAGAAGGCGATGTTGACGCCGGAGACGACCGAGAAGTAGATGACGTGCTCGATCTCGACGCCGTCGGAGCCCGTCGTCGTGTCCTTGCGGACGGAGATCGTGTAGGTGCCGGGCGCGGGCGCGACCGTGCCCGGCCAGACCGTGAAGGTACGGCGGGCCGTGTCGTCCGCGTCGACCAGCCAGACCCGGTGCGCGGAGAGGTCGTAGACGACCCGGCGGCCGGTGCCGGAGGCCTCGGGCACCCCGGTCGCGGCCGCGGAGGCGGAGGCCTTCGGCGAGGGGGACGCCTTCGCACCCGGCGCGGCGGACGCCGACGCGCTCGGGGGGACGGCGGCGGCCGTCGGATGCGGGCCCCGCTCGGCCTGCACCGTCAGCGCGGCGACGGCCGCGATCGCGCCGGTCGTCAGACCGGTGACCCAGACCCACGAGGGAAGTCGGGCAGGCACGGGCAGCATCTCCTCAGCTCCGGGACCCCGCCGATGGGGCCTCCCCTGGGGTCTCCCCTGGGGGCTTCCCTGGGGCGCTTCCCTCCATCAGGAGGGTCGGATCATCGTACTCACTCCAGCACGGGCAGGAGTTCCGGCAGCTGCCCGTCCGAGGCCCGGGCGGCGCGCTGCCGCTCCTCCGGTACCTCGCCGTACAGGGTGGTGCGCGGACGGGCCGGGCGGCCCGCGGCCTCGGCGACGGCGATCAGGTCCCTGACGGACTTGTAGGAGCCGTAGGAGGAGCCCGCCATGCGGGAGATCGTCTCCTCCATGAGGGTCCCGCCGAGGTCGTTCGCGCCGGAGCGGAGCATCTCCGCCGCGCCCTCGGTGCCCAGTTTCACCCAGCTGGTCTGGATGTTCGGGATGTGCGGGTGCAGGAGGAGCCGGGCCATCGCCGTCACCGCCCGGTTGTCGCGCATGGTCGGCCCGGGACGGGCGATGCCGGCCAGGTAGACGGGCGCGTTGGTGTGGATGAAGGGCAGGGTCACGAACTCGGTGATGCCGCCGGTCTGTTGCTGCACGCGGGCCAGGGTGCGCAGATGCCCGAGCCAGTGCCGGGGCTGGTCGACATGGCCGTACATCATCGTCGACGTCGACGGGATGCCGACCTCGTGGGCCGTCGTGATCACCTCGATCCAGGTCGCCGTCGGCAGCTTGCCCTTGGTGAGGACCCAGCGGACCTCGTCGTCGAGGATCTCGGCGGCGGTGCCGGGGACGGAGTCCAGCCCCGCTTCCTTGGCGGCGATCAGCCACTCGCGGATCGACAGGCCGGTGCGGGTCGCGCCGTTGACGACCTCCATCGGCGAGAAGGCGTGGACGTGCATGCCGGGGACCCGGGACTTCACGGCCTTCGCGATGTCGAAGTACGCCGTGCCGGGCAGGTCGGGGTGGATGCCGCCCTGCATGCACACCTCCACCGCGCCCACGTCCCAGGCCTGCTGGGCGCGGTCCGCCACCTGGTCGAGGGAGAGCGTGTAGGCGTCGGCGTCGGTGCGGCGCTGCGCGAAGGCGCAGAAACGGCAGCCGGTGTAGCAGACGTTGGTGAAGTTGATGTTCCGGGTGACGATGTAGGTGACGTCGTCGCCGACCGCGGCGCGGCGGACGTCGTCCGCGATCCGGGTCAGCGCGTCCAGCGCGGGACCGTCCGCGTGCAGCAGCGCGAGCGCCTCGGCGTCGGTGAGGCGCGTCGGGTCGTCGGCGGCGGTGGCGAGCGCCTGGCGTACGTCGGTGTCGATGCGCTCGGGCGCCATGCCGGGGGCGGCCGCCTCCCGCAGGGCGGACCAGTCGCCGTACACCTCGTCGAAGTCCTCGCGCCGGTCGGTCGTACGGCCCTCGGTGTCGATGGAGGCGTGCAGGTCGGTACGGCCGGTCGCGGTGAACACCTCCTCCGGCTCCTGCCACGGCCGGCCCTCGACGACGGCGTCCGGCACGGCGAGGCCGGTCCCGGGGTCGGCGAGGGCGCGGACGTGCGGCAGCAGCCGCGGGTCCAGCCAGGGTTCGCCGCGGGTGACGAACTCGGGGTACACGCACAGCCGTTCCCGCAGCTCGAACCCCGCGGCAGCGGACCGGGCGGTCAGCTCCTCGATCTGCGGCCAGGGGCGTTCGGGGTTGACGTGGTCGATGGTCAGCGGGGAGACCCCGCCCCAGTCGTCGATGCCCGCGCCGATCAGGCGTTCGTACTCGCTGTCGACGAGGTTGGGCGGCGCCTGGATGTTGCCCGCCGGGCCCATGAGGAGGCGGGCGACGGCCACCGTCGCGACCAGTTCGTCGAGTTCGGCGTCCGGCATGCCGCGCATGGCCGTGTCCGGCTTGGCGCGGAAGTTCTGGATGATCAGTTCCTGGATGCCGTGGTGGGCGCGGGAGATCCGGCGCAGCGCGAACAACGACTCCGCGCGCTCCTCGTACGTCTCGCCGATGCCGATGAGGATCCCCGAGGTGAAGGGGACGGAGGAGCGGCCCGCGTCCTCCAGAACCCGCAGCCGTACGGCGGGTTCCTTGTCCGGGGAGCCGTGGTGCGGGCCGCCGGGCTCCGACCAGAGCCGGGTGGCGGTCGTCTCCAGCATCATGCCCATCGACGGGGCGACCGGCTTCAGCCGCTGGAAGTCGGTCCAGGACATCACCCCGGGGTTGAGGTGCGGCAGCAGCCCCGTCTCCTCCAGGATGCGGACGGAGATGGCGCGGACGTAGGCGATGGTGTCGTCGTAGCCGTGCGCGTCGAGCCACTCTCGGGCCTCGGGCCAGCGGTCCTCGGGCTTGTCGCCGAGGGTGATGAGGGCTTCCTTGCAGCCGAGGGCGGCGCCCTTCCGGGCCACGTCGAGCACCTCGTCCGGCGACATGAACATCCCGTGCCCGGCGCGCCGCAGCTTGCCGGGGACGGTGACGAACGTGCAGTAGTGGCACTTGTCCCGGCACAGCCGGGTGAGGGGGATGAAGACGCTCTTCGAGTACGTGATGACGCCGGGCCGGCCGGCCGCCTCCAGGCCCGCGTCACGCACCCGGGCGGCGGACGCGGCGAGGTCGTCGAGGGCCTCGCCGCGCGCCTGGAGCAGGACGGCCGCCTCGTTCACGTCGAGCGCGACGCCGTCCCGGGCACGTTTGAGAGCGCGACGCATGGAGTTCTCGGTGGGGCCGGGAAAGGGGCCGGGGCCGGTTCCGGAGGTCGCGGAAGTCGTCATTTCTTGAGCATACGTTCGGGCTGATCAGGGCCGGTGGGGGAGCCCGATTCGTCCCTCACCGGAGGTCGTTACACGGTGTCACTGGAAGCCATGAGGTAAGGGCCGTACTCGTCGAGGATCTTGAGGATCTCGCTCTCGCCCGCCGGCGGCAGCTGGAGCACGACCTCGTCGATGCCGAGGTCGGCGTAGTGGGCGAGCTTGCCCGGGGACGGGTGGACGGCGTACGGCACGACCTGGAGCGCCTCCGGCTCGCGCCCGGCGTCCGCCCACGCGGCGCGCAGCACCGGCAGGGTCTCGGACAGCCCGCGCCCGCCGATCGGCAGCCAGCCGTCGGCGTACTCGCAGATGTGCGCGAACAGCTTCGGCCCGGCGGCCCCGCCGATGAGCGTGCGGGGTCCGACGACCGGCCCGCGCGGCTGCTGCACGGGCTTCGGGTGGGCGCTGCTGGCCCGGACGGACCCGTACTGCCCCTCGTACGCGGTCGGCTCCTCGCTCCACAGGGCGCGCATCAGCGCCATCCGGTCGCGCACCAGCTCCCGCCGGGTGCGCCACTCGACCCCGTGGTCGGCGGCCTCCTCGACGTTCCACCCGAAGCCGAGGCCGAGGGTGAGGCGGCCGCCGGAGAGGTGGTCGACGGTGGCGATCTGCTTGGCGAGGTCGATCGGGTCGTGCTGGGCGACGAGCGTGATGCCGGTGCCGAGGCCCAGGCTGTCCGTGACGGCGGCGGCCTGGCCGAGGGCGACGAAGGGGTCGAGGGTACGGCCGTACTCGCGGGGCAGTTCGCCGCCCGCCGGGTACGGGGTGGTCCGCTCGACGGGGATGTGCGTGTGCTCGGGCACGTAGAGCCCGGCGAACCCGCGCTGTTCCAGCTCACGGGCGAGGCGGGTCGGGGTGATCGTCTCGTCGGTGAGGAAGATCGTTACGGCGATGCGCATGGCGGGCCTTTCGGTGCCGGTTCCTCAGTGTTCATCTGGGCCGGTTCATCTGTACCGGGAGAAGAGGCCGGTGTCCATACCGACCGGTCGGCATTGTCAGGCACGGCTCATGAGGAGGGCGACTTCGTGGTGGCTTCCGGCGGTGGGCAACGGTGACGCCCACCGGGACCCGGACGTCGTAGGGCTCCCCCAGACGGTGGCGCCGGCGGACGCGCTCACCCGGGACGCGATCCAGGACAGCATCCGGGCGGGCCGGGTCTACGTGGCGGAGTCGAGCGCGGTGTCGCTGTCCTTCACGGTGACGGGCGGGAGAGGTGAACAGGCGGGCATCGGCGAGCGGTTGCGGGTGGACGCCGACACCCTGAGTCTCTCTCCTCCGGGATTGCCGGGGCCCGGCAAGGCGGTGCGGCACTTGACTGCCTGCCGCCCGCCTTGTCTGCCTGGTCCTGCCGGGGAGAAGCTGGCGCGAGGGACTGATCCGACAAGGCGGGGGGAACGACGGACGTGTCGGGCAAGAACATCACTCGCACGAGAATCTGGGGCGCACTGCTCCTGACACTGTCTCTGATCCCGGCCCTGGCCTGCTACTTCATCTTCACCATCTGGCTCCCCGACGACATGGAGCGCTACCGGGACTACGCGAACGCCGAGTCCTGCGCTGCGGGAACCTCACCGCAGGAGTACGAGGACTGCCTCCGCGAGGTCACCTTCACGGTGGACAGGACGAAGATCAAGGGCGGCAGGAACGGCACGTACCAGGCCACCCTCTCCGGAGCGCCCTTCTGGAACGGCGTCCTGGGCTTCGGCGACTCGACCCCGCTGCTGGAACGGCTCGAACCGGGCGACCGGGTCACCGGCACGGTCTGGCGGGGCGACATCATGTCGCTCAGCCGCGACGGCATCCGGCAGAAGTCCGGCGACGAGCCCCGCGACGAACCCCAGATGCCCGCCGCCCTCGGCACCTTCGCCGCCCTCCTCTCGGCCCTCGGCCTGGCCACCGGCACAGCCCGCCTGACCAGGCCCCACACCCCCCGCCCGCTCCCCTGGCGAGGTTTCGGCAAGCCCCTGCTGATCACCATCTCGATCGCCTGCCCCGTACTGGGCCTTCTGTCGGTGTGGTGGGGCATCCCCTGGTGGATCGTCCCGACGGTCCTCGTACCGCTCATGGGCTACACGGCGTGGGAAATCCACCGCTATCCCCGACGGCGCCCGAAGTCGGCTATGTCGGGATGAACTCCGGCCACCAGGGCGGAACGTTTCCCGGGCACGACGGGGCAGGGTAGGAGTCGATCATGCCGAGCCACGTCACCAGGAACCAGGCGAACCACACAGCGAAGACGAGCCCTGCGGCCAGCGCCGCCCTGGGGTGACGTCTGCCGAGGGTGCCCTGCAGGACGACCCACGGAACGGCCGCGGTGACCCATATGACAGGGGCGAGAAGGAGCAACGTCATGCTGTCGGCCGCCGCGCCGGAGCCGATGTCGCATGCCGTCCAGACCCGCCCGATGGCCACGACGCAGACCACCGCCGTCAGCCCTCCGACGACGACGCCGGACACGACTCCCGCAGACCAGGACCTCACAGGAGCCGGCGGCCCCGCTTCCACCATCGTCCGTCCCCCCATGTTCTCGAACCGTCGCCAAGTATGTGTGGCGAGGCCCTAGGAGTGATAGTCCTCCCGGGACAGCGCCATGACCTGGACCGGCTGCCCATGGGCGGGGACGCGGGTGGTTCGGTCGAAGGTCAGGCCGAGCTTGGTCATGACGCGCGCCGAGGCGTGGTTGTCGACGTGGCAGATGCTGACGACGCGGTCGAGTCCCGCCTCGTCGAATGCGAACGCCAGGACCTCCCGGGCCGCTTCGGTGGCATAGCCCCGACCCCACGAGCGGCGTCGCAGCCGCCAGCCGATCTCCACCGTCGGCATGATCTCGGGGAGGTAGGCCGGAACGGCCAGGCCCACCCAGCCGATCAGCTCGCCGGTCACGCTCTCCTCGGCGGCGAACAGGCCGTACCCACGCTCGTCCCACGCGGCACGCGCACGGGCCAGCGCGGCTGCGGTCCGCTCACGGGTGCCGGGTGAGCCGTCACCGATGTACCGCATGACGTCCGGATCCGCGTCCATCTCCGCGAGAGCGTCCAGGTCCGCCTCTGTCCACTGACGCAGCCACAAGCGCCGGGTGTGGCGCTCCGGGTGTCGCATGGGCGCGGGGTCCTTCCGTTTCGGTCGTCTGCGACGGGCGTCACCGCTCCGGCCTGTGGGATCAGAAGGCGCAGTGCCACCAGCGAGGAGGTGGATCGGAGTAGGGGACGGCGTCGGGGTGCTCGAGGATTCTCAGGTCGAGGGGGGTGACCAGGGCGCGGAGTTCGCGGGAGCTCTTCCTGGGCAGGGCATGGATCGCCAGTTCCAGTAGCTCTCGTTCGTCCGCCGGTTGGGGGCAGCACTCCGGGACGCCGCAGTTGTCGGCGAACGGCGAAGGGAGTCGGCCCTTCGGTGTCCTGGCGAGGGCGGTCCAGGAGGCGAGAGCCTGCTCGATCACGTCGGGGCGGAGCCGAGTGCGCTCCAGTCGGACGATCTGCGCCTGGGCCGAGCCGGAGAGTCGGCCGATCTTCGAGTAGCGGTGGTGTGCGGCGAAGCGCCTGTTGTCGGCTCTGAGGCGGGAGGGGCGCCTACGCGGCACGGCCCTTTCGGTGGTGAGTCATGGGCGGAAGTCTGGCACACGGCGGGTGCAAGCGGTCAGGGTGTGGTGCGGACGGCGGTGAGGGCCTGGTCGTAGGTCGTGGTGACGTCTGTGTTGCCGCCGGTTCTCACCCAGAGTTCGGTGGCCGTGTCCAGGCAGGCGAAGGCCGTTGCGATGACGGCGAGGGCGCGCGGGTCCGGGACCGGGCCGCTCGGGATGCCCATGCGGGCTTCGATGCCGGGGACCAGGGCGGCCTGCCAGCGGAGGCGCTTTTCGATGGAGCGGGCGCGCAGGGACGGGGTGTCGAGGATCAGGGTGCTGATCTGGAGGACGCGTTCGGGGGTGTGGTTGGCCACCAGGACGGCCGCGAAGCCGGCGCGCAGGGCGTCCCAGGGGGAGGCGTCGGCGGGCTGGGCGTCGACGGTGTTCTTCAGGAGCTCGCCCAAGGCCTCCTGGTCGCCGCAGACCAGGTCCTCCTTGGTGCCGAAGTAGCGGAAGAGCGAGCGCTGGGAGATACCGGCCTCCTTGGCGATCTGGGCGATCGTCGTCTCCTCGTAACCGCGCTCGGCGAACAGCCTCAGCGCCGTGTCGAGGATCGCGGCGACCGCGACCTGGCGCGAGCGGTCCCACAGCGTCGGCGGCGGCGTCGACGGATCCGGCTTCGGCTTCGGCTTCGGGTTACCCATGCGGCCAAGATATCGAGCAACCGATCAGCGGGCAGCCTTGGTTTTTCTGGCAGTGACTGCCAGAGTGGCGTACGGTGTCAGGACTTCAGGACCGAGAGGGGTATCGCATGTCCCAGGTCGACTATCGCGGCCAGACCACTCTGATCACCGGTGCCAGTTCCGGCATCGGCGCGGAGTTCGCCCGGCAGCTCGCCGAGCGGGGATCCGATCTGGTGCTGGTGGCGCGGAGACGGGAGCG
Organism: Streptomyces sp. T028; assembly: GCF_048159505.1. Classification (NCBI taxonomy): domain Bacteria; kingdom Bacillati; phylum Actinomycetota; class Actinomycetes; order Kitasatosporales; family Streptomycetaceae; genus Streptomyces; species Streptomyces sp. T028. Next base: position 34,367 of record NZ_JBLRVZ010000033.1, read on the forward strand.
GCTGGAGGCGTTGGCGGCCGAGCTCGTCTCCGCGTACGGCGTCGCTGTCGTCCCCCTCCCGTTCGATCTGGGGCAGCCGCTGGCCGGTGAGGCTCTCGCGGCCGAGGCCGCCCGTCGCGGTCTGGCCGTGACGAGCCTGGTCAACAACGCCGGGTTCGGGACGTTCGGCCCCTTCCACCGGGAGAATCCGGACCGGCTGCGCGAGGAGATCGCCCTCGACGTGACGGCCGTCGTCGACATCAGCCGCGCCTTCATCGAGCAGCTGCGCAGCGCCGGGCGGGGCGTCCTCGTCAACGTCGCGAGCATGGCCGCCTACCAGCCGGATCCGCAGATGGCCGTCTACGGGGCGACCAAGGCGTTCGTCCTGAGCTTCACGGAAGCTCTGTGGTACGAGTCGCGGGGCACGGGGTTGCGTGTCATCGCCGTGTCGCCCGGGGCGACGAGGACCGAGTTCTTCGACGTCGTCGGCACGCTGGACGCCGCGGGCGGCACGAAGCTGAGCGAGCCCGGTGACGTCGTCCGCGACGCGCTCCGGGCCCTGGACCGGCGGAACCCGCCACCGAGCGTGATCTCGGGCCGTCTCAACCACGCCATGGCCCTGGCGGGGCGGCTCGTCAGCCGGCGCCGGATGGTGAACACGCTGGGTCGCATGACCGCCCGTACCGCTCCCGTCGCGTAGGCCGCAGGCGGCAGGCCGCGCGCCGCGTTTCGGTCGCGGGAGGGTCGTGGTGAGACGTCTAGTCTCGGGCCGTGGGACAGCCCGAGCAGCGCGCCGAGGGTGCGGGACCTTTCACAACCCGGCTCACCTGGCGGCCTCCCGGTGGCGGCACCGCCGTATGGGAGTCGCGGCCCGCGCGTCGGCGCGGAGTCATCGCCGTCCGCCCGCCCGGCGCACCCGCCGGCAGCCACACCAGCGCCGACACGCTCGCCGTCCGCCGACTGCGCCTGCTCAACGCCATCGCCGCGACCGCCTTCGTCATCGGCGGAGCGCTCTTCGCGGCGGGCGCGGGTGTCGCCCAGTTCGGCTCCGGCGACGCCACGACCTGCGCCTCGATCTACTTCGCCGGGGGCCTCTTCTTCAACACCGGCGGATACGTCTCACTCCTCCAGGTCGTCAACGCACCCCGCCACGACCCCGGCGGCGAGGGCCGGCTGGTCACTCCCCCGTGGCGCTGGTGGAGTTACGAGCCCACGCGCATGGACTGGCTGAGCGTGTTCGTCCTCTTCGTCGGCACGCTCGTCTTCGGCGTCAACCTGCTGGACTCCTTCCTCCAAGGCCTGAGCGTCCAGCAGGTCAACCGGCTGATCTGGGTCCCGGACGTGATCGGCTGCATGCTCTTCCTGCTCTCCGGTCACCTCGGGTTCGCCGAGATCTGCCACGGCCGGTGGCTGCCCTGCCTTCGCCGCCGCAGCCTGGGCTGGTGGATCGTCGCGGTGAACCAGTTCGGCTCGGTCCTCTTCATGATCTCGGCGATCGCCGCCTACACCCGCCCCGCCACCGACAGCCTCGTCAACGCCGACATCGCCAACTGGGGCACCCTGCTCGGCGCGACCTGCTTCTCCCTCGGCGGCGCCCTTCAGTACTTCGAGCGCCCCTGACACCGATGTGAGGGCCCTTCGAGGACTCAGCCCTCGTTCACGCCCGGCCGGCTCCGCCGCGCGCGTCCTCCAGAGCGGTCATGATCTCCGGCGAGTTCCTGATCAGGATCCGGTGCCGGTAGGCCCGTACCACTGCCGCCGCGCCCGCGAAGTCGTTGGTCGGTGCGGCTCCTATGGCGGCGGCCAGCTCCTCCTCGAAGCGCTCCCGGTCACCCGGGAAGCCGTAGCGGCTGAGCGCACTGCGCAGATCGTCCACGGTCCGGATCTCCGGGAGAGGCATCGCTCCCCAGTCCTGCTCGGGCTGTGCGCTCATGGTCTGGTCCTGACGAACGGGGCATGGCTCCACTTCCAGTATCGCGCCCGCCGACCGGGCCTGGCAGCGCGTACTCACCACGCCGCCTCCGCAATCCGCCCAGAGCAGCTTGCCGCCCTTCGACGCCCCGAGCTCACGCAGTACGGAGACGCCGACCTCGTCGGCACAGGCCCGCACGAGGTGCAGGCCACGGCCGCCTTCCGTGTCGGGCGGCGGTACGGCGGCGGTGTCGGCCGAGAAGGCGGGCGGGACCCTGGGGTCCGTGTCCCATACGGCGACCCGCAGGCGGCCGGGCTGCGGGGACAGCACCCGGAGGGAGTACGGGCCCTTCGTGTGACAGTGGGAGTTGGTGAGCAGTTCGCTCGCGAGGAGCTCCGCCGTGGGGGTCAGCTCGCCCAGGTCATGGGCGGCGAGGATCAGTCTGAGGGTGCCCCGCGCGATACCCGGTGCGCGTGGATCTCGGGGAAGGTGCAGGGTGTAGTTCCAGGACGGGGATACGGTGGCCATGGAAGTCTCCGATCACTGAGGGGAGTTGGACGGGTGCCTGGTGTCATTGCCGCGGCGTCCCACGGTGCGCTTCCGGGCGGGCGCCTGGTTCAGTACGCTACCGACCGGCCACCTAATACATTTCCCATTTTGGCAATCGCATGAGGTTTTCCCTCGTGTGAGTGACAACAACGCTCAGCTTTCCAAGGAGAGTTGGCCATTGGCCCCCAAGACCGCCACGAGTGCCCGCCGCCTCCGCCTCGGCACGGAGCTGCGCAGACTCCGGGAGAGGGCAGGGCTGTCCGTCACCGAGGGGGCCCGTCAACTGGGCGTCAGCCAGACACAGCTGAGCAACATCGAGGCAAGTCGATTCGGCGTGAGCGCAGACCGGTTGCGGGCGCTGGCGCGCATCTACCGTTGCTCGGACACCGCCTACCTCGACGGGCTGATCGAGCTCGCCGGTGAGCGGAAGAGCGGCTGGTGGGAGACCTTCCGCGAGATGCTGCCCGCCGCACTGCTCGACCTGGCCGAGACCGAGCACTACGCCCTCGCGCTCCAGGCAGCCAATACGGCGCACATCCCCGGCCTGCTCCAACTCGCAGACCACTCGCGCGCCATATTCGAACTGGCCGTGCCCGAGTTCAGCCGCCGCGAGCTCGAGCTGCGCGTGAACTTCCGGCTCCAGCGCCAGGCGCTACTGGACCAGGACACCCCCGTGCCGTATCAGGCGATCATCCACGAAGCCGCACTCCGCGTACCCGTGGGTGGGACGTCAGTCGCCAAGCGCCAGCTGGGGCACCTGCTGACCCAGAGCGAGCGCGACGGCATCACCATCCGGGTGATCCCCTTCGCAATCGGGGCCTATCCGGGGTCCGGACAGACCTTCCTGTACGTCCACGGCGCCGTGCCACGGCTCGACACGATCTCCTTGGACCAGTCGCACGGACCCGCGCTCGTCGATGCCGAGGCCGGACTGGACACCTACCGGAATCTGCTGCAACGAATGGAATCCGTAGCCCTGTCCCCGGAGAAGACCCGGGACTTCATCCACAACCTGGCCACCGAACTGTGAGAGGACCCGCATGACCGCCTACGCATGGCAGAAGTCGTCCTACTGCGCCCAGGGCGAATCGTGCGTCCATGTCGCCGCCGCTGCCCAGAAGTCCTCCTACTGCCAAGAAGGCGAAGCCTGCGTCCATGTCGCCACCACCTCCCAGAGGTCGTCCTACTGCGGCCAAGGCGAATCCTGCGTCCACATATCCGCCAGCCCCCACCCCCGCACCATCCACCTCACCGAATCCGCAGACCCCGCCCAAACCATCCTCACCACCACCCCCTCCGCCTTCGCCGCCCTGCTCCTCAGCCTCACCCCCGGCCGGCCGTCACCCCGCAGGTGATCCCTCCGCCAGGTCCGCCACCACCGCCGCATGGTCCGTCGGCCACACCCCGTCCACCGGGGCCAGTCCCGCCCGTCGTACGGCACGGACGTGCCCCTCGCCGATCGGGCCCGGTGGGCCCACGTGGATGTAGTCGATGCGGGCCGGGGGTTCCAGGACGCGCGCCGCGTACGGGTTCTCCGGGGTCCACGTCGCAGACGGTGCCGACGGGTCTGCGTAGTCCCAGGCGTCGTAGAGGATCTGGCGGGGGACGGCCGGGGCGGTGCGGTAGCCGCCGAAGAGGCGGACCTCGTCGGAGTCCGGGCGGGAGTTGAAGTCGCCGGTGACGACCGGGGGGTGCGGTGTGTTGCCCGAGGCCGACGACACGAACTCCGCCAGCGCCCTCACCTGTTCGCAGCGGACGGCCGACGCGCCTGGCGCCGAGGTGAGGTGCACCGTGAAGAACGGGATGTCGTACGACGGGGTCGCCACGCGCGCGTACAGCGCCTGGCGGCCGTCCGCCATGTCGGGCGGGGCCGGGAGGAGCAGCGTCCGCTGTTCGGTCACCGGCCAGCGGCTCAGTACCGCGTTGCCGATGTCCACCGTGTCGTCGCCGATGCGGCGGCGCCAGCGTTCGGGGGCCGGGGAGGGGGCCCACGCGCAGTACAGGCCCAGGTCGGCTGCGAGCCACTCCGCGAGGTTCTCACCGTCCGCCGCCCACACCTCCTGGAGACCGACCACGTCGGGGCGCAGCTCGCGCAGGACGGCCAGGATCGCCTTCTGCCGCTCGCGCCACGGTCCGAAGCGCCACCACAGGTTCCAGGTCACCACTCGCACGACAGGCACCCGCTCTCATCACGACGACCGCATGGGGCGACCATTGAAACAGTGAAGCAGCAGAGCCTCACCCAAAGGAGTGCACCGGCCAATGTCCCGCCCCAACGACCTCCGCTTCCGCGCGACCACCGCCTTCCAGCGCCATGTCGCCAATCCGCTCATGCGCCGTCTGCCGTTTCATACGCTCCTGGAGACCACGGGCCGTGTCTCCGGTCGGCCCCGACGCACCCCGCTGGGCGGCCGGCGGATCGGTGACACCTTCTGGCTGGTGTCGGAGTTCGGGGAGCGGTCGCAGTACGTCCGCAACATCAAGGCCGATCCCCGGGTGCGGGTACGGATAGGCGGGCGCTGGCACACCGGCACGGCCCACCTGCTGCCCGACGACGACCCGGTGGCCCGCCTGCGCACCCTGCCCAGGGCCAACAGCACGGCCGTACGGGCCATGGGGACGCAGTTGCTGACCGTGCGGGTGGATCTGGATCACTGACGCCACGCCGTCCACGAGAGTCCCACATGGTGAAGGCATGACGGTGATCATGACGATGAGCCTGCCCGACGACGTGGCGGCCTTCGTGAAGGCCAAGGGCAATGCGTCCGCCTACACGGCGCGCATACTGCGTCAGCAGATGCTCGCCGAGGAACTGGAGAAGCCGGCACGGATGCGGGCCGAGGCAGGCATAGTGCCGACGCTCGAGGAGCCCGAGGAGAGCGAGGAGGCCACCCTGGAGCGGTGGGGGCGGGTAGCCGGCCGGTGAAGCGGGGGCATGTCACGCGCTCTCCGGCCACACTCGTGGGCTGTTGGCGAAATCCCGCGCAGCGAGAGCCAAGTGTGCGCTGAGTCTCAGCGACACGCCGCGTACACGGCGTGTCGCTGAGACTCATTCACCACAAGTTATCGGCCGTCGTCGGCCGGATTCGCCGACACGACAGTGGCCCCCTCGCACCGGGGGCCACTGTCTTACCGCCTACCTCGCGACTCGCGTCACTTCGCGGGCTTGTAGAACGCGTACGTCGCCGTGTACTGGACGCCGACCTGCTCGGTGCCCGTGCACGCGGTCGTCGGGGCGACGCCGCCGGTCGTGTTCAGGCGCTGGATGTAGGAGACATCGGCGAAGGCGCCCGTGCCGCGCGTGGCGGTGGCCTGGAGCAGGAGCTCCGGGATGGTGCCGGTCTTGGGGGAGTTGGCGATCGCCGAGGCGTTCACGGCGCTGCCGTCCACCGTGGACACCCAGACGGGGCCGCGGGAGTGCAGGGCGACGGTGCGGCCTCGCTTGTCGGACAGGGTGGCGGCGGGCTCCAGGAACTTCCAGGCGCCGTCGGTGCAGGTGTAGGTCTGCACGCCGTGGGCGGCGAACACACCGGTCAGCTTGTTGCCGTCGGGGACGGCGAGGGCGGCGGGGGCGGCCGGGGCCTTCACCGCGGCCGCGGCGGAGGCGGGCTCCGTGGCGCCGGCGTTGCCCGCCGTGGTGCCCAGGAAGAGACCGGCGGCCGCGGTGGCGACAGCCGTGGTGGTGAGGACGAGACGCTTGGCGTGCTTCAAGTGAGCTCTCCGCAAAGGTTTCTGACGAAGGAGTGCCTGACAGATGGGGTCCGACAGACGTTGCCCGGCCGATGGTGCACGACCGATGTTGTCTGTCTGATGTTTCCCGAGTCTGTGGCAGGGGCAGATCGGACTGATGGGCAGTCCGTGTCCATGTCCCCTGGGCCGGGACGCTACGGGTTCGCCGGAGGATTTCCAGCCCCATCGGCCGAATGTGGACCTCTCGCACTCCCCTGTCTGCCCGCTTGGGACAGCCCCGGTGGCGCCAAAGGGCACCTCGATCCGGCCGGACGACCGGGCGGCGGTCCATGCCCCCCCCGGTCATCCGACCCCGTGTCTCAGTCGCGCCGGATCAGCTCGGGATCGATTCGGCGTCCCACCAGCGGGAGCGACCCCACCGCGGCCGCCACCACGACGCCCACCGCAGCGAGTGTCAGCAGCGGTATGCCCTCCACGTCCCAGCGGACCGCGCCGCCTCCGGTGATCAGATAGCTGGACTCGGCGAGTTTGCCCGTCACGAGGGCCAGGACGAGCCCGAGACTCAGCGGCAGCACGACCTGGGCGCACTGCACCGCCCGCATGGTTCTGGCCCGCGCGCCGATCAGGGTGACGGCGGTGACCTGGGAGCGGCGTTCGACGGCCCGGTCGGTGACGGACACCAGGAAGGCGGCCACGCCGATGACCAGGCCCATGATCATGCCCAGGGCCAGCAGGGTCTCGACCACGGAGATCTGCTCCAGCCCCTGGATGTTCAGTCCGACCAGCTCGACCTCGGCGATCGGGGCGACGGCGGCGATGCCGTCCAGGGCGGCCCGCACCTGTTCGGGATCGGAGCTGCTGGCGAGCACAAGGTTCGCGTCGCGCGGGCGGGCGTCGGCGGGGAGGGCGGACGGGGGGACGAGGAGCACCGCGCCGCCGACCGCGGACGCCTCGTACCCCCGGTAGACGACACGCTCGGCCGGCATGGCGATGTTCCGGTTCTCGTCATGCCTGGTGTCGGTACGGAAGCGGAACGGGAACGACGTGCCTGGTTTGAGTTCGGATCCCACACTTGAGTTGAGGTCGACGAGCCGCAGCACCTTGCCGTCCACACAGCCCTCGGTGCGTACGGTCAGCTGCTCCAGCTGGGCGCAGGTGGCCACCAGGGCCGTGGCCGAGGACGCGAAGGAAGCCGGGTCGTCGAGGTCGATCCACGAGTTCATCAGGATGGTGTGCGCGCCGACCCCGGGCACCTTGGCGAGGTCCCGCTGCTGCTGCGCGCTGAGTTTCGACAGGGGCAGGGAGTATTCCTGTACCGGGCCGTACGGGCGGGTGACCTGTTCCAGCTGGATGAGGACACCTTGGGCGAGTGAGGCGGCGTAGACGAGCAGGACGAGGCCGGTGACCACCCGCATCGTGCTGCCGGGCTCGGCCTCGTTGCGCCGCATCGCCAGGTTGAGGGTCAGGGACTGGGTGGTCCGCGCGACCCGGCTCGCCAGCGCGTACGACAGCAGCGGCAGGGTGAGTACGAGTCCTACGCCGGTCAGGACGACGCCGGCGACCACCAGCACCGCGTTCAGGCCGAGGCTGGAGGCGGGACGCCCCATCAGAGCGGTGGCGCAGAAGCCGCACACGATGCCCAGGCCGCTGAGCAGCAGCAGACCGACCCATTTGGTCGGGGGCCGTGGTACCGCCGTACGCCGGACCGCGAGCGGGTTGGCGGTCGCGTCACGTGCGCTCTTGCGGCCGACGAACCAGGCGAGGGCCGGGCAGCCGATCAGGCAGATCGCGACGGTGGTCACGGACAGGGCACCGTCGCCCGGATACCACCTCAGTCCGGGCAGCCCGGCCCGGGACATCACCTGGTTGAGTACCCAGTACTCGCCCAGTCCCAGCACCGCGCCGAGCAGCGCGGCGACGACGGTCTCGGCGGCGTTCACCCGCTGGGTGCCCCTGACACTCAGCCCGAGCAGCCGCAGGGCGGCGAGACGGCGCATCCGGCTGGCGGCGGAGAGCCGGGCGCAGACGGACAGGAAGATGGCCAGGGGCAGCAGGACCAGCGTGGCCAGGGCGAACCGGACGTCGGTGAGGGTGGAGGAGTCGACGGCGGGGAACGGGGCGTAGGGGTAGCCGAAGTCCTTCAGGGTGCGGCCGTCGTCGGCGATCTTGGCCCGTTCGGTACCTATGTACGCGTACAGCTCGTCGGGGTGGGCAAGCCCGGCGGGGCCGATCACGCCCGCCTCTCGGCCGGGCAGCAGGCCCTTGACGGCGGGTGCCTCGCGCAGCAGTTCGTGAACCCGTGGGGAGACGAACACCTCACCCGGGGAGGGCAGGTCGCTCAGTCCCGGGGGGACCGAGCGTGCGCCCCCGGTGCCCTTGGCGACGAACACACGGGTGAAGGACTGGGAGCCGTAGGAGTCGTCGCGCTGCAGGACGAGTGTGCCGTCCGCCGGGCCCTTCGCCGAAGTGACGGGCTGGCGTGCGGCGGCGCGCGCGTCGTGGGCTTCGAGGATCGCCGGGACGGTGAGGACGAGGGCGAGGCAGCACACCCCGATGGACCCGCCGGCCGCCATCAGGAAGAACCGGATGCGGTTGCCGCGGCCCGAGCCGAACAACAGGCGCAGGCCGAGCAGGAATTCGGTCACCGCGCACCTCGTGGGCCGAGAACGCCGTCGGACATCGTGTAGTGGGTGTCGGCCTGCGCCGCGATGGCGGGGTCGTGGGTCACCAGAATGACGGCGGTGCCCTGCGACCGGGCCAGGTCGAGGAACTCCTTGAGGACGGCGTCGGCGTTGGCGCTGTCGAGCGACCCGGTCGGTTCGTCCGCGAAGACCACGGCGGGCCGGTGGACGAGGGAACGCGCGACGGCGACGCGCTGGCTCTGCCCGCCGGAAACCTGGGCGGGCCGGCGCTCCCGCAGGTCGCCGAGGCCGAGGCGCTCGAGTACCTCGCCGGCGGCCGCGAGGGCGGGGCGCTTGCGCTGCCCGGCCAGCCTCAGCGGCAGGGCGGTGTTCTCCTCGACGGTGAGCTCAGGCAGCAACTCGCCGTACTGGAAGACGAATCCGAAGCGTTCCCGGCGCAGCGTGCTGATCTCGTCGTCGGTGAGATCACCGAGCGTGCGCCCCTCGAACCGGACCTGGCCACGGGTGACGGGCAGAACCCCGGCCAGGCAGTAGAGCAGCGAGGACTTGCCGGAACCGCTCTGCCCGGTGATCGCCACGACTTCCCCGGCCGAGACGGACAGATGCGCGTCACGAACGGCGAGCTGGCTGCCGTAGGAGAGGTCGACTCCCGTGGCAGTGAGTATTTCAGACATTCCTTTGCTTCCCCCAAGAAGCGACGCGGGCCCAGGTGTGCACCCCTGGGCCCGCAGCGTCTGCCGAAGCGGCGACTTACCTCTGGTAGTGCTTGGTCGGCGAGCAGTTGTCCGGGTTCAGCGAGCCCTTGTCACGGCAGACGCGTATGTACGCGTCGTCGGTGTGGAGCGCGGCGCCGTCCCAGTTCAACTGGTCGAAGTGAACGGTCTTCTTCTGCTTGCCGTTGTACCGGCTCCAGTCGTAGCCCTCGACGCGCACCTGCATGTAGACGTTGTGACCGTCCCCGTTGTCGGTGTCGTCCAGGCTCAGCGCCGGTACCGCGATTTCCTCCCGTTTTTTCTTCCCCCCTGGCTGGTCATGGCCAGGGATCGACGGGAGAGTAACAGCCGTTAACAGCGAAGGCACAGCTGATTTTGATCAAGCCACGACAAGCGCGACTTTCGGCCACTCGGCGCCCGACTCACCCCGGCCAGACGATCGCCTGCACCTCGCTGTAGGCGTGCAGTGCGTACGAGCCGACGTCGCGGCCCACTCCGCTCTTCTTGAAGCCGCCGAACGGGGCCTCCATGTTGCGGCCGACGGTGTTGACGCCGACGCCGCCGGCGCGCAGCCGCCGGGCGACGCGGAAGGCGCGGGCCACGTCGCCGGACCAGACGTAGTCGATGAGGCCGTAGTCGCTGTCGTTGGCCAGGGCCACGCCCTCGTCCTCCTCGTCGAAGGGGATGACGACGACCACCGGGCCGAAGATCTCCTCCCGGGCGACCCGCATGTCGTTCGTGCAGTCCGCCAGCACGGTCGGGCCGACGTAGAAGCCTCTGTCGGGGAGGCGGTCTCGTCCCTCCGTACCGAGGACCGTCGCGCCCTCCTTCCGGCCGAGCTCGACGTACGACTCGACGCGGTCCCGGTGCGCCGCGGAGATCAGCGGGCCGACCACCGTGTCCCGTTCCCTCGGGTCGCCGACCTTCAACCGGGCCGCGTAGGCGGTCAGTTGTTCCACGACACGCCCGTACACCCCGCGCTGTGCCAGTACCCGCGTCGGGGCCGTGCAGATCTGGCCGCTGTAGAAGGAGAAGGTGGTGCCGATGCCGGCGACGGCCGAGCCGAGGTCCGCGTCGTCGAAGACGAGCGCCGCGCCCTTCCCGCCCAGCTCCATCAGCTGGCGTTTCATGTCGCGCCCGCACACCTCGGCGATCCGCTGCCCGACCGCCGTGGAGCCCGTGAAGCTCACCATGTCCACGTCCGGCGACTCCACGACGGCCTCGCCGACCGACACCGACCGCCCGGAGACGACGTTCACCACCCCGCGCGGCGCCCCCGCCGCCTCCAGCGCCTCCGCCATCCGGTAGACGGACAGGGGGTCCTGCGGGGCGGGCTTCACGACCACCGTGTTGCCCATGGCGAGGGCGGGGGCGATCTTCCCGGCCGGGTTCGCCCAGGGGTTGTTGTACGAGGTAATGCAGGCGACGACGCCGACGGGCTGCCGTACGGCGAGCGCGCCCATCACGCCCGCCTTCCCCATCGGCCCCGCCTCGTTGATCTGCGGCGGGATCGCCCACTCGGCGGGCTCCACGCGCGCGTACCGCCGGAAACGGGCCGCGCCCACCCCCACCTGCATCCCGCGGGCCGTCCCCGTCGTGGCGCCGGTCTCCGCCTGGGCGAGGGAGGCGTACGGCTCCAGGTGTCCCCGGATGATGTCGGCGGCCCTCCCCAGCACGGCCGCCCGCTCCTCCGGTGCCGTACGCGACCACGGACCGAAGGCCTCCCGGGCCGCCGCACAGGCCGCGAGGGCCTGCTCCCGGGAGGCCTCCGGCGCCCCGCCGACGGTCTCCTCGGTCGCCGGGTCGGTCACCTCGTAGTGCCCGCCCTCCGGCTCGACCCACGCCCCGCCGACGAACAGCCGCTGCCCGTCGCCCCCTTGAGAAACCGGCCGGGAACTCACCGGGTGCTCACCGTCTCGGTGTCCCGCCCCGACCGCAGCACCCGTCCCGGCACCGCCCCGGTCACCTCGTCGTCGCGAATGGCCTCGACCCCGTTGACCCAGACGGCCCGTACACCCACCGCCTTGGAGTCCAGGCGCGGACTGTCACCCGGCAGGTCGTGCACCAGGGTGGCCTTGCCCGCGTCGACCCGCTCCGGGTCGAACAGGACGAGGTCCGCATGCCAGCCCTCCCGCACCCGCCCGCGCTCCCGCAGCCCGAACAGCCGCGCCGGGTCGTCTGTCAGCATCTTCACCGCCTGTTCGAGGCTCGCCAGCCGCCGCCCGCGCAGACAGTCCCCGAGGAACCTCGTGGTGTACGGCGCCCCGCACATGCGGTCCAGATGCGCGCCGGCGTCGGAGCCGCCGAGCATCACGTCCTCGTGCTGCCAGGCCTCCGCACGCATCGACCAGGAGGCCGGATCGTTGTCGGTGGGCATCGGCCACAGGACCGTACGCAGATCGTCGGCCACGCAGATCTCCACCAGACAGGAGAACGGGTCCAGCCCCCGCTCCCGCGCGATGTCCTCCACCACGCGCCCGGTGAGCCCCTCGTTCGCCGCGCTGTAGGTGTCGCCGATGACGTACCGCCCGAAGTTGGTCAGCCGCCGGAAGACGCCCGCCTCCCTGGACTCGGCCCGCCGCACCAGCTCGGCCCGCACGTCCGGATCCCCCAGGCGCTCGATCCGCTCCGGCACGGGCAGCCCCAGGATCTCCCCCCACCCGGGGATCAGATTCAGCGCGCAGAACGTCCCGAGGGACATGTTCATCGGCGTGAGGATCGGCATGGTGAGCGCCACCACCCGGCCCCCGGCCTTCCGCGCCCGCTCGCTCGCCACCAGCTGCCGCGGCACCCGCTCCGGCACGGCCGAGTCGATCGTCAGCACGTTCCAGTTGAGCGGCCGCCCGGCCGCCGCGCTCATCTCGACGAACAGATCGATCTCGGCGTCGCTGAACTGGTCCAGACACCCCGCGACGATCGCCTCGATCTGCGTCCCCTCGTGCTCACCGACGGCCCGGGACAGGGCCAGCAGCTCGTCCGGCCCCGCATGCCGCGAGGCGACGGGCTGCCCGTCCCCGTCCGAGTGCGTGGAGGACTGCGTGGTCGAGAACCCCCAGGCACCGGCGTCCATGGCCTCGTGCAGCAGCCGTACGATCGCGTCGAGCTGCTCCGCGCTCGGCTGCCCGCCGACCGCATCGGCCCCCATCACATACCGCCGCAGCGCACAGTGCCCCACCATGAACCCCGCGTTGACGGCGATCCGCCCCTCCAGCGCGTCCATATACTCCCCGAACGAACTCCAGCTCCACGGCGCCCCCTCCTCCAACGCCACCAGCGACATCCCCTCCACCTTGGACATCATCCGGCGGGTGTAGTCGGCGTCCGAGGGACGGGAAGGGTTCAACGGCGCGAGCGTGAACCCACAGTTCCCGGCGGCGACGGTCGTCACACCGTGGTTGAGGGAGGGGGTCGCGTACGGGTCCCAGAAGAGCTGGGCGTCGTAGTGGGTGTGCGGGTCGACGAACCCGGGGGCGAGGATGAGGCCGTGCGCGTCCTCGGAGGACCGGGCCTCCTCGGTGACGGTACCTATCACGGCTATTCGGCCGTCCCTGATACCGACGTCGGCGACATAGGCGGCCGCACCAGTCCCGTCGACGACGGTCGCTCCTTTGATGACGTGATCAAGCATGGGGTTCCCTTTTCAACTCCGTGACTGAAAAGGGGCGCGGGGAACTGCGCGACCAGCCACACTCCACCCGCACCCGCCGACGGCGATCAAGCGGCTTGACGGAACCGCGTTGTCCGGTGAACGGGATCCGTGTCGATCTTCGGGATCACGTGCTCCCCGATCAGCCGAATCGTCTGAAGCGTCTCCTCCTTCGGCACCCCCACCGGCAACCCGAACGACAACTGATCGGCCCCGGCCTGCTCCCACCGCTTGCACTGCCGCAGCACCTCGTCCGGATCCCCGCAGATCAGCAGCTCCTCCTCCACGAGCAGCTCCACGAACTCCGGCGTGTACTCGGGCAGCGTCTCCGGCCACTCCGGGAAGCCCTCGGGCCGGGGGAACGTGTCGTGGTACCGGAACACGAGCGAGGGCAGATAGTGGAGCCCACCGTTCACGGCGATGGAGATCGCCTCGTCATGCGTGGGCGCGCAGATCGCCGTGGTCGTCACCATCACGTTGTCGTTGACGAAGTCCCCGACGGGTTCCGCGTTGACGATCGCCGTCTTGTACTTCTCCAGCACCCACTCCATGTCGGAGACCTTCTGGATGCTGAACCCCAGGACGCCGAGCCCCTTCCTGGCCGCCATCTCGTACGACGGCGGCGACCCGGCCGCGTACCACATCGCCGGATGCGACTTGCCGTACGGCTTGGGCAGCACCTTGCGCGGCGGGAGCTGCCAGTGCTTGCCCTGGAAGCCGACGTACTCGTCCTGGAGCCACATCTTGGGGAACTCGGCGATGGTCTCTTCCCAGATCTCCTTGGTGTAGTTCATGTCGGTCACCCCCGGTATGAACCCGAGGATCTCGTGCGAGCCGGCACCGCGCCCGCTGCCGAACTCGAAGCGGTTCTCGGAGAGGTGGTCGAGCATGGCGACCTTCTCGGCGACCTTCACGGGGTGGTTCACCTGGGCGAGGGGGTTGAAGATGCCCGATCCGAGGTGGATCCGTTCCGTCGCGTGGGCGAGGTAGGCGAGGAACACCTCGTTGGCGGAGAGGTGCGAGTACTCCTCCAGGAAGTGGTGCTCCGACGCCCAGGCGTACTTGAAGCCGGACCTGTCCGCCTGGATGACGTACTCGGTCTCCTCCATCAGCGCCTTGTGCTCGGCGAGGGGGTCGGTCTCGGCGCGCTTGCCCACGTATCCCTGTACGAAGAGCCCGAATTCCAAGGCGGTTCACCGTCCCAAGTCCAGGTGGTCCTGCTGGTGGTCCTGCTGAGTCCTACGACTTTCTGACGTACCATCAGAAAGGTCAATAGCTGACAGCCCGTCAGATGACACTGACCCCCGCCAGCCATCCCCCGTCGATCACGAACGGCTGCCCCGTGATGTACGAGGAGTCCTCCGAGGTGAGGAACAGCGCCAGCCGGGCCACCTCCTCGGCCCGTCCGATCCGGCCCAGCGGCACGAGCTTGCGGTAGAGCTGGTCCAGGGCCCGGGTGGTCTCCTCGGGGTCGGCGTCGGGGTCCAGCCGGGCCGGGTTGGACATCGCGGTGTCGATGGCGCCGGGGCACACCGCGTTGACCCGGATACGGCGGGGCGCCAGCTCCAGGGCGGCGACCCGGGTGAGGCCGAGCACGGCGTGCTTGGTCGCCGCGTAGGCACCGACGGCCGCCATGCCGGTGAGCCCGGTGTAGGAGGCGGTGTTGACGATGGTGCCGCCGTCGGCGAGCTGGGGCGCGACCGTGCGTACGCCCAGGAAGCAGCCGACCTGGTTGACCTGGACGACCTGCATGAACTCGTCGAGGGGGGTGTCGACGAGGGCGTTGAAGCGCAGGATCCCGGCGTTGTTGACCAGCCCGTCGAGATGGCCGTACGTCTCCTTGGCGGCCCGTACGGCGGCTGTCCACTGCTCCTCGCGGCCGACGTCGAGATGGACGTAGAGGGCGTCGATCTCCTCGGCGAGGGCGCGGCCCTGGTCGTCGAGGACGTCGGCGACGACGACCCGGGCGCCCTCTTCCCGGAACAGCCGCGCCTCCTGTTCGCCCTGCCCGCGCGCGGCGCCGGTGACCAGGACGACTCTTCCGTTGAGCTTGCCCATGTCAGTCTCCTCGGAGGCGCGGGGCCACCTCGGCCCCGAACGCCGTGATCTGGTCGGTGAGTTCGGCGCGGTCGCGGCAGCGGAAGCGGACCTGGATCTGGTCCACGCCCATCGCCGGGTAGGCGCGCAGGGAGTCGGCGAGGGCCTCGGGGGGTCCGGTGAGGGTGCGGCGGCCGGTGTCCCAGGCGGGGGTGCCGACGTAGAGGGGTTCGGTGATGGCGCCGACGGTGAAGGGGGTCTCGCGGTCGCCGCGCAGCCGCCGTATCCGCTCGATCTGGGCGGGCAGCCGGTCCCGGGGGTCGCCCTGGGGCAGCCAGCCGTCGCCCTTGAGGGCGGCCCGGCGGACCGCCGCCGGGGAGGAGCCGCCGACCCACAGGGGCACCCGTGCCTGGGCGGGCCGGGGGCGCTGGCCGAGCCCCTCGAAGTCGTACCGCTTGCCGTGGTGGACGGGGAACTCCTCCGGTCCCAGCGCGGCCCGCAGCGCGTCGACCGTCTCGTCCAGTACGGCGCCCCGCTGCTCGAAGTCGGCCCCGAGCGCCTCGAACTCCTCCCGTACGTGTCCGGCGCCGACCCCGAGGATCAGCCGGCCGCCGGAGAGCGCGTCCAGGGTGGCGTACTGCTTGGCGGTGACGAGGGGGTGACGCAGTCCGACCACCGCGACATGGCTGAGCAGCCGGACGCGCTCGGTGACGGCGGCGAGGTGGGCGAGGGTGGCCACGGGGTCGTACCAGACCGTGCTCATCGCGTCCGCAAGACGGCGCGGGATCGCGACGTGGTCGCAGCAGGCCACGTAGGCGAAACCGGCGCGGTCGGCGGCCCGCGCGATCTCGACGAGATCGGCGGGACCGGCGCCCGCCTCCCACGGTTCGGCGTAGATCGTGGACTGGGACTGGACGGGGAGCTGGATGCCGTACATCACCAAGGGACCCACCTGCCTGACGGTATGTCAGCTACGGACGCGCGCCCCCATCGTCCTCACTGACGCACCGTCAGGCAAGAGACGGGGAGGGGACGCCGCGGCCCCGCGGCCCCGCAGCAGATCACGCCCCGAGGCAGATCACGCCCCCGGCCCGGCGGCCCTCCGGCGGCGGCGCTCCCGCGCGCGCGGGTGGACCGTGACATACAGCCCTGCCGCACCCGCGCCGATCACACCGAGGACCGCGGCGAGCCGTCCCCACATCGGGGCGCTCTCACCCAGCAGGAACACCGCCGCGTCCAGCGCGAACGACACCACCGTGAACACGGCGAGCGCCGAGGCCACCCGGTTGAGCCGGTTGTCCAGCTCCTCCGTCCGCTGCATCGACGACGCCGTCATCGAGCTGCTCACATAGCTGAGCAGTCGGTCCGCCCGCTCCTGGGTGCCGTCGAGCCCGATGACCTCGCGCGCGGCGAGATAGGTGGCCCGGTGGTCCTGCGCGGACTCGATGCGGTAGCCGTCCAGGTGGTAGAAGCCCGCCCAGATGCCGTCCAGGAAGTGCCGGAAGGCGTGCACGTCGGCCCGGTCGGGATGGGTCCCGGCCAGGTCGACGAGGATCTCGCGACCGGCCAGCAGCGCGCCCACGAGCAGCGACTGCTGCGCCACCGCGATGTCGGTCGGCTCGGTGATCGTCAGCAGCTCGCCGATCGGGGTCGCCGGGTCGCGGTCCCAGGCGTACGTGAAGGGCAGCAGGACCCGGCAGGCCGGGCCGAGGGTCAGCTCGGGCACCCGGGGATCGGGTGCCCACGGCGGGTCCTGCGTCACGAAGTGGCAGTTGTACCGGACCGAGCGCCGGTCGATCGGCGACTCGTCGGCGCCGAGCTCCCGGTCCGGTCTCAGACGCAGGCCGCGCACCAGGCCGCTGCCGACCGAGGCGTTCAGCATGGCGGTCAGGATCGGCGCGTCCGCCTCCCGCAACGCGTCGTTGACCCGCGCGTCGAGGTCGAACAGCGACAGCTCCCGCAGGTCCTGCTCGTGCCGCAGCGCGTAGACGACGAGCACGGACCCGCCGCTCAGGATGCGGGCATGGCAGCCCACGATCTCTATCCCGGACAGCGCTATCCCCGACAGCGACATCCCGGACTGCGATATCCCCGACAGCGCCATCTCGGTCAGGTCGATCTCCACGGTCGCGTCGTGGTTGTACGACAGTGACCCGAGCCGCCCGGGGACCGGTCGCAATTCGCCCAGCCCGGGGACCAGGACCGAACCCCGGGTGAGATCGGGCGAGCCGTAGTGGAAGGGGTACGCCCTGCTCTGCAGATGCAGCACCGCCGGCGATGCCTCGGTCATGCCGCGGAGCCCCAGGACACCGCCACATACTCGGGAATCAGGTCGCTCTCCGGGACCTCCACCCGGTCCAGGTAGCGACGCTGCAGCGACTCGGGGCCGTGGTCCTCGACCGGCGGGCCGCCCAGCAGGCCGGGCAGCTCGTCGTGGGTCAGATAGCTGGCGTCCTCCGGGACCTGGTGGCGGCGGAACCAGAGCCGCTGGTCGGCGAGGACCCGGTTGCCGGCCGCCCCGGCGGGCCAGTAGCTGACGGCGGTGACCGCGTGCCCGTCCAGCTCGGCACCGAAGCGCGCCACCGCCCGCGCTTCGTCGGGCGGAAGGTAGAAGACCAGGCCCTCGGCCACGTACGCCACCGGCCGCCCGGCGGCGATCTCGCGCACCGCCGCGGCGACCGCCTCACGGCCGGCCGGGGTCCCGAGGTCGGCGGCCAGATGGCGCACGTCCCGGCGTGGGATCACGCCCGCGTCCATGAGTTCGGCGGCGCGCAGCCGCTTGGCCTCGACCATCGTGGGCAGGTCGACCTCGAGCGCCGTACGGAAGGGCAGCAGCCACGGGTAGGAGGAGAAGCCCGCGCCACAGACGACGAGCACGGTGTCGGGGTCCTTGACCAGGGCCTGTTCGAGGGTGTCGGCGATGTATCTGCCGCGCAGCGAGACCACCAGGTCGTCGTAGGGGTACACCTCGCCGGCGAACTCCTCCCACAGGGCGCGGACGCCGCCGCGCTCGTCGTTCGGAATCCAGGCGGCCGCCAGCGGGTCGCGGGCGAGCTCGGGCCGGCGGGCGCGCGACTCGTTGACGAGGTACGCGGTCCGCTCCACTCCATAGCGCATGCACGTATGCAATCACCTTTGCGATCAATGTCAACCAGGCGCGGAATGGGGCGACTTGGGGCGAAGAGGGGGGCGCGAGCCACGACCTGGAACGCGCCCTTTCCGGCTATGCGCCCGGCCAGAGGCCGTCGTCCGTGAGCCCCAGCAGGTCGATGGCGTTGCCCCGGACGATCCGTTCGACGACCTCCGCGTCCAGGTGGCCCATCTGGGCCTCGCCGACCTCCCTGGACTTGGGCCAGGTGGAGTCGGAGTGGGGGTAGTCGGTCTCGTAGAGGACGTTGGCGAGGCCGATGGAGTCCAGGCTGCGCAGGCCGAAGGCGTCGTCGAAGAAGCAGCCGTAGACGTGGTCGGCGAAGAGCTCGGACGGGGGCCGGTGGACCTTGTCGGCGACGCCGCCCCAGCCGCGGTTCTCCTCCCACACCACGTCGGCGCGCTCCAGGATGTAGGGGATCCACCCGATCTGGCCCTCGGCGTACATCACCTTCAGGTTCGGGAAGCGTTCGAACTTGCCGCTCATCAGCCAGTCGACCATCGAGAAGCAGCAGTTGGCGAAGGTGATGGTGGAGCCGACGGCGGGCGGGGCGTCCGCCGAGGTGGAGGGCATCCGGCTCGACGAGCCGATGTGCATGGCGACGACCGTGCCGGTCTCGTCGCAGGCGGCGAGGAACGGGTCCCAGTATTCGGTGTGGACCGAGGGCAGGCCGAGGTGCGGGGGTATCTCGGAGAAGGCGACGGCGCGGACGCCGCGTGCGGCGTTGCGGCGGACCTCGGCGGCGGCGAGTTCGGCGTCCCAGAGGGGGATGAGGGTGAGCGGGATCAGCCGGCCCCGCGCCTGCGGGCCGCACCACTCCTCCACCATCCAGTCGTTGTAGGCCTGGACGCAGAGCAGGCCCAGCTCGTGGTCGGCGGCCTCGGTGAAGGTCTGGCCGCAGAAGCGCGGGAAGGTGGGGAAACAGACGGCCGACTGGACGTGGTTGACGTCCATGTCGGCGAGCCGGGAGGGGACGTCGTAGGAGCCGGGGCGCATCTGCTCGTAGGTGATGACCTCCAGCTTGATCTCGTCCCGGCTGAAGCCGACGGCGGTGTCGAGGCGGGTGAGGGGGCGCTTGAGGTCCTCGTAGACCCACCAGTCGCCGAGGGGGCCGTCGTCGCCGGGGTCGCCCATGACGGGCTTGAAGTGGCCGCCGAGGAAGGTCATCTCCTTCAGTGGGGCGCGCACGATGCGCGGGCCGGTGTCGAGGTGCTTCTTCGGGAGGCGGTCCTGCCAGACGGTGGGGGGTTCGACGGTGTGGTCGTCGACGGAGATGATCAGCGGGAGGGGGGTCGCGGTGCCGGATGTGGTCTCCATGGTCTCCATGGGGGCACGGTAGCGCCGATCTGACGGTCCGTCAGCTGTCCTGTCGGCTGTATCAGCTGTCCCGTCGGCTGTATCAGACGGGGTCGAAGTTGATCGACTGTGTGGAGAGGTGTGCGTCCTGGATGTGAGGACTGTGTGGAGTCACGCGTGTCGTCCGGAATCGGCGCCCCGCGCGGCTGACGACTCCGGTACGGACAAGGCAAGATGAACCGGTAGTTCGGATGTCTGAGGGAGCCCTGATGGACCACCGCGTAGGACCCGGCGGCCCGCGCGTGCCGGAGCAGAGGCGTCCCGGCTCCTCCGAGGAACCGGCGGCGCTCGGCTTCGACGTGCTCGGCCCGGTGCGCGCACGACGCGGCGAGGAGCAGCTGAACACCGGCTCCCCCCAGCAGCGGGCGCTGCTGGCCGCCCTGTTGCTGCGCGAGGGCCGTACGGCGACGGCGGGCGAGCTGATCGACGCGCTGTGGGGCGAGGAGCCTCCCTCGCAGGCGCTGGCGGCGGTACGGACGTACGCCTCGCGGCTGCGGAAGGTGCTGGACCCCGGGGTCCTGGTGAGCGAGTCCGGCGGGTACGCCGTACGCGGGCTCGGCGAGGGCGCCCTGGATCTGGCGGTGGCGCAGGAGTGGGCCGCCGAGGCGGAGAAGGCGCGCACGTCCGGGGATCTGGCGCGGGCCCGGGAGGGGCTCAACCGGGTGCTGGGGCTGTGGGACGGGGAGGCCCTCGCCGGGGTCCCCGGGCCGTACGCGGAGGCCCAGCGGGTCCGGCTGGAGGAGTGGCGGCTGGGGCTGCTGGAGTCCCGGCTGGACCTCGACCTGGAGCTGGGCTGCCACACGGAGGCGGTCTCGGAGCTGACGGCGCTGACGGCCGCGCATCCGCTGCGCGAGCGGCTGCGGGAGCTGCTGATGCTGGCGCTGTACCGCGGCGGGCGGCAGGCGGAGGCGCTGGCGGTGTACGCGGACACGCGGCGGCTGCTGGCGGAGGAGCTGGGGGTGGACCCGCGCGCCGGGCTGCGCGAGCTGCAGCGCCGTATCCTCCAGGCGGACCCGGAGCTGGCCGAACCGTCGGCCTCGCCGGCCGAGGCGGGGGTCGTACGGGTGCGCCCCGCGCAACTGCCCGCGACCGTCCCCGACTTCACGGGCCGCGCGTCCTTCGTGGCCGAGCTGAGCGAGGTGCTGGCGGCGGCCAGTGGGGGTGAGGGCGCGGGCCGGGTGATGGCGGTGTCGGCGCTCGCGGGCATCGGGGGCGTCGGCAAGACGACCCTCGCCGTGCACGTGGCCCATCGGGCCCGCGCGGCCTTCCCCGACGGGCAGCTCTACGTCGACCTTCAGGGCGCCGGGGCGCGGGCCGCGGAGCCGGAGACCGTCCTCGGCTCCTTCCTGCGTGCCCTCGGCACGGCGGACTCGGCGATCCCGGACTCCCTGGAGGACCGCGCGGCCCTGTACCGGTCGGTGCTGGACGGCCGCCGGGTCCTGGTCCTCCTCGACAACGCCAGGGACGCGGCCCAGGTACGGCCGCTGCTGCCGGGCACGGAGGGCTGCGCGGCCCTGGTCACCTCCCGGGTCCGGATGGTCGACCTGGCGGGCGCGCACCTGGTGGACCTGGACGTGATGTCCCCCGACGAGGCCCTCGCGCTGTTCACCCGCATCGTCGGCGAGGAGCGCGTGGCCTCCGAACGGGACGCCGCGTTGGACGTGGTGGCGGCCTGCGGCTTCCTGCCGCTGGCGATCCGTATCGCCGCCTCCCGCCTGGCGGCCCGCCGCACCTGGACGGTCGCGGTCCTCGCGGCCAAGCTCGGGGACGAGCGGCGGCGGCTGGACGAACTCCAGGCGGGTGACCTGGCGGTCAAGGCGACCTTCGAACTCGGCTACGGCGCCCTGGACCCGGCCCAGGCCCGGGCGTTCCGCCTGCTGGGGCTGGCGGACGGGCCGGACGTCTCGGTGGCGGCGGCCGCGGCGATTCTGGACCTGCCCGTGGAGGACGCGGAGGACCTGCTGGAGTCCCTGGTCGACACGTCCCTGCTGGAGTCGGCGGCTCACGGCCGCTACCGCTACCACGATCTGGTGCGGCTCTACGCGCGTGCCTGCGCGGAGCGGGACGAGTGGCCGCCGAGTGAGCGGGGCGCGGCTCTGTCACGGTTGCTGGACTTCTATCTGGCGACGGCGGCGGGGGTCTACGCGCTGGAGCGGCCCGGGGACCGGCTGGTGGAGCATCTGGCGGTCACCGAGTATCCGGGGCTGGTGTTCGAGGGCCCGCACGGGGCTCAGGACTGGTTGTACACCGAGGCCAACTGCCTTCTGGCCTGCGTCCGTCAGTCCGGCGGCGCCGCGACGCTGAGGAGAGCGGTCGATCTCCTCTGGGCGAGCAAGGACCTCGCCGAATCCGGTGCCAACGCGCGTCAGTACGAGGTGGCGGCACTGAGCCTGCGGGACGCGGCACGGGAGACGGGAGACATCCGCGCCGAGGGCCGGGCGCGCACCGCCCTGACCAACGCGCACCTCGTCGCGGGCCGCTTCAAGGAGGCGGACGACGAAGCCAGGCAGGCCATGGAACTGGCCGCGCGGGCCGACGACCCGCTGCCCAGCTGCTGGGCCCCGAACGACCGCGGCATCATCGCCATCTACGAGAACCGGCACGCCGACGGCGAACGCTATCTCCTGCAGGCGATCGACAACTTCCGGTCCGACGGCAACGACGTCGGCGAGGCGAGCGCCCTGTGCAACCTGTCCCGGATCCACCTGGCCACCGGCCGCACGACCGACGCCATCGAACTCGCCCAGCAGGGCATCGACATCTACGACCGCATGGGCCTGACGCTACGACTGGCCAACGGCCGCTACGCGCTGGGCATGGCCCTGACGCAGGCAGGCCGGCTGTCCGAGGCACTGGCACAGCTCACCGAGGCGCTGGCCCTCTTCCATGACAACCGCCAGCCCCTGTGGGAGGGCGTCACCCACTTCCGTATCGCCGAGGCGCATCTGGCGGCTCGGCGGCCGACGCTCGCCGCGAGCCACGCGGAGCAGGCGATCGCCCTGCGGGGAATCGGCGGTGAGTGGCGACGCGGTACGGTCCTCACCGTGCTGGGCCGGGCGCTGTCGGCGATGGACCAGCCGGACAGGGCCAAGGCGTGCTGGCAGGAAGCCCTCTCCATCTACGAGCGGCTGGGCTCGTCCGAGGTCACGGAAGTGCGTGCGCTGCTGGCCCCCGCGGCGGCGGTGTAGGGCGCGCGACACGACCTGGGGGCGGGTCCGGCGCGACCGTTCATCATTCGTTTATCGCGGCTCGGCAGTCTTGGCTCCGTCGATCCGTCGCGTCGGGGGGCAGACGGGTCGTCAGGAGGCCGCCCCATTAGGGTGAGCGGCCGAACGCTGCCCGCCCGGCAGCACTCGGGGGAGTCGCCGGGCGGGCCGCTCCCGTCCCGTTTGAACTGAGACTTTGCCGGAGTTGAGATGAGCCAGGCCGAAGAGAACGACGTCATCAAGCCGTTGGACAACCACGCGTCCGTGGTGGAGGAGGGTGTCCTCGCCACCGCCGTGGCGGAGGAGACCGCCGTGGCGGCGGAGGAGACCTCCGGGGACGAGATCACCACCATGGACAACCACGCGTCGGGCGGTGCGGCGAACCTGCTGGACAACCACGCCTCGGGCGAGACGGCCTGACACGGGCCACATCCCCGGGGGAAGCACGGCCGCGGTGGCGCGGAGGGGGAGCCACCGCGGCCGGCGCGTGTCCCGGGCCGGGCCTCCCAGCACCTCGGAGCCCGTGGCTCTCAGGCCCTCCCCCGCAGCTCCCTCTTCAGCACCTTCCCGCTCGCGTTCCGCGGCAGCTCCCCCACGAACTCCACCGACCTCGGCACCTTGTAGTTCGCCATCTCGCGGCGGGCCCAGGCGATGAGGTCGTCGGCGGTGAGGACCGCGCCGGAGCGGCGGACCACGTAGGCCCTGCCGACCTCGCCGAGGCGGGGGTCCGGGACGCCGACGACGGCCACGTCCGTCACGTCCGGGTGCAGGCCGAGGAGTTGCTCTATCTCCGCCGGGTACGCGTTGAAGCCGCCGACGATGAACATGTCCTTCAGCCGGTCGGTGATACGCAGGTTGCCGGCCGCGTCCAGGACGCCGATGTCGCCCGTGCGCAGCCAGCCGTCCGGGGTCAGGACCTCGGCCGTGGCCGCCTGGTCCTCGTAGTAGCCGCGCATGACGTTGAAACCGCGGACCAGTACCTCCCCTGGCTGTCCGGGAGGCGCCTCCACCCGTACCTCCGTGCCGGGAATCGCGCGGCCCGAGGTCGAGGCGATCACCGTGGGGTCGTCGCCCCGCCGGCACATCGTGACGATGCCGCTCGCCTCCGAGAGGCCGTACGCCGTGAGGACCGTCTCGACGCCGAGTTCGCCGCGCAGGCGTTCGACGAGTCGTAGGGGCACCACGGCCGCGCCCGTCACGACCAGCCGCAGGGAGGAGAGGTCGTAGGTGTCCCTCGACGCGTGGTCCAGCAGGGACTGGTGGAGCGTGGGCGGCCCGGGGAGGACCGAGACGCGCTCCGCCGCCAGGTTCGCCAGGACCGTGTCCACGTTGAACACCGGCTGGGGGATCATCGTCGCGCCCCGCATCAGACAGGCGATCACGCCCGCCTTGTAGCCGAAGGTGTGGAAGAAGGGGTTGACGATGAGGTAGCGGTCGCCGTGGCGGAGGCCTGCCAGGTCGCTCCACACCTCGTACGCCCGCAGCGTCTGCGCGTGGGTGATCACCGCGCCCTTGGGGCGGCCCGTCGTGCCCGAGGTGAAGACGAGGTCCGAGGGCTGGTCCCCGCGGACGGAGTCCGCCCGTGCCCGCACCTCCCCCGCGCCGATCCCCTCCCCGCTCGCGAGGAAGTCCTTCCAGGTGCGGAAGTCCGCCGGGGCGTCGTCGGAGAGGACGACCACCTGCTCCAGGGCGGGGAGGCCGGGGAGGGGACCGCGGCCTCCGGAGGGGCCGTCGCCGGCGGCGCGGCGCAGTGACGCCACGTACGAGGTACCGAGGAACGTGCCCGTCACGAACAGCAGCCGCGCCCCGCTCCGGCGCAGCACGTCCGCCGCCTCCGTCCCCTTGAAGCGGGTGTTGAGCGGCACCAGCACCGCGCCCGCCGACACCGCGCCCAGCGCCGCGACCATCCAGTCCAGGGAGTTCGGGGCCCAGATGCCGACCCGGTCGCCCGCCCGCACCCCGTTCGCCAGGCAGGCCGCCGCCGCACGCTCCACCCGGGCGCCGAGTTCGCCGTACGGGATCCGGGTCCGGCCCTCGACCACCGCCTCGGTGTCCGCGTACCGCTCGGCCGCCCGGCGCACCAGTCCGGGAATCGTCCCCCACTCCATGTCACCGCGCATGACCGACCTCCCCAGTAGCTGACTACCCGTCAGATTAGCGGTAACCTGACGGGCTGTCAGCCGTGATGACACCCTGTTACCTGCCTTGCGGAGGTGCGTGCAGCGTGACCCTCAAGGACGCCACCGCGATCGTCGGCATCGGCCAGACGCGGTTCGCCAAGCACCTCCCCGAGAGCGAGAAGGCCCTCGCCTGCCGGGCCGTCCTCGCGGCGCTCGACGACGCCGGGATCGCACCGGGCGAGGTCGACGCGCTCGCCTCCTACACCATGGAGGAGACCGACGAGGTCGAGCTGGCCAAGGCGGTCGGGTTCGGGGATCTGACCTTCTTCACCAAGGTCGGCTTCGGGGGCGGGGGTTCGTGCGCGACCGTCGCGCATCTGGCCGCCGCCATCGCCTCCGGGCAGGCGAGCGTCGGCGTCGCGTGGCGGGCCCGGAAACGGGGCAGCGGGCCGCGCCCGTGGACCAGCACGGCCGTCCAACTCCCCACCCCCGCCCAGTGGACCCGCCCCTACGGCCTGCTCCGCCCGGCCGACGAGATAGCCATGCTGGCCCGCCGCTACATGCACGAGTACGGCGCGACCCGGGACCACCTCTTCAACGTGGCCCTCGCCTGCCGCAACCGGGCCAACCAGAACCCCGCCGCGATCATGTACGACCGCCCCCTCACCCGCGAGATGTACATGACCGCCCGCTGGATCAGCGAGCCCCTGTGCCTGTACGACAACTGCCTGGAGACGGACGGGGCGCTGGCCTGTGTGATAGTCGGCCGGGAGCGGGCCCGCGACTGCCGGCAGCGGCCGGTGTACGTCCACTCCGCCGCGCAGGGGCTGCCCGCCCAGCACCACGGCATGGTCAACTACTGGAACGACGACCCGCTGACCGGCCCGGCGTGGACGGCTGCCCGACACCTCTGGAAGCACTCCGACGTCACCCCCGCCGACGTCGACGTCGCCCAGATCTACGACGCTTTCACCGCGCTCGTCCCGCTCTCCCTGGAGGGCTACGGCTTCTGCGGCCGGGGCGAGGGCGGCGCGTTCACCGAGGGCGGCGCCCTGGAGATCGGCGGCCGGCTGCCCCTCAACACCGGCGGGGGCGGCCTCAGCGAGGCGTACGTGCACGGCTTCAACCTCGTCAACGAGGGCGTACGGCAACTGCGCGGCACCAGCACGGCCCAGGTCCCCGACGCCGCGACCTGCCTGGTCACGGCGGGCGAGGGCGTCCCGACCTCCGCCCTCCTCCTCAGGAGCTGACCCATGCTGACCCCGGTCACCGACCCCGACGGCGCCCCCTTCTGGCAGTACGCCGCCCAGGGCGAACTCCGCGTCCAGACCTGCGCCGACTGCGCCGAGCCCCGCTTCCCGCCCCGCCCCTGCTGCCCGCACTGCCAGTCCTTCGCGAGCGAGTGGCGGCCGACGTCCGGACGGGGCCGTATCTGGTCGTACGTCGTCCCGCACCCGCCCCTGCTCCCCGACTACGCGGCGCAGGCCCCGTACAACGTGATCCTCGTCGAACTCGCCGACGCCCCCCGGATCCGCCTGGTCGGCAACCTCGTACGGCACGCGGGGGCGCCGCTGGACTCGCTCCCTCCCGACCGGGTCCGCATCGGCGCCCGGGTGCAGGCGGTCTTCACCGCCGAGGGGCTGGTGCAGTGGGTTCTGGAGCGGCCGTGAGCGTGACGCTGGAGGTGTCCAAGGAGACCGGGGTCGCCGTCGTCACCCTGGACCGCCCGCACAGGCTGAACGCCATCGACCTCGACACGGCGAGGCGGCTCGCGGAGGTGTGGCGGGGTCTGCGCTTCGACGACACCGTACGGACCGTGGTCCTCACCGGGTCGGGCACGCGGGCCTTCAGCACGGGCCTGGACCGGGACTCCGTCGTCCCGCAGCCCGACTCCCCCTACATGCAGGACGACCCCCTCCTCACCATCGGCCCCAAGGCGAACGACCTCTGGAAGCCGGTGATCGCCGCCGTGGAGGGCATGGCCTGCGGAGGCGCCTTCTACCTCCTCGGCGAGTGCGAGTTCGTCGTGGCGGGCGAGGACGCCGTCTTCTTCGACCCGCACACCACCTACGGGATGGTCAGCGCCTACGAGTCCGTCCTGATGGCCCAGCGGATGCCCTACGGCGAGGTCGCGCGGATGATGCTGATGGGCACCGCCGAACGGATCTCCGCCCGGCGGGCCCACGACATCGGACTGGTCTCCGAACTCACCGACTCCGGCGAGGCGTTGGGGGCCGCCATCGCCTGTGCCGCCGTCATCGCCGGGTATCCGGCCGCCGGTGTCCAGGGCACGGTACGGGCGCTGTGGTCGGCGAAGGAGGCGGCGCGCGGGGCGGGCTGGGCCCAGGCACCTCACCTCATCGCCCTGGGCAACCTGCCCACCGAGCAACAGGCGGAGCTGTTCGGGGGGCGGTCGGGGGCGAAGCCGCGGATCCGCTGAGCGGCGGACCGCGTCAGGGGCTGAGGTCCAGGGTGCGCACCGGATACTCCTTCCACATGTGCGGCCTGGTGGTCGCGATCACCGCGCCATCGGGTCGCTCGGGGCTGGGTCGGGCGGCATGGAGAGTGTGGGCGTCGGCCCACGTGCTCGCCCGGGCCACCGACAGTGCGGCCGGCAGATCCAGGTCGACGAACGCGATGCCGGGCAGGGCGGCGATGTGCTCCGCGGTGCCCGGCCGCGCCCGGTCGGCCTCGACCAGAGCACACACGGTGGCGTACAGGAACCAGCCCGACTCGTCGTGAGCGCGGTGGATCAGTCGGGAAGCCAGGAAATTGCCCCGCCCGGCGGCGACCATCGCGCTCTCGTCGAGGAACACATGCACATCACGAGTCACGCGGCACCCGCCTCGGCGATACGGCGGTCCAACTCGGCATCCAGCTCGGCCCGCTCGTCCTCGTCGGGGTCGTAGCCGTTCCACTCTCGCAGCACTGCCTGCGCCTTCTCCGCCCGTTCGGCCCGCTCCGCCGGGGTGAGCAAGGTCTCGGCGAGCCGAGCCAGGTAGGAGCGTAGGGACAGCCCTTCCGCAGCAGCTATCTCGGCAAGCCGGTCGCGGGCCTCGGCGGGGATGCGGACGTTGGAGTCAGCCATGGTGCGGGTCCCTTTCATCGGCCCGGGTACGGGTACGGGTACGTACCCGCGGCATTAGCTTAGCCTGACTCCCTCGATGACGCCGACGCGCTCAGCCGGAAAGGCGCCGCGCCGCGGGGCAGCAGCAGCGGGGTCGCCAGGAGGAGTACGCCGGCCAGGGCTATGGCCGTGCGCGGGCCGAGGAGGGCGCCCAGTACGCCCCAGAGAGCCGTCAGGAGGGCGGTCGAGGCTCTGGTCGTCACCGCCCAGGCGGTCAGGGTGCGGGCGACCCGGTCGGTCGGGGTGCGTTCGAGGCGGTAGGTGGCACAGACGGGGTTGAAGACACCGCAGCAGAAGATCAGCCCGAGTTCGACGCCCATCACCAGCAGCAGCCCTCCGGTGCCCGGCCCCGGGAAGGCCAGGCCGAGCGGCCAGAGCGCGCGCAGCGCCCCGGCCGCGACCAGGATCCGGCGCTGTCCGAACCGCGTGACGAGCGGTGGGGCCAGCCGGGAACCGAGGAGCCCGCCGATCGAGGGCGCGGCGAAGGCCAGGCCGTACTGCCACGGCGCGAACCCGAGCCGGCCGAGCATCAGGACGGCCAGCAGCGGCTGTGCGGCCATCACCAGGCCGTTGAACAGGGCGGTGTTGAAGAACAGGGGGCGCAGTGTCGCGTCGGCGAGGATGTACCGCCAGCCGTCGAGCAGGTCCCGGGCCCGCATGTGCGTGGCTTCGCGGCGCTCGGACCGTGGCTCTTGGCCGCCCGTCGCGCGGATACCCAGGGCCGAGAGCAGGTAGCTGACCGCGTCGGCCGCCACCGTCGCCACCGGGCCGAGGAGCCCGATCGCGGCACCGCCCAGCGGCGGTCCGATGATGGTCGCCGTCCAGGACGTGGACTCGAACCGGGCGTTCGCGACGAGCAGGTCCTCGGCCGGCAGCAGCGTCTTCAGGTACGCGCCGGAGGCGGCGCGGAAGGTGATGTCGGCCGCCGCGACGACGACCGAGACCAGCAGGAGCTGGACGAAGGTGAGCGCGCCGAGCGCGTACGCGGCGGGGACCGTCATCAGCGCCGCGCACCGCACCAGGTCCGCCCCGATCAGCACCTGCCGCTTGCGGCGGAACTCCACCCACGGCCCCAGCGGCACCGCGACGGCCGCGCCGACCGCCGCGCCCACGGAGGACAGCGCCGCGACCTCCGCCGGCCCGGCGCGCAGCACCTGGACGGCGATCAGCGGGAACGCGCCGAAGGCGAGCCAGGTGCCGAGCGCGCTGGTCCCGTACGCTGCCCAGAGCCACCCGAACGGCCGCCCGAGCCGACGTGCCTTCCGCATGTCCGATGCTCCCCCTGCCCTCACCCGCACAACCGATCGGCGATCAGCGACGGGTTCGGCGATCGGCTCGGAAGCATCAAAGCGAGCCCTGCCTCCTGGGATCAAACAACCAGAGCACCACCCCGCCACAACCAATGGTTGTAGCTCTAGGCTGGCGGCCATGGACCTCGACACCGTCCGGACGTTCGTCGCCGCCGCCGACGCGGGGCAGTTCCAGGAGGCCGCGGCCGAGCTGGCGGTCACCCAGCAGGCCGTCTCCAAGCGCATCGCCGCGCTGGAGCGCAGCCTCGGCGTGCGACTGTTCACCCGCACGCCACGCGGTGCCGAACTCACCATCGACGGGCAGGCGTTCCTGCCCCACGCCCGGGAGCTGCTGCGGGTGGCCGAGCGCGCGGTCGCGTCCGTGCGCACCGGCCGCCGTCCGCTGCGCGTCGACATGATCGCCTCGCGCGGCGCGGCATCGGGCCTGTTGCGCGGCTTCCACGACGCCCACCCCGAGATCGAGCTCGACGTGGTGATGCTGTTCGACGTCGACACGGCTGTCGCCGCCATCCGCTCCGGCACGATCGACGCGTCCTTCCGCGCCGTCGGCGTGCCCGGCCGGCCCCTTCCCGAGGACATCGAGTCGGTCCGGGTGCTGGACGAGCCGCTCCAGCTCCTCACCGGCCCCGCCCACGCGCTGGCGTCCGCCCGGTCGGTGACCGTCGGCCGGCTCGCCGGGCACCGGATCTGGATGCCCGGCATCGTCCCCGGCACCGAGTGGGCCGCCTACTACGACGACCTCGTCGCCGAGTTCGGCCTCACCATCGAGGCGACCGGCCCCAACTTCGGCTCCGACGTACTCCTGGACACCGTCGCCGACACCCCGGCCCTGGCCACCTTCATGGGCGAGCACACCCGCCTCGTCTGGCCCGCCGGCCACGGCCTGCGCCGCATCCCGGTGACCGACCCGACGCCCGTTTACCCGCACTCACTCATCTGGCACCGCGACAACCCCCACCCGGCCCTGGCCACCCTCCGGGCCCACCTCACGGCCACAGCGCCCGGCCACGACGCCGCGGGGACCTGGCGGCCGGGCTGGGTGACTCCGCGCTGAAGAGCGTGTTCAACTCGCCTTCACCACCAGGACGCGAAGCCCCACTTCCGTCCCTCCGGGCAGCCTCCTAATCTCAAGTGTCTTTGATCGTGCACATGACGACCGGCCACGGCCGGGCCCCACGCGTCCGATCCGCCATCTGACTCCTCGTCGAAAGGCGACTGCCCATGCGTCCCCTGTATCCCATGCGTCCCCTGCGTCCTCCTCATCGGCCGCGCACCGCAAGACGGTTAGGCACCCGATCCGCCGTCGCCCTGCTGACCGCCGCGCTCGCCCTCGCCGCGCCCTTCCCGGCCACCGCGGCCAGCACGGCCACTGCGGCCACCGCGGCCGACGGACCGCCGGAGCGGCCCTCCTCGCTCGTGGACCCCCTGATCGGATCCGCGAACGGCGGCAACACCTATCCCGGCGCCACCCTCCCCTACGGGATGATCGCCTGGTCCCCGACCAGCACGACGGGCGACCAGACCAGTACGGGGGCCGCCAACGGCTACCAGTACAACGCCACCCGGATCCGGGGCCTCAGCCTGACCCACGTCAACGGTGCGGGCTGCAACCCCGGCGCCGCGGGCGACGTACCGATCATGCCGTTCGTCGGCGACGTCACGTCCTCGCCCTCGGCGGACACCAAGGACGCCGTCTACGCCGCCGACTTCTCGCACACCGACGAGGCCGCCGTACCCGGCCGCTACACCCTCGGCCTCAAGTCCGGTGCCGGCGCCGACCTGGCCGTCAGCAAGCGCGCGGGGGTCGCCGACTTCACGTTCCCCGCCGACCGCCCGGCCAGTCTGCTCTTCCGCGTCTCCAACTCCCTCAACGGCAGCGAGGACGCGCACGTCGACATCGACGCCGCCCACCGCAAGGTGACCGGCTGGGTGCTCACCGGCGCCTTCTGCGGCCGCCGCGCCAACGGCGGGACCAACAACCGCAAGAGCTACTACAAGCTGTACTTCAGCGCGTCCTTCGACCGCGCCTTCTCGTCGGTCGGCACCTGGAAGGACGGCACGCTCTCCCCGGGAGCGACGTCCGCCTCCGGAGGCGAGGGATACGCGACGGGCGCGGACCGCGCGGGACGCGGCTCCGGCGGCTGGGTGGGCTTCGACACGACCTCTGACAACGATGTCCACATGCGGATCGGCATCTCGTACGTGAGCCTCGACGGCGCCGAGGCCAACCTCCGCGACGAGATCGAGCCGGACGCGAGCGTGGCCGACACGGCCGAGGCCGGGGCACGCGCCTGGGACCGCGAACTGCGGACCGTCCGGATCGACGGCGGCAGCACGGCCCGCCGCCAGACCTTCTACACCGCGCTCTACCACGCGCTCATGCAGCCGAACCTGATCAGCGACGCCGACGGCCGCTACCGGGGGATGGACCAGGCCGTCCACCGGCTGGCACGCGGGCAGCGGGCGCAGTACAGCAACTTCTCCGGCTGGGACCAGTACCGGGCCCAGATACAGCTGCTCGCCCTGCTGAAGCCCACCGTGGCGGGCGACTTCGCCCAGTCCCTCTACAACTTCGCCCGGCAGAACAACGGGGTCTGGGACCGCTGGGTGCACATCAGCGGCGCCACCCACGTCATGACCGGTGACCCGTCGGCGGCGACGCTGGCCACCTTCTACGCCATGGGCGTGCGCAACTTCGACTACGAGGGCGCCTTCGACTCGCTGGTCCGCCAGGCCACCGTGCCCCACCCCGACGGTCTCTCGGACGCCGGCTGCCCCGGTCAGTGCGTGGGCCAGCGGCCCAACCTGGCGCAGTACCTCACCTCCCACTACGCCGCCCAGGACGTGTGCCACTGCTGGGGCGGCGCCGCCGAGACCCTGGAGGACGCCGTCGCCGACTCCGCCCTGGCGAAGTGGGCGAGGCTGCTGGGGCGGGACGCGGAGGCCGAGGCCTTCACCGAGCGCGCCGCCTACTGGCGCAACGTCTTCAACCCCGTCGCCACCGCCGACGGCGGCTACATCCAGGCACGCGACCTCGACGGCTCCTGGGTGACACCCTTCGCCCCGGGCAGCGACCTCGGCTTCGCCCAGGGCACCAGCGCCACGTACACCTGGATGGTGCCGCAGGACGTGCGGGGTCTCGCGGACGCCATGGGCGGCCGTGAGGTGGCCGCCGCCCGCCTGGACGGCTTCTTCCACAAGGCGGACGGCTCCTGGTCGGTGCGCGGCGGCGACCCACTGCGCTACGACCCGACCAACGAACCCGGCATCCACGCCCCCTGGCTCTACAACGCCCTCGGACAGCCCTGGAAGACGCAGGCGACGGTGCGCCAGATCCTCGACACGGTGTACGGCACCGGCCCCTCGGGCCTGCCCGGCAACGACGACCTGGGCACCATGTCCGCCTGGTACGTCTTCTCCGCCCTGGGCCTCTACCCCCGGACCCCGGGCAGCGCGTCCATGCTGCTGGGCGCCCCGGTCTTCCCGCACACGGTGATCGACCGGGCCGGCCGCGAGGACATCACGATCACGGCACCCGACGCCGACGACACCCACCTGTACATCGACGCCGTACGCCTCGACGGGCACGCCCACCGGCAGTCCTGGACGAACGCCCGCCTGGCCCTCTCGGGAGGCACCCTCACCTACCACCTGACCGACCAGCCCGACACCGCGTGGGCGACCGACCCGACCGACCTCCCGAACTGACACCCGGACCCGGCGGCGCCGAGCAGACCGTTTCCGCGGTCAGGCGTCGCCGGTGTCGGTCGGTGTCACCTCACCGAGCATGGCGAGGGTCAACACGTTGCCGCCGATGCCCCAGCCGCCGTCGGCGACCTCCTCGACCAGAACCATGGTGTTGTCGCGGGCGCGCTCGCCGTAGATCTCGACGTACAGCTCGGTGGTACGGGTGACGATCTCCTCCTTCTGCTTCGGGGTGAGGGTCTTCTCGGGGACCTTGAAGTTCGCGAAGGGCATGGCTGTCGTTCCTTCTCTCATGGGATGTCAGATGATTCCGCAGTTGGCACGGACGACCTGTCCGTTGCCCCAGTGGCCGGCCGGGGAGGCCAGGAAGTGGTCTCGCCGTCGCCCAGCTGCGTCCTCCACGATCGGCCGGTCCCCCGCCCCCAGCCAGGGCTGCGTCCACCCAGGGGATGCCACCCCCTGGCTACGGCCCGGCATGCGAACGACCATGGAAGGGTGAACCTTCCACAACTCGGTGCCTTCCTCAGGACCCGCCGCGACCGCATCCGCCCCGCCGAGGTCGGTCTCCCCCACGGCCCGCGCCGCCGCGTCCCCGGGCTGCGCCGCGAGGAAGTCGCCCAGCTGGCAGGGCTGTCGGCCGACTACTACACCGAGTTGGAACGCGGCAGCGCCAAGCACCGCGTACAGCCCTCGGCCCAGACCCTGGCCGCCCTCGCCCGAGCCCTGCGCCTGACCGGCGACGAACGCGACCACCTGTTTCACCTGGCCGAACGGCCGATCCCCCCGTCGGCGCACGGATCGTCGGCACACGTGCAGCCCGCGCTTCTCGGGCTGTTGGACCGGCTGTCCAACACGCCCGCGCGCGTCATCACCGACCTGCACGAGACGCTGGTGGAGAACGACCTGGCCCTGAACCTGCTCGGCAGGTCCCCGGCACACCGCGGCCCGACGGCGAGCTTCGTGTACCGCTGGTTCACCGACCCGCGGACGCGCGAGATCCACCCGCCCGAGGATCACCCGCACCACTCCCGGGTGTTCGTGACCGACCTCCAGGCAGCGGCCGCCCGGCGCGGCCGGGACACGGAGGTCACGAAGATGATCGCCGTACTACGCCGCCGCAGCCAGGAGTTCGCGGCTCTCTGGGACACCCACGACGTCGCGGTGCGCCGCATGGACCACAAGAAGATCATCCACCCGACGCTCGGCGTCATCGAACTCGACTGCTACAACCTGCTCAGCGAGGACGGCCGCCAACGCCTGCTGTGGTTCACCGCACCCCCCGGAAGCCGAGCAGCCGAACAACTGGCCCTGCTGTCCGTCATAGGAACCCAGGACCTCGACATCACCGAGGCCACGACACCGGAGCGCTTGCCTGCGCCGGAATCCAGCGCGCAGCACTGAACCGCGCACCGGCGGCTCAGCCGGTGTCCTACGGCGAGGTCGCGCGGATGATTGTTTCGCCCTGTCACGGCCAGGTGCGCTCGCCGTTCGACCCGGGGAAAGTGTGTGCTCAGTCTCAGCGACACGCCGTGCAGACGGCATGTCGCTGAGACTCTCGCAACACAAAGAGCCGCCAGCCGGATTCGCCCGACACTGAGTGGCACCCATGGTCGTTTGGGTGAGTGATCCGCTCCTCGTCGGCCACGTCCTGTCCGTCGTCTCAGGCGGCAAGGCGCACCACTGCCTGGCACAGCGCGTCGACCTGCTCGGGTGTCATGTCGAAGCCGTACGCGATGTCCTCGACGCTCTCCCCGGCCTCCCACAGGTCGGTGATCGCGTCGACCGCGACGCGATTGGCGGCCACGACAGGCCTGCCGTGCCCGAACCTCGGGTCGATCACGACGGGGACGGACTCCGGGTACTGCCTGAGTCGCAGACTCGAGGGGAAGTCGTCGTCGGGCTCCCAGTTCAGTTGACATGCTCCTCGGGCTGAAGCCCGAGGATTCTGGCCGTCCCTACGGGGTGCTGTGCCGCTACGCGGCACAGTTTCCTGTAGGGATTCCGTGGCTTCCTGTTTCTTCGCGCTGTGCCAGGACGAGTCCCGGTCTTACCCGCGCTCGGCAGGCTGTCACCGCCAGTCCGGCGGCCTGTTTCACGTTCTGTGCGGCGTTCACGTCGCGGTCGTGGAAGGTCCCGCAGGCGGGGCAGGTCCACTCGCGCACGTCGAGGGGTTTGGGACCGTCGCGATGGCCGCAGGTGGAGCAGACCTGGCTGGTCGGCTCGAACCGGTCGATCTTGATGAAGGTGCGGCCGTACCGTTCGGCCTTGTACGCGAGCATGGTCACGAACTGTGACCAGCCCGCGTCGTGCACGCTCTTGGCCAGCCTCGTGCGCGCCAGTCCCTTGACCGCCAGGTCCTCCACCGCGACCGCTTGGTTCTCGCGGATCAGCTTCGTGGAGAGCTGGTGGTGGAACTCGCGGCGCGCGTCGGCGACCTTCGCGTGCGCCCTGGCGACCTTCACTCTCGCCTTCTCGCGGTTCTTCGATCCCTTCCGCTTGCGGGCAAGGTCCTTCTGAGCCTTCTTCAGCTTCTTCTCCGCCCGGCGCAGAAACCGCGGGGAGCCGATCTTCGTACCGTCGGAGAGGACCGCGAAGTGGGTCAGCCCCAGGTCGACACCGACGCTCTGGGTGGTGGCGGGCCAACAGTATCCAGAACGTGATGACTCGTGTACGCAGACAAGAACGGACCAGTCGTGCTGACAGGAACGACCGTATGCGCAGGGCAGTTCGTCTCCTCGCCGCGAGGTGCGCAGCTCGCCCGGCGGCTCGCCGTGCGGTGCATGGAGGAGTGGGGCTACCCGCCGGAGACCGACGCGTCGTGCGCGGTCGCCCTGGTCGTCGGTGAGCTCGCCGCGAACGCCGTGCGGCACGGGCGGGTGCCGGGCCGGGATTTCGGCCTGCGGCTCGCCCTCGACACGGCTGCGGGCCTGGTGCGTATCGAGGTCGCGGACGCCGCCTCCACGAAGCGGCCGCCCGCGGCCCCGCCCTCGTCGTGCCCCGAGGGCGAGTCCGGTCGGGGGCTGCTACTGGTGGATGCCCTGGCTGTGCGCTGGGGGTCGTCGGATCGGTGTCCCCTGGGCAAGACCGTGTGGGCAGAGGTGCCTGTCCAGGGGGCGGCTCGTTGAGAGAGGCGGAGGGTCAGCCCGCCGGTGCGTACGGCTCCGGCTCGCAGTGGTCGACCTCGGCCGCCAGGCCCGCGCTGGAGAGTTTCACCTGGACCGTCGCCGTGTCCTTCCCGGGGACGTATGCGTCCGTGGTCCGCTGCTCCACCCGGTGGGAGTCGGCGTCGAGGAAGTCGACCGTGACGGTGAATGTGCCGCCGCTGGAGTTGGGGTTGAAGAGCCTCAGCGTGGCGTACGGTTCGGTCTTCGTCGCGCAGTCCACCAGCTCGACCTCGGCGTCCTGGCCGGTCGTGGAGCTGCTCCCGGAACCCCCGGAACTCGACGACGAGCCGTCGTGGTCCTGGCTGGAGCTGCTGCAGCCCCCGCCGCCGCTGTCGCTGCTGTCGCTGTCGCTGCTGCCGCTTCGGTGCTTGCCGCTGCTCTTGCTCACCCCGTGGTGGCTGCCCGTGGAGAAGCCGGTCAGGGCCAGCACCACCAGCGCCGAGACCGCCGCGAACCTGAGCTTTCCGTACCCCCGTCGATTCATGGGGCCAGCTTAGACAGCCGCTGTCACGGTCATGCCACTGCCTGGCGGCACGGCGGCACCCGGCGTAGCGTCTCGGGTGAGCGGTGAGCGGGCCGCTCCGCAGTGACGGCCGCCGTCTGGTCCCTTCCGTGTAGCCCCGGTACGACGGCCGTCCCGGACCGGGACAGCGAAGAACAGCGGCGTCAGGCCGTGCGTGCCGTACCCGTTCCCTTCTCCGCGTCCAGCGCGTACACGCAGCGGTCCTTGCTGCACGCGTACACCACGCCGTCCCGGACGACCGGGGAGCCGGTGATCTCGCCGCCGGTCGCGAGCTTCCAGCGCAGGCGGCCGTCGTCGGCCTTGAGGGTGTAGAGCAGGTGGTCCGTGGAGCCGAAGTGGATACGGCCCGCCGCGACCGCCGGGGAGCCCACGATGTCGCCGCCCGCCTGGAAGCGCCACTTGGGCGTGCCGGTGACCGCGTCGAGGGTGTAGAGGCCCTTGCCGCTGCCCACGTGGACATGGCCGGCCGCCACCAGGACCGGGTCGACGGAGGAGCGGGACTCCGTGGCGATGCGCCAGCGGTCGCGGCCGTCGGCGGCGTCGAGGGCGTAGACCGTGCCGAGGTAGTCGGCCAGATACACCCCGCCGCCGGTGACCGCGGGGCCGGGGACGAAGGCGGGCGGGGAGAGGAAGACCGCCGGGGCCTCGAAGTGCCAGCGCACCCTGCCGCTCGCCACGTCGGCGGCGATGACGCGGGTGCCGGCCGAGAGGTAGACGTAGCCGTCGGGGGCGGGGGTGACGCGGACCGGGACGCCGCCGCAGGAGGCCGCGTCGCCGATGGGGTACGACCAGCGCTCGTCACCCGTTCGGGCGTCCAGGGCTCTGAGCCGGGCGTCCTGCCAGACGAAGACCGTGCCGTCGTGCAGGGCGGGGCCCGCCTCGGGCGACTCGAAGTCGCTCTGGCAGCCGGAGATCTCCCAGAGCTTCTGTCCGGTGGAGGCCTCCCAGGCCTGGACGCCGCCGCCACGGGTGGCGGTGACGACCGTGCCGCGCTCGGCCTTCAGCGAGTACACCCAGGCGTCCGTCTGGAGCCGCCAGAGATCCTGGCCCTCGCGGGCCTCCAGGGCGAACAGGGTCGGACCGTCGGAGGCGTGGACGCGGCCGTCCGCGACAGCCATCGACCAGGCCACGTCCCGGGTCTTGAAACGGCGCCGGCCGGTCGCCACGTCGAGCGCGTGCACCTCGAAGGAGGTGACGTAGACGAGGTCGCCGGAGACGGCCGGGGTGCCCCACACGTCGTTCGACATGCGGAACCGCCAGGGGCGCCAGCCCGCCGGGTGGGTCTCGGGGGCCACCGCCGCCGTCTGCGGGGCCGCGAGGGCGGTGTCGGCGCTGCCCAGGGCGGGGCGGATCCGGGTCCAGTTGGCGACCAGGCCGGGCTCGGGAAGCGGGGCCTTGACGGCGGCGGTGGCGCGGACGTCGGCGACGCGCGGGCCCGGCCCGATCGGCACGGCCGCGCCCGCGAGGCGCACCGGGCCGGGGTCGGGGGCGCCGATCACGGCGGGCACCGGGCCGGGGCCGAGGGCGGGCGCGGGCCCGGGCACCACGGGGTCGAGGGCGGGCGCGGGCACCACGGGGTCGTGGGCGGGCGGCGGCGGCAGCTGGCGCGGGCTCACCGGCGCCGGTTTGAGGGCGGGACGGCCGCCGCGGCGGGTCTCGATGAGGGTGACCGCCTTCTCGGGCAGCCACGCCGACGCCGTACCGCTGTCGTCGGAGCCGGAGCCGAAGAGATGCGGGGCGAGCTGGGCCTGGAGGTCGGCCGGGTTGGGGCGGGCCGTGGCCTCCATCTGCATACAGGACTCGATGAGCGGGCGCAGCTCGTCCGGGAGTCCTTCGAGGTCCGGGCCCTCGCGCAGCAGCATGAAGACCGTCTCGACCGGGTTGGCGCCGTGGAAGGGCGGGTGGCCGGTGGCGGCGAAGACGAGCATCGAGCCGAGGGAGAAGACGTCGCTGGCGCCGGTGACGCTGCGGGAGTCCTTGGCCTGCTCGGGGGACATGTAGGCGGGGGTGCCGACGGCGACGTTCGTCATCGTCAAACGGGTGTTCGAGACTCCGGAGGCGATACCGAAGTCGATCACCCGGGGGCCGTCCTCGACGACGAGGACGTTCGACGGCTTCAGGTCACGGTGGACGAGTCCCGCGCCGTGGATCGACTGGAGCGCCTCGGCCACGCCCGCCGCGAGCCAGCGCACGGCCTGGGCCGGGAGCGGCCCGCAGTCGTTCACTATCTCCTCGAGGGAGGGCGCGGGGACGTAGGCCGTGGCGAGCCAGGGCACGGCGGCGCGCGGGTCGGCGTCGACCACGGCGGCCGTGTAGAAGCCGGACACCGCCCGGGCCGCCTCCACCTCGCGCGTGAAGCGCACGCGGAAGAGCTGGTCCTCGGCGAGCTCGGTCCGGACCGTCTTGATCGCCACGCGCCGGCCCGACGCCGAGCGCGCCAGATAGACCAGCCCCATGCCGCCGGCCCCCAGCCGTCCCAGCACCTCGAACGGCCCGATCCGCCGCGGATCGTGCTGCGTCAGCTGATCCACCACTTGCCTGCCACCTCCCCGTACGGGCCACGTCACCCACTATGTGTACGCGACCGAAGTGCAGCGTCTCACCACCGCACCGCCATGGCGGCACGCACCCCAGATTCTTCCTGGCCGGGCGGCCGGTTGCGAACCCGGTGACGATCAGGGTGTCTCATCTCATACAGGGGCGAAACAGCCTGCGGGACGGTACGTGAGCGGGTACTCCGGTACGTGGTTCAACGCTGAAGCAGCGCGAACGACGCACCTTGATTGTCCGTGACGACCGCCACGATTCCGTACGAGGCCGTGAACGGGCCCGCCTGGACCCGCCCGCCGAGCCGCGTCACGGCACCGAGGGCCGCCGCGCAGTCCGCCACCCCGAAGTGGACCAGGAAGTGCGGCGGCATGACCTCCGGGAAGACGTCGGTGACCGGCACCCGGCCGAAGTCGGGTTCGGCACCGGGGCCGAAGAGGGCCTCGTGGAACAGGTGGCCGTAGAACGTGTTCGCGGTCTCGGTGTCCCGGGCGTACAGCTGTGCCCAGGCGAAGGCGCCGGGGATGTGCCGGACGCCGAAGCCGGGGTGGCTGCCCGGCTGCCAGAGGCCGAAGACGGCGCCCTCGGGGTCGGCGGCGAGGGCGGCCGAGCCCAGGCC
Source organism: Streptomyces sp. T028 (assembly GCF_048159505.1). NCBI lineage: Bacteria > Bacillati > Actinomycetota > Actinomycetes > Kitasatosporales > Streptomycetaceae > Streptomyces > Streptomyces sp. T028. The sequence continues at coordinate 74,360 of NZ_JBLRVZ010000033.1, forward strand.
GTCCACCGGGAACGGGGGCATGACCACCTGGCCGCCGGCCGACCGGATCCGCCGGACGGTGGCCTCGACGTCCGGGGTGGAGAAGTACACGGTCCAGACGGTGGGCATCCGGCCGTCCGTCTTGTGGGCGAGCGCGGCGACGGGCCTGCCGTCCAGCAGGGCCCACACGGAGGCGCCGTACGCCTCCTGGAAGGTCCATCCGAAGAGCTCGCCGTAGAAGCGCCTGCCCGCGTCCACGTCGGGAAGCTGCGCGTCCACCCAGCACGGGATGCCCTCGGGGACCCCTCCGGCACCACCCTCTGTGTTCACCGATGCCCTGTTTTCGGCCATGCAGCCAAACTAGCGGCGGTTGACGCAACGCGCAGACCAGCACACCCTTCCTCCGCGCCGCTAGCACCCCATTTGCAGTCGGCCGAATAGCGCTCCGATCACCCCTCGGTAAGCTGACGGCATGACAGGACAAGTGCGTACCGTCGACGGCCGCGTGGCCGGCCGGCGCGGGCAGGCGACGCGGCAGAAGCTGCTGGACTGCCTCAGCGAGATGCTCAGCTCCTCTCCGTACCGGGACGTCAAGGTCATCGACGTGGCCCGGAAGGCGGGCACTTCGCCCGCGACCTTCTACCAGTACTTCCCGGACGTCGAGGGCGCCGTCCTGGAGATCGCCGAGCAAATGGCCGCCGAGGGCGCCGGGTTGACCGAGCTGCTGGAGGGCCGTTCGTGGGTCGGCAGGGCCGGCTGGCAGACGGCGCAGGAACTCGTCGACGGGTTCCTGGAGTTCTGGAAGAAGAACGACGCGATCCTCCGGGTCGTCGACCTCGGCGCGGCCGAGGGCGACAAGCGTTTCTACAAACTCCGGATGAAGATCCTCAACTCGGTGAACAACTCCCTCGCGGACGCCGTCGCCGAACTGCAGTCCAAGGGCCGGGTCGACAAGGACGTGAACCCGGCCGCCGTCGCCGGTTCGCTGGTCGCGATGCTCGCCGCCGTCGCCTCGCACCAGAAGGGCTTCCAGTCCTGGGGCGTCAAGCAGGCCGAACTCAAGCCGAACCTGGCGCTGTTGGTGCACCTGGGCATCACCGGCAAGAAGCCGACGAGGTAATCCGGCACAGTTGTCCCCAAGTCCTGTCTGGCGGGCGGTGGTTCCACGAGGGTGGGACCACCGCCCGTGCCGCTACGCCGGCAGGGGCCGGCCCTTGACCACGTGCTTCATCACCAGCGTGGACGTCAGCCGCTGCACCCCTGGCAGGGTCGCGAGCCGCTCGTCGTAGAGCCGCTGGAAGGCCGCGAGGTCGGCCGTCGCCACCCGCAGCAGATAGTCGGGTTCCCCGAAGAGCCGCTGGGCGTCCAGTACGTGCTCCAGCTCGCCCACCGCCCGCTCGAACTCGGCGACCGTGTCCCGGTCCTCCTGTCGCATCGACACGAAGACCAGCGCCTCGAAGGCCAGCCCGACGGCGGCCGGTTCCACCACCGCCCGGTAGCCGCTGATCGCCCCGGACCGCTCCAGCTCCCGCAGCCGCCGATGACACGGCGAGACGCTCAGGCGCACCCGCGCGGCCAGCTCGGTCACGGTCAGCCGCCCGTCCTGCTGCAGCTCGGCAAGAATCTTCCGGTCCACGTCGTCCATAGGGCAGATCTTCCCCCAGTCCGCCGCGTTTCGGGAAAAGAACAGGAACATTTTCGGCCGGATCACGCCTAATGTCCCCGGTATGGACACGGGAACGCTGATTTCTTTCCTCGCGCTGGACCTGCTGCTGGTCTGTGTGCCGGGCGCCGACTGGGCGTATGTGATCTCCGCCGGGCTGCGCGGTCGCTCGGTGGGCGCGGCGGTGGGCGGCCTGGTGAGCGGCTACGCCCTGCACACGGCGCTGGCGACGGCGGGCCTGGCCGTCCTGGTCGCGGGCTCGCCCGCCCTGCTCACCGCGCTCACGGTGGCGGGGGCCGGGTATCTGGTGTGGCTGGGGTGGGGCGTGCTGCGCCGGCCCGGCGTGCCGGAGGAGGGCGAGCCGGTCGTCGAGGGCCGGGTCTTCCTGCGGGGCGCGATGATCAGCGGCCTGAACCCCAAGGGGCTGCTGCTGTATCTGTCGATCCTGCCGCAGTTCCTGGTGAGCGGGGGCGGCTCGCATCTCCCGGTCGCCGCGCAGACCGCCGTCCTCGGCCTGCTGCACATGGCGTGCTGCGCCGCCGTCTACCTCGCGGTCGGCGTCCTGGCCCGCGCGGTCCTCGGCGCCCGCCCGGCGGCGGCAAGGGCTGTCACCCGTACGTCGGGGGCGGCGATGCTGGGAATCGGCACGTTCCTGCTGATCCAGCACGCCATCTAGGTCCTTTCGGCCGGGCCGAGCCCCTTAGTGTGCGCCGAGTCTCAGCGACACGCCGTGCGGACGGCGTGTCGCTGAGACTCGGCGCACACTTCGCCCCGCCCGCCTCGCCTGGGCCTCAGGGCTTCCGTACCAGCCGGAACACCCGGATCTCCCGCTCCACCCTCGCCTGGTACGTCGCGTACGGCGGCCAGAACTTCAGCAGTTCCTTCCACGCCGCCGCCCGTTCCTCCCCCGCCAGCAGCTGGGCGGTCACCGGTATGTCGGTTCCCTTCCAGCTGATCTCGGCCTCGGGGTGGGCGAGGAGGTTGGCGGTCCAGGCGGGGTGGCCCGTGCGGCCGAAGTTGGAGCCGACGAGGATCCAGGTGCCGCCCCCGGGCTCCGGCATGCAGGCCAGGGGCGTCCGGCGCGGCTGCCCACTGCGGGCGCCGGTCGCAGTGAGGATCACCCCGGGCAGCAGCTGGGCGCTGAGCAGCACCTTTCCCCGGGTGAGCCGGTGTACGGCCCGGTCGAGGGCGGGTATGACGTGCGGGGCGAGCTTGGCGAAGCCCCTGGTCGACGACACCTTCTGCACAAGACGGACACCGATCACACCGTCACCCCCGCACCCGCGCCCGCGCCCGCGCCCGCGAACAGTCCGGCCTCGTCGGCCGCGTGGGCGCGCAGCCGGTGCACGGGCCCGAAGAGCAGCTCGTCGCCGGCGGCCCGCTTGAAGTACAGGTGCGCCTCGTGTTCCCAGGTGAACCCGATACCGCCGTGCAGCTGGATCCCCTCGGCGGCGGCGAGCCGCAGCGTCTCCAGGGCCTGCGCGAGCGCGAGTCCGCCGACCCGTTCCCCGCGCCCGGTCGCCCAGGCGGCGTAGTACGCGGCGGACCGGGCCGCCTGGCCCCGTACGTACACCTCCGCCAGCCGGTGCTGCACCGCCTGGAAGGACCCGATCGCCCGCCCGAACTGCTCCCGCTGGTTGAGGTACTCCACGGTCCGCTCCAGCGCCCGGTCGGCGGCCCCGACGGCCTCACAGGCGAGGAAGGCGGCGGCGAAGTCCCCGGCCGAGGACAGCGCGCCGGACACGTCCGCCTCCTCCTCGCCCAGCAACTCGGCCTCCACGTGCCGCAGTTGCACCCGCGCCTGCGGGCGGGTCGGGTCGAGCGCGGTCTGCCGGGTCCGTACGACCCCGGCGGCGTCCCCCGCCACGAGGAACAGCAGGGTCCGCGACCGTACGAACCCCCCGGTGTGGGCGGCGACGACCAGCAGCCCGGCGCTGTGCCCGTCGAGGACCTGGGCGGCCTCCCCGTACAGCCGCCAGCCGCCCTCGCCTCCGGCCCGCCGGGCCTGCACGCCTCCCGCGCGCCCCCCGCCGGACCAGTCCCCGCCGCCCGGCCCGGTGAGGGCGAGCGCGGTGGCGAGGGCGGGCGCGGGGACGGCGAGGGCGGCGGTGAGGGTGCCGTCGGTGAGGCGGGGGAGCAGCCGGGCGCGCTGGGCGTCGGTGCCGAGGGCGAGGATCAGGGGCGCGGCGAGGACGGAGGTGGCGAGCAGCGGGGTGGGGGCGAGGGCCCGGCCGGTCTCCTCGGCGGCGAGCGCGAGGTCGGTGCGGGGGCAGCCGACACCGCCGTACGCCTCGGGGACGGCGAGGCCGGGCAGGCCGAGCTGTTCGGCGAGGGCGGTCCACAGGGCGCGGTCGTGGCCGGCCGGGGTGTCGAGGGCGGCCCGCAACTCCTCGGGGCCGCAGCGTTTGTGGAGCAGTTCCCGCAGGGTGCGGCGGATCTCGTCCTGCTCGGCGGTGAGGCGGGGGTCCATGGATTCCCTCCGGATCTGGCACTTCCCTCCGGATCTGGCACTTCCCTCCGGATCTGACGGTCCGTCATATTAGGAGCGCCGGATCGAGATGCACAGAGGAAGGTGGCCTCTCATGACCGCGGGGACCCGGAAAGTGGCCGTCGTCGGCGTCGCGCTCTCGGACTGCGGGCGGGTGGACGAGGCGACCCCGTACGCCCTGCACGCCCAGGCGGCCCGCCGGGCGCTGGCGGACGCGGGGCTGGACCGGTCGAGGGTGGACGGGCTGGCGTCCGCCGGGCTCGGCACGCTCGCCCCGGTCGAGGTGGCCGACCATCTGGGTCTGCGCCCCACCTGGGTCGACTCCACCTCCGTCGGCGGCTCGACGTGGGAGGTCATGGCGGCGCACGCGGCCGACGCGATCGCCGCCGGGCACGCGAACGCCGTCCTGCTGGTCTACGGCTCCACGGCCCGCGCCGACATCCGGGCGGGCCGCCGCACCGGCACCTTCGCCTTCGGCGCCCGCGGCCCGCTGCAGTTCGAGGTGCCGTACGGGCACACCCTGATCGCCAAGTACGCGATGGCGGCCCGCCGGCACATGGTCGAGTACGGCACGACGATCGAGCAGCTCGCGGAGGTGGCCGTCCAGGCGCGGGCGAACGCGGCGCTGAACCCGGACGCGATGTTCCGCACCCCGGTCACGGTCGACGAGGTGCTCTCCGGTCCGATGATCGCCGACCCGTTCACCAAGCTGCACTGCTGCATCCGCTCCGACGGGGGCGCGGCGGTCCTGCTGGCGGCGGAGGAGTACGTACGGGACTGCCGCACCGCCCCGGTGTGGATCCTCGGCACCGGTGAGCACGTCTCCCACGCGAGCCTGTCGGAGTGGGAGGACTTCACGGTCTCCCCGGCGGCGGTCAGCGGGCGGCTGGCGTTCGAGCGGGCGGGGGTGCGGCCGGCGGAGATGGACTTCGCGGAGATCTACGACGCGTTCACCTACATGACGCTGGTGACCCTGGAGGACCTGGGATTCTGCGCCAAGGGCGAGGGCGGGGCGTTCGTGGAGAAGGGGCGGCTGGCAGTCGGCGGGGAGCTGCCGGTGAACACGGACGGGGGCGGCTTGTCGGCCCAACACCCGGGTATGCGGGGGCTGTTCCTGCTGGTGGAGGCGGTGCGGCAGTTGCGGGGGGAGGCCGGGGAGCGTCAAGTGCGGGGAACCGATGGGGAGTTGCCGCGTTTGGGGGTGGCCTCGGGGACCGGGGGATGGTTCTGTTCTTCTGGGACCGTGGTGCTGGGCCGGAACTGAACTCTGCCGTACTCTCGTCGTCCTGACAGGGACCCGGGAGAGGCCGGGAGAGGGCTGCGACTCGCGAGCGCCGGGGGGCGGAAGCGGTGGACAGAGGGCTTTTACGGGGCTTGTGTGCCCTTTCGGTGAGCGGGTTGCTGCTCGTCGGCGCGTGTTCCGGCGGGGGTGGTGGGTCCGGGGGCGGCAAAGCCACCGGAACGCCGAAGCAGACCCCCACCGGCGCATCCGGCGGCACGGGCACCCCAGGCGCCACGGACGCCCCCAGCACCAAGCCCACCGCCCTCGACTTCACCCCCGATCCGGCCCGCGCCCCGAAGACCCGCGCGGACGCCGTGCGCCTGGCCGACAGGGTCGCCGCCGGCCCGGAGCTCTGGGGAGTCGGCTATGTCCTCGCGGGCCCGGACAGTGATCCGGACACCTGGCCGGTCCTCGGCGACGACTGCGTCTGGCAGCGCCTACCCGTCCCCGCCGATGTGCTCGCCAGCGTCACCCGCTACAGCGAACTCCCCGCCGCCGACGGCACGGGCCCGGTCAGGGTCGCCGTGACCGTCACCGTCCACAAGGACGCGGACAGCGCCGACTGGGAGCAGGCGTCGACCCTGGAAGAGGCGCTGCGCTGCCCCGACCAGGTGCTGCGCGCCGGGGAACGGATCTCCGGCCTCAAATCCCTCGGCACGGCGTTCGGCAGGAACGGCAACGAGTACGCCGAGGACTCCCTCTTCGAGTACGGCGAGTACCGGAGCGACACCCTGGGCGGCCCGTACACCTACGTGTGGACCCAGGGCCGTATCGGACAGGTCACCGTCGCCACCACCGGCCGTGGCTCCAAGGGCCATGAGTACGACGAGCTGACCCAGGCGATGGCCGAGACACAGAGCAGCATGCTGGTCCGTCTGGAGAACGAGCTGGAGGTGGACGAGTGACCGGCGCCCTGCTCCCCTCCGACCCCTCCTCCCTCGCCGGGTACCGGCTGCTCGGCCGGCTCGGCGCGGGCGGCATGGGCGTGGTCTACCTCGGCCGTACGGACGAGGGCGCGCTGGCCGCGATCAAGGCGATCCAGGCCGAGTACGCCGAGGACCCCCAGTTCCGGGCCCGCTTCCGGCGCGAGGTCGAGGCCGCGCGCCGGGTCAGCAGCCCCTGGGCGGTACCCGTCACCGGCGCCGACCCGGACGCCGCCGCGCCCTGGCTCGCCACCGCCTTCGTCCCCGGGCCCTCGCTCGCCGAGGCCGTCGCCGAGTGCGGGCCGCTGCCCACCCGCAGTGTGCGCGTGCTGGCCCGGATGCTCGCCGGGGCGCTGGCCGAGGTGCACGCGGCCGGACTGGTGCACCGGGACGTCAAGCCCGGCAATGTGCTGCTCGCCGTGGACGGGCCACGGCTCATCGACTTCGGGATCGCGCGGGCCGCCGACGACACGGCGATCACCTCCGCCGACATGGTCGTCGGCACCCCCGGCTTCCTCTCGCCCGAGCAGGCCGAGGCCCGCGCCGACGAACTCGGCCCGCCCAGTGACGTCTTCTCCCTGGGCTGTCTGCTGGCCTACGCGGCGACCGGCCGCCCGCCCTTCGGCACCGGCGCGGTCGACGCCCTGCTCTACCGCACGGTGCACGACGAGCCCGACCTCGCGGACATCGACGAACAGGTGCTGGTGCTGCTGCGGCCGTGCCTGGCCAAGAACCCGGTGGACCGTCCCTCGGCGGCGGCGCTGTACGAGCTGATCATCGAGGACACCCCGGGGGATCCGGCCGGATGGCTGCCGGAGGACGTCGTACGGATCATCGCCGAGCGTTCGGCCGCGATGCTCGCCCTGCCGGACATCGAACCGACGGTCGCCGAGACGGGGGCAGGGGCGACGGAGGCCGGGGTGGCCGGGTCCGGAGCGGAGACGGGAACGGCCGGTTCCGGGCCCGCTCCCAGCCGGCGGCGGTTCCTCATCGCGGCGGCCTCGGGTGCCGTCCTGGCGGCGGGCGGCGGGGCGGCGCTCTGGGCCACCCTGCGCGGGGACGACGACCGTAAGACGTCCGGCCCCGCGCCCGGCCGGGACTGGATCATCGGCGTGCAGGCAGATCTCAGCGGCCCGGGAAAGACCCTCGGGCAGGCACAGGCGCGAGGTGCGCGGCTCGCCGTCGAGCGGTTCAACGCCCGTAAGGACAAACCCTTCACCCTGACCCTGAGGACGGTCGACGACCGCGGCGATGTGACCCGGGCCGGCACCGTCGCCCGCGCCTTCGTCGAGGACAAGGACGTGCTCGCCGTCCTCGGCCCCACGGCCGACGACGCCGCCCGCGCCGTCGTCGCCGTGTACGACGAGGCGCTGCTCCCGCTGATCTCCGTGTCCGCCGGAACGAGCGTCCTGACGGTCACAGAGAACCGCTCCTTCCTGCACGCCCGCCCCAACGACCTTGAGGCCACCGTGCCCCTCGCCGTGTTCCTGACCGCAGGTGGGAAGGCGATGGGTGAGAAGTACGCCTCCGGGGTGGCGGCCACCGGTCCGTCCGGGCGACCCGGTCTGCTCATGGACCGCACCGCCGCCGACTACGCCTGGGCGTCCGTCGGCTCCATCAACCTGATGGTCCGGGAGCAGGGCCGGGTGCCCTACCCGCGGGTCGTCCCGGCCGGCACCGAGAACTTCGGGCCCGTCGTCGCCGACATGCTGGCCGCGGGCTCCGACGCCTTCGTCTACGGCGGGTACGCCGCGGGCGCGGCGGCCTTCGCGCGCGCACTGGCCGCGGCCGGCTTCGACGGACCGAGGTACAGCCCGGAAGCCGCGCTGAGCACGGAGTTCCTCGACGGGGCGGGCGAGGCCGCCGAGGGCTGGCTGATCACCAGCACCTGCGTCGACCCGACGGAACTGCCCGCGGCGGCCGAGTTCACCGCCGCCCACCGCAAACGGTTCGACAGCGCCCCCGGCTTCTACACCGCGGAGGCGTACGACGTCGTCAACATGGTCGCGGACGGCTTGCGCAAGGCGGACAAGCGGCCGACGCGCGCCCAGCTGACCACGTCCCTGCGCAACACCGCCTATCAAGGGGTGACCAAGAAGTTCGCCTTCGTGCCCGAGACCGGGTCCTTCGTCGCCCCCGAGAGCGGCGCGGTCTTCGGCTACGTGGTCGAGGGCGGCCGGTTCCGCTTCCTCGGCCCGGCGTCCGTACCGTCGTCCTCGGGCTCCTAGGGCTGCCCGACCGTGCCCGTCGCCGCCCTGCGTCCCGGGGATCCGCAGGCCGTCGGCGGCCACCGGCTGCTGGGGCGGCTGGGCGCGGGCGGCATGGGCGTGGTCTATCTGGCCCTTACGCCGGGCGGGGCGCTGGTCGCGCTCAAGGTGATCCGCGCCGAGTACGCCGCCGACCCCGCCTTCCGGGTGCGGTTCCGGCGCGAGGCGCAGGCCTTGGGTCGACTGGGCGACCAGGTCGCCGGGCGGGCCGGGGGGCGCTGGCTGGTGCCGGTGACCAGTGCCGACCCGGAGGCCCGCGAGCCCTGGCTGGCCACCGCGTACGTTCCCGGGCCGCCGCTCACCGACGCGGTCGCGCGCTACGGGCCGTTGCCGCCTCAGAGCGTACGGGTGCTCGGCGCCAGGCTGGCCGAGGCGCTGGCGGAGGTGCACGCGGCCGGACTGGTGCACCGGGACGTCAAGCCCGGCAATGTGCTCCTCGCCCTGGACGGGCCGCGGCTCATCGACTTCGGCATCGCACGCTCGGCGGACGCGACCGCGCTCACCGCGAGCGATGTGGTGATCGGCTCCCCCGGCCACCTCTCGCCTGAACAGGCCCAGGCAGGCCGGGCGGAACGGATCGGCCCGCCGAGCGACGTCTTCTCGCTGGCCTGCGTCCTCGCCTTCGCCTCGACCGGCCGCCGCGCCTTCGGCACCGGCACCCCGGCCGCCGTCATCTACCGCACGGTCCACGAGACCCCCGACCTCGACGGCGTACCGGACCCGCTGCTGCCGCTGCTGACCGCCTGCCTGGCGAAGGAACCCGGCGCCCGGCCGGGGGCGGAGGAGGTCCGCGCCGCCCTCGATCCCGGTGCGACGGCCGGCGACGGCTGGCTGCCCGCTCCCCTGCCGGGCCTGATCGCCGAACGGGCGGCACGGGTACTGGAGTTGCCGGTGCCGCAGGCACCGGATGAGGCACACCCGGGGCAGCTCGATGCGACCGAGGTGGCCCACCGGCCGTCGCGGCGGCGTTTCCTGGTCCTCGGGGCGGTCGCGGGGGTGCTCGGGGCCGGTGGCGGCGTGGCGGCGTGGGTGGCCGGACGCTCGGGCGAGGGGTCCGGGGGCGGGACGGGCGGGCAAAGTCCGCTGCCCCGGTACACGATCGGGCTGCACGCCGATCTGAGCGGCGCTCAGAAGAGTTTCGGGCGGGCGCAGGAGCGGGGCGCGCGGCTCGCCGTGGAACAGCACAACGCCCGTGCGGACCGGGACTTCGACCTCGTGCTCCAGGTGCGGGACGACGGCGGGGAGCCCGAGCGGGCCGTGGAGACCGCCGACGCCTTCGCGGCGGACGACACGGTGTACGCCGTGGTCGGTCCCACGACGGACGCGACGGCGGTCGCCGCCCGGGACAGGTACCAGAAGGCGCTGCTGCCCGCGCTGATCGTCTCCGCCAGAGACGATCAGCTGTCCAAGACCTCGGACACGGCGATCTTCCAGCTCAGCCCCAGCGACGTCTCCCGGACGACACCGGTCGGCTGGTATCTCACCCACGTCGAGCCCTCCCGCAGGACCGCCGTGATCGACGACCGGGCCGCAGGGCGGACCGGCTGGATCAGCGTCAGGGCGCTCACCGAGTTCCCGCCCTCCCACGACGTCGACGGCACCACCACCCTGCACACAGTCGCCGCCGGGAGCGACGACTTCCGCGCGGCCGTGGAGGCGGCGATCGCCGCCGAGGCCGACGCCCTCGTGTACACCGGTGTCTCCGCCCACCGGGCCGCCCTGTGCGCCCGCGCGGTGCGCGAGGCGGGGTTCACCGGCTCGTGCGCGGCCTTCGAACCGGTGCTGGGTTCCACGTTCCTGGCGGAGGCGGAGGAGGCCGCCGAGGGGTGGGTGTTCGGCGCGACCTACATGGATCCCTCGGCCTCTCCCGCGCCGAAGGCGGCGAAGGCCTTCGCGGCGGCGTACCGGAAGCGCTACGGCGTCGACGAGGTGGGACCGTACGCCGCCGAGGCCTTCGACGCGCTCGGCCTGGCCGCCGAGGGGCTGCGGCTGCTCGGCCGGGACGGGGTGGAGCGGGGCGGTGTGACGCGGCGGCTGCGGACGCTCACCTACCGAGGTGTCTGCAAGAAGGTGTCGTTCAACAGGACGACGCTTCAGCTGGACTACACCCCCGGGCTCTTCCTGTACCAGGTGAAGAAGGGGCGGGCCCGCTTCCTGGGCCAGTACGAGACAGTGACGTGAACGGGTGCCGTGAGTGGTGACGTGGGCGGACCGGTGGGAAACGGGTGAACCCGGGCGACCCCACGGCCGTATGAGGTCACGGCAACCTTTGGGAGGTCCGCGGCGACTTTGGGGCGGACGCTCTCATCACCCTCAAGACCGGAGCCCCGCCCGACCGGAGGACTCGACTGTGACCACCCCTTCGCACCGCCGCCGCTCCCGCCCCCGGCGCCCCACCGCTCTGGTCTCCGCCGTCGCGGTGACCGCCGTGGCGCTCGTCGTGTCGCTGGCCGTGGCCTTCCGCCCGGGTGGTGGGACCGCCGACGTGCGGGAAGCGGCCAAGCCCGTCGCCGGCACCCGGGTGAGCGGGTCGCCGACGTCCGGGGCACCGTCGGCCTCCGCGTCCCCGAAGCCCTCCGCGAGCGCCACGAACTCCGCGAGCCCGACGGCCCGTGCGTCCGCGTCCCGCTCGGCCGCGGCCGCCGCGTCCGCCCGCGCGAAGGCCACCACCGCCGCGCCCCCGAAGACGTCCGCGACTGGCTCCCTGGCGGGCCGGATCCGCCCCGGCACCACCTACACCGGAGTCGCCACCTCCTACGACATCGGCAACGGCGACGGCGCCTGCTCCTACGGCCCCACCTCCGACGTGATGACAGCGGCGATGAACACCGCCGACTACGAGACGTCGAAGGCGTGCGGCGCGTTCGTGGCCGTCCACGCGGGCGGCAAGTCCATCACCGTCCGCATCACCAACGAGTGCCCGGCGCCCTGCCAGGCGGGCCAGCTCGACCTCAGCCAGCAGGCGTTCGCCAAGCTGGCCCCGCTGTCGGCCGGCCGGATCCAGATCACCTGGAACCTGCTCAGCCCGGATACGAGCGACAAGATCTCGATCCGCTACAAGACGGGCTCCAGCCAGTACTGGTGCGGCGTCCAGGCCATCGGCCACCGCAACCCGCTGGCCCGCCTGGAGGTCCGTGCGGGCGGCTCCTGGGTCCGGCTGGCGCGCACCGAGTACAACTACTTCCTCTCCGAGTCGGGAACCGGCTGCGGCGGCGCGATCCGGCTCACCGACATCTACGGCGAGCAGCTGACGGTCGAGGGGATCGCCGTGAAGCCGGACGCCGTGCAGTCGACGGGGGTCCAGTTCGCCCGCCGCTGACCGGCGGGGCCGATACTCGGGGCATGGCTACGGATCTTCATGAGCTGCTGAGGTCACTGCGGGTGTGGGACCCGGAGGTGACGCGGCTGCCTCTCTTCGACCCGGAGCAGGCCCCCGACACCCCGGTGGACCTCTTCACAGCCTGGTTCGCCGAGGCGGTGGCGTCGGGTGAGCGGGAGCCGCACACCATGACGCTGGCCACGGCCGACGAGGAGGGTCTGCCGGACGCCCGGATCGTGATGCTGCACGGCGCCGACGCGACCGGCTGGTCCTTCGCGACCCACGCCACCAGCCGCAAGGGCCGCCAGCTCGCCGCCCGCCCGTACGCGGCGCTCACCTTCTACTGGCCCGTGCTGGGCCGCCAGGTCCGCGTCCGGGGCCCGGTCACCTCCGCGCCCTCCGGCGAGGCCCAGGCCGACCTGCACGCCCGCTCCACGGGCGCCCTGGCCGCCGCCCTGACGGGCCACCAGAGCGAGCCGCTCTCCTCGCCGGAGGAACTGGCGGCCGTGTCCCAGGCGGCCTGGGAGGAGGCACAGCGGAACCCGACGGCCGAGTCGCCGACCTGGACCCTGTACCGCCTCCACCCACAGGAGGTGGAGTTCTTCCAGGGCGAGGAGAGGCGCCGCCACGTACGCCTGACGTACCGGCGGGACGACGAGGGCTGGTCACGGCAGTTGCTGTGGCCCTGACGAGCGAAGGTACGGCGTACCGTTCAGGCCGCGCGTTCCTCGAACACCACGGTGTTGCTCCCGTCGGAGACCAGGTGCAGGTCCACCGTGACGTCCAGCGCGGCCGCCAGCCTGACCAGCAGGTCGGCGGTGAGCGGAAGCATCCCGCCGACCTCCACCGTCTCCACTTCGTCCTCGGTCATCCCCAGGCGACGCCCCAGTGCGTCCTGCGTCAGCCCGAGCGCGACACGGCGGTCGTACACCAGCTGCCCCAGCGCGTAGGCCAGCCGGATCTGCTCACGCTCCGCGACCACCGACGCCGGTTCGGCGGCTCGATCGGCCGCTTTCCGCTCCCGCGACAGCTTCCAGCGGGTATGACTCACTGGTCCTCCCGGAACTCACGAGTGAACTCGTCATGTGCGGGGCCATGCTCGGCCTCGCACAGCTCTTTCGCCAGCCTGGCACGCTTGACCTCGGCATCCTCCCGCATCCGGGTCTTCCGGAACATGGTGAGCAGCACGATCCTTCGCTGGGGTGCCAGCCAGTAACTCACTCGCGTGGCACATCCGCCCAGAACGAACCGCAGCTCGCGTACTCCCTCTCCCAGGTGACGAGAGTGCGGCTCGCCCAGGGTCGTCGGAGCCCGCGCGAGAAGTTCGGCCAGTCCCGCACTTCCGGCTCCAGCTCGATCACGTAGGGCTCGGTCACGTGGTGAACGTAGTGGGATCTCACGGAGAGCAGATCCGGTTTCCGGCGCCGTCACCCGTACGAGCGCCCTCCCCCGAGATAACCGGCGGCCCCCGCGCGCGGCAGCACCGCCCACATCCGGGTGCCTCCGCCCGGTTCGCGGTCGCCGCCGATGCCCCAGTCGCCGTGGCAGGCCCGTACGACCTCGTCCAGGACGCGCAGGGACACCCGGCGGGACAGGACGCAGATGGCACCGAGGCGGGCGTGGGTGTGGCGGGGGTGGCCGTCGTAGACCGTGACGCGCAGGTTGTCGTCGCGGTGCCGCAGGGAGACGTACACCTCGTTGGTCGCGGACAAGCGGCAGGCGCAGGCGGTCAGTTCGCTGACGACCTGGACGACCGCGTCGGTCACCTCGGGCAGACCGTGCGCCCTGAGGATCGCGCGGGTCGCGGCACGGGCGACGCCGGGACTTCGCGGGGCCGCGGGGAGCGTGAAGCTGTAGAGGAGGTTCTCCGGGAGTGCGGGGACGAAGGGGGCGTCAGCGGGGGCGATGGTCGGCGAAGGGCAGGACACGGTCTCGAGGTGCACGGCAACTCCCTTGTCTCATGGGGGTGTTCCACCCAGTGGCCTGTCTCCCTGACACGCGCACACCCCTCCCAGGGGAGGAGAAGGCGGGCGGGCACGTGTGATGCGCTTCCGGGCGGATTCGTAACGGCTCTGTGGTCGAGCCATGACTGACTGTAGAGATGGCCGGGTTACAGTGTCCAGGCAAACGGAGGTAATTACCTCCATCGGGATGGACTTGGGCGACTGCCACCGCCAGACTTGAGGCGTCCACAGCGCGAAGGGGCAGGCATGACCACAAGAAGCACTCCGACCGAGCGGCAGAAGCGCCTCGGCGCGGAGATGCGGAAAATGCGGGTCGCGGCGGGGGTCACCACCGAGTACGCCGCCGGCCTTCTCGGCATCAACAGGACGCGGCTCTCCAACATGGAGTCGGGCATCCGCCCGTTCTCAGCCGAACGGATCCGCACTCTCGCCTGCAACTACGTCTGTCCCGACGAGGGTTACGTCGACGCGCTGATCGCCATCGCCGAGGACAAGGAACGAGGCTGGTGGGAGCAGTATCGCGGCACCCTACCCGCAGGCCTGCTGGACATCGCCGAGTTGGAGTGGCACGCAGCTCAGGTACAGACCGTGCAGTTCATGCACGTACCCGGACTCCTCCAGACCGAGGACTACGCGCGCGGTGTCTTCACAGCCGTACTGCCACCCATTCGGCGACTCGACGTCGAGTTGCGCGTGGCCCACCGCATGGAACGTCAGCAGGTGTTCGCCCGCCACCTGCGCTACGTCGCATACGTCCACGAGGCGGCGCTGCGTATGCGGTTCGGTGGCCCTGAGACCACCCGAGACCAGCTCAAGCACCTGGCGGAACGGTCCGAGCAGGACGGTATCGACGTACGAATCATCCCCATGCACGTCAGCGGCTTCCCCGGAGCGGGGCACGCCATGCTCTACGCGATCGGTCCCGTACCCCGCCTGGACACCGTGCAGCTGGACTCCGCACATGGGCCGGTATTCACCGACGCGGAGGCCCAACTCACCAAGTACCGTGCACACCTGGACTGGATGGACCAGGCAGCGCTGCCGTCGGCAGCCTCCCGCGACCTCATCCTCGACATCGCCCGTGAACTCTGAGGAAGCCATGCGAACCGAGATCACCTGGGAAGACCCCTACTGCGGCGAAGGCAACAACTGCTTCCGCATAGGCACCGACCCCACCGGCAACGCCTATATCGCCGTCGCCGGACAGGAGGACACCCCCCTCACCGACACCCGCGAAGCCCTCCGCGCCCTCATCCTGGAGATCAAGGCGGGGAAGGCCGACCATTTGCTGTAGGGCGTGAGCCGTTCGGCCCCGTACCGTTTGCCGCTCCTTCACTGATCGCCTGTGATGATTCAGGACTTTCCCGATCTTCGGGACGAATCTCGCGGAGGTATCAGTGACATTCCGTCAGTGGAGCGTGGGCCTGGCCGTGACGGCCGGGCTCGCCGGTTCCGTGCTGCTCGGCGCGCCCTCGTCCGCCGTGGCCGCCGACCGGCCAGTGGCACGGCAGCCCATCACCGCGCCGCTGCCCGTCGCACGGGCGGAAGGCAAGGGCAAGCACCAGGACAAGGACAAGGCACGGCAGGG
This sequence comes from Streptomyces sp. T028, assembly GCF_048159505.1. Lineage (NCBI taxonomy): Bacteria > Bacillati > Actinomycetota > Actinomycetes > Kitasatosporales > Streptomycetaceae > Streptomyces > Streptomyces sp. T028. The sequence goes on from NZ_JBLRVZ010000033.1 coordinate 89,833, forward strand.
GTACGGAGACCCGGCGCCGGACGGCGCCCGCCCCCGGCAGCTGTCCTGCCTGGGGCTGGTGCCGTCGCCCTACCCGTACGCGCACACGCCGTACTACTGCAACGACTGGCGGTTCGGCCCGGCCCGGCTGCCCGACTCCGGTCTCATCGGTGCCACCCTCGAGGGCTACAACCGGTTCGGCACCCTGACGCCCGTCGAGTTCCTCAACAAGTGGTGGGACCCCAACCTGGAGCACGGCATCGGCGACTGGAAGTACTCGCTGATCCCGGACGACGGCTTCGACCACAACGCCCAGGGCGTGCCCATCGCGACCGAGGCGACCCTCCCGGTCGGCCAGCTGGTGGACCGCTTCGGAAACGAGTTCGGCAAGTTCCTCGCGCCGGCCGGCGCCAAGTACGCGGAGCGGTCGATTCCGCCGTCCGGCCTGAACACCCAGGACCCGCGCTTCCCGTACAACTACCACCTGTACCGGGTGAAGAAGCCGACGCTGGTCTGCGCAGGCCCGACCGCCCCCGCCTTCGAGCAGCCGGGGCAGGGGGTGCAGTACGTGACCTCGGTCGCGACGACGGCGACGTACTGCCCGAATGTGAAGACCGGCGCCACGGTGAGCTCCCTCATCAACAGCGGCAACCTGGAACGCGCCAACTGACGCCGGACGCGGGACGAAGGAGGGGCCGGGGCATGGATCGGCACGGACTGTGCGAGGCGCTGCGCGCGGCCGGTGTCCCCGCCGGGCTGTACGAGATCGCCGACTGCCCCGCCCCACCCGGCACACCCCGGCCGGAGGACCGCCTCTACCTGGAGGAGGACGAGGGTGGCTGGGTCGTGGGCGTACGGCAGCGCGGCGTACGCAGCGTCCTGGAGCGGTTCCCCGACGAGGACCGGGCCTGTCGAGCTCTCTACGCCAGGCTGACCGACCCGGGGCCGCCGTCCGTGCCGCTCACCGCCGAGGAATGGGCGCGGCTGCTGGGCCCTCTCGGCCCCTGAGTCACTCCCCGAACCGGTACACCGCGTAGTCCGCCACCGGGCGGTAGCCGATGCGCTGGTAGAGGCCGTTGCTGGTGGGGTTGGCGAGGGCGGTGAAGAGGAGGACCTCCCGGGCACCGGAGGCACGTGCGGCACGGCTGACCTCGGCGGTCGCGGCGCCCGCGTAGCCCCGGCCGCGCAGGGGGGCGGGGGTGTAGACGGGGGCGACGCGCACCTGACCGGCCACCTGCGGGGTCGCACCGGCCATGGAGACGGGGGTGCCGTCGGGGGTCTCCCAGAAGGTGGCACCGCCGTAGGAGATGCGGGCGTCGGCCCAGGCACCGCTGTCCTGGAGGTTGTGCTCGCCCACGCTCTCGCCGAACTCCTCGAACCAGCGGGCCAGCCTGTCGCGGTCGGCGGCACCGGCGACGCGCGGGGCGCCCTCGGGGACGGGCTCCGGAATCGTCAGCTCGCCCAGCCGATAGAGGCGTTGCCGCTGCCACAGCTGCGGCTCGGCGCCGGTGCGCCGCTGCCATGCCTCGGCGAAGGCGGCGGCCGTGTCGCTCGCGCCCGAGACGCCGGGTACCTCGTGCCCGGCGGACGCCAGCCTGACGGCGAGGGCGTCGGCCTGCTCCTCCGTGAGAGGGGTGACGTTGATCCAGTACGGCGGAGTGCGCAGGAACACCGCACCCACCGCGCCGTCCTTCTCCAGCACCCCGAACACGGGGTCCTTGTCGCCGAAGGCGTGCAGGCCCCTGCGGCGCAGTCCGTCCGCCAGCGTCAGCGGGACGGTGTGCATCGCCGGCCGGGAGGCGAGGAAGTCGCCGGCGCGGTCGAGGAACGCGTCGAGGTCATGGGTGAGGTGCCAGTCGTCTGGGTGCATGCCCCGCATGCTGGCGCACCCTCCGGCCGTACCGCCCCCGAATTTACGGCCCCTCCGGCTCCGGGTCCGTCGCCAGGCGGCCGTGCAGGTGGACGTCCCGGAAGGCGTCCCGGCGCTCCGCCTCCCACATCCCGCCGCGCACGGTCCCCTCGTACAGGAACCCGCACCGCTCGGCGACCCGGCAGGAACCCCCGTGGCCGAGGGCGTGGCCCAGTTCCAGCCGGTGCAGGCCGATCTCGTCGTACGCCCAGCGGGCGGCGAGCAGCAGGGAGCGGGTGGCGACGTGCCGGCCGCGGGCCTCGGGGAGGACCCAGTAGCCGATCACGGCGTTGCGCATGACCCGGTCGATCGCGTTGACGGAGATCTGGCCGAGGACCGTCCCGTCGTCGGTGCCGGTGATGCAGAACGTCATGGCGCGCCCGGCGTCCACGTCCGCGGTCCTGGCCTCCAGGGACTCCCGGGCGCTCGCGGTGTCGGTGATCGTTCTGATCGGGGTGTTCCAGCGCCGGAACTCCGGGTCGGTGTGCCCGCGCAGCCACGCGTCCACGTCCGTGGCGGACGCCGGGTCCCAGCGGCGGAGGGTCAGGCCATGACCGTGGACCTCCGGGGTCTGCGGGGCCGTGTGGGGTTCGTGGATGCCAGTCATCCGGCCATTGAACACCTGAACCCCGTTCGTACAGGGAACCGTTTTCCGCCCCGCCACGTCACCGACGTACAAGGGACACGGGGGAGGCCATGTGGTGATGCAGGGGACAGGGCGCACCAGGACACCGGAGGAGCGGCGGCGCCGGATGCGCAGGGCGGCCCTCGGCGGCGCCGCGCTCGTCGCGATCCCGGCGGTCGCACAGCTCACCGCCGACGGCCGCTCCCTCGGCCTCGACTGGTGGATCGTCCTGTCGATCGCCCTCGTGCTGGGTGCCGTGGGAGCGTGGGGAGGCGCGCGGCTCGGCCGGGAGGAGGCCGCCCGGCAGGACGCGGTGGAGGAGCAGCTGGAGCCGGGCGAGACCGTCCTCAGCACGTACGGGGTGTGGCCCCCGTCCGTCCCCCCGCGCAAACTCGCCGACCACGAGCACCCGCCGTACGTGCTGCACCTGACCACACGGCGCCTGCACTTCTGGGAGAACAACACGCTGAGCTGGGCCTACCCGTGGCGTGAGGTGCGGCTGACGGGCGGCGACGGGCCACGTGTGCGGATCGACACCCAGGACGGGCGGTCCGTCGTGATGACCATGAACAACCAACAGGCCCTCGAGACGATCCTGCTCGCGGGCCGCCGGATGTCCGCCCGCTGACGCCGCCCTCACACACGGCGGAACACCGGCACCCCCTCCCGGAAGGCCACCTCCAGCTCCATCCCGGCCCGCAACTCCCCCGCACCCACCACCTCGGTGGACATCCGGGGCCCCTCGGCCAGGTCGACGACGGCCGCGACGTACGGGGTCCGCTCCCCGAACGGCGGCAGGTCGTTGCGGTGGACGACCGACCACGTGTACAGCGTGGCCCGGCCGCTCGCGTCCTCCCAGGTCACGTCCTCGCTCCAGCAGTGCGGGCAGAACTCGCGGGGGTAGTGGTGGGCCCGTGCGCAGGCCCCGCAGCGGCGGATCAGCAGCCGACTCTCGGCGGCCGCGTCCCAGTAGGTGCGGGTGAAGGCGTCGGCCTCGGGGACGTCGTGTCGCGCGCTCACAGGAAGAGCCCCAGGGCGTTGTCCACGGACCAGGTCTGCCACGCCATCCCGCCCAGCCCGACGACCGAGATCAGCGCCATCATGCCGTTCTGGCCCTGCTCGGCCCAGTCGTGGATCATGAGGACGAGGTAGATCAGGTTGAGGAGCAGGCCTGCGACCAGGGCGATCGGGGTGAGGAAGCCCGCGATCAGGCCGAGGCCCAGGGCGAGTTCGGCGTAGACGACGATGTACGCCATCACGCGCGGGCGTGGCTGGACGACGACCGCGAAGCCCGAACGTACGGCGTTCCAGCGGTGCTTGGCCGCCACGTCCGCCGCCCAGGAGATGCCGGAGCCCTCGAACCAGCTCTTCTTCTCCTTGTGCCGCCAGCTCTCCAGCCACCACAGCCCGAGCCCGATCCGCAGCACCGCCAGCCACTGGGCACCGTCGAGCCAGATCGCATCCATGAATCTGACGGTACGTCAGATGGACGGATCCGGGAAGCCCGCAGGACCGCCCGGGAAGCCCGTGGAACCTGTGCGCCCGCCATGAAGCTGTGGGGTCCCCATGAATACCCGGGGATTGTTGGCAATTTTGTTCGCACCCTCGGTACGTTCACACCGCAAGCAGAGAAACCGAGGGAGTCGAACCGTGAAGCACAGGGCAGTCAAGCGCAGGTCGGTCGTCATCGGCATCGGCGCCACCGCCGGAGTCGCCGCGGTGGGCGGCATCGCCCTGAACGCACAGGCCTCCGACACGTCCTCGTCGGGCTCGTCGGGCTCGTCGTCATCCTCGGACTCCCTGGTCTTCGACCCGGACGCCTACACCGAGCTGACGACGACCGTCACGGACACCGACGGCGACGAGCACGCGGTGACGTACCACTTCTGGAAGGCGATCACCTACGTCGCCAACCCCGTGGACGCCACCTACCAGTCGCTGATCGTCAGCGCCCCGGTCGAGATCGACGGCGAGACGGTCGACCCGAGCAACGCGCCGATCCTGCTCGCGAACTCCATCGGCGGGTACATGCCGTCCTCGGTCGCGGACGCCACCGGGGTCGGTGCGGGCGGGGGCGGCGGCATGCCCGGCGGCACCCTCCCCTCCGGCGCGGCCGACGCCTCGGCCGCCCCGAACGCGAACGAGAACACCAACGCGACCGGCGGCGCCACCTCCTCCAACCAGCTGCTGGCCCTGGCCGCCGGGTACGTCGTCATCGAGCCCGGCGCCCGCGGCCGTACGCTCAAGAACTCCGACGGCGAGTACTACGGCGTCGCCCCCGCCGCGATCGTCGACCTCAAGGCGGCCGTGCGCTACATCCGGTCCAACAAGGGCCGCATCCCGGGCAACACCGACCGGATCGTCTCCGCGGGCACCAGCGCCGGCGGCGCCCTGTCCGCGCTGCTCGGCGCGTCCGGCGACAGCCCCCTCTACGACAAGCTCCTGAAGGAGCTCGGCGCCGCCGACGCCTCCGACGCGATCTTCGCGACCGGCGCCTGGTGCCCGATCACCGACCTGGACCACGCCGACGGCGCCTACGAGTGGAACTGGGGTTCCAACGCCACCGGCTCCGGCTCCAAGGTCGACCAGACCGTGTCGAAGGCACTGCAGGCGCAGTTCGCCGAGTACCAGGCCGGGCTGCGGCTCAAGGGCCTCGACGGCACCCGGCTGACCGCCCGCAACTACGACGAGTACCTGGTCAAGCAGTACCTGGAGCCCTCGGCCACCCGGTACCTCACCGCCCTCTCGGACTCCGACCGCGCGACCTACCTCGCCTCGAACACCTTCATCACCTGGAAGAACGGCAAGGCCACCTTCTCCTGGGACGACTTCCTCACCCACGTCGGCGCCCGCAAGAAGACCACCCCGGCCTTCGATGCCTTCGACCTGTCGGCCGGCGAGAACAACCTCTTCGGCAAGGGCACCAGCGAGACCCGTCACTTCACGGCGTACAGCCTGAAGCACGACACCGCCGGAGTCACCGGCAAGCGCCTCGACAGCGACATCCCCGAGGTGCTGCGGCTGATGAACCCGATGTACTTCCTCGTCGACAAGCCCAACCAGGCCCGCACGAAGCACTGGTGGATCCGCCTCGGCACCAACGACTCGGACACCTCGCACACGGTCTCCGCCAACCTCGCCGCCGCCGCGCACACCCTCGGCGACGACGTGAACCACCTCTACTACTGGGACGAGGGCCACGGCGCCAACACCGACCCGGGCGACTTCATCACCTGGATCGCAAAGGTGACCGGACACAGGACGAAGGCAAAGAACTGAGCGCGACCGACCACCGAGCCGTACCCTCCAGGGGTACCCCTGAACGCGGCGGCGTCCGTTTCCCGTCATAGCTACTGACGCCGTCCGCCCGCGACGCCTGGCCCAAGCGCACCTGGACCAGGCGTCGCACCCTGCCCCACGCGTCCTCGCACGTTTCTCACAATGAAGTGGCCTACGCCACAAGTCCTCCATACAACTCCCCCAAGCGTGATCGATCCGCAACCAATTCCGGTCTTGACCGAGACCCAACAATCTCCCGCGTGATTACGCTCGCGCCCATGGACGACTCCGCACCGCCCGCGATCACCACCGCGAACCCCGCCGACCGCCCCGTCTACGTCATCGGCGGCGGCCCCGGCGGACTCGCCACCGCGTACGCCCTGCGCGCCCAGGGGATACGCGCCGTCGTCGTGGAGAAGGCCGACCGGGTCGGTGCGTCCTGGAGCCGCCACTACGACCGGCTGCGTCTGCACACCACCCGCCGCCTCTCCGCCCTGCCGGGGCTGAAGATGCCCCGCCGGTTCGGCCGCTGGGTGGCCCGCGACAACGTGGTGCGGTACCTGGAGAAGTACGCCGAGGTCCACGAGCTGGAGATCGTCACCGGAGTCGAGGTCTCCCGGATCGAGCGCACCCCCGACGGCACCGGCTGGCTGCTGCACGCCACCGGCGGCCGTGAACTGACCGGCGCCGCCGTCGTCGTCGCCACCGGCTACAACCACACCCCCTTCCTGCCGGACTGGCCCGGCCGCGACACCTTCACCGGCGACCTCACGCACGCCTCCGCCTACCGCGACGGCAAGCCCTACACCGGCCGTGACGTCCTCGTCGTCGGCGTCGGCAACACCGGCGCCGAGATCGCCGTCGACCTCGTCGAGAGCGGGGCCGAGCGGGTACGGCTGGCGGTGCGCACGGTCCCCCACATCGTGCGCCGCTCGACCGCCGGCTGGCCCGCCCAGTACAGCGGCATCCTCGTCCGCCGTCTCCCCGTCGGGCTCGTCGACCGGATCTCCCGGACGCAGGCCAAACTGAGCATCCCCGATCTGTCGGCCCACGGGCTGCCGCGCCCCGACACCGGGCTCTACACCCGGGCGAAGCAGGGCGCGATCCCGGTGCAGGACGTCGGCCTGATCGACGCGATCCGCAAGGGCCGGGTGGAGGTCGTCGCCGCCGTCGAGGGCTTCGAGGACGGCGGCAAGGTCGTCCTCGCCGACGGCACCCGCATCTCCCCGGACGCCGTCGTCGCCGCCACCGGCTACGTCCGCGCCCTGGAGGGACTGGTCGGCGACCTGAACGTCCTCGACGAACGCGGCCACCCCCTCACCCACGGCCCGCACACCCCGAAGAACGCCCCCGGCCTCTACTTCACCGGCTTCACCACCCCCATCAGCGGCACCCTCCGCGAACTCTCGATCGACGCGGAACGCATCGCCAAGGCCGTGGCCCGCCACCTCGCGCCCTAGACCCGTTTCTCCCCAACTCCCTCCCGTTCTCTGCCTGTTACACGTGTGTCAGATGTGACGAGGGCGTTGTCGTGCGCCCTCGTGCGGAGCCAGAATGTGAGACCTGTTCACCTTTTCGTTCCGCCCCCCTCTCTACGGAGGACGCACGTGGCACGTGAAAGACAGCTCGCCCCCCGCTCCGGCGACGGCCTCTCCCGCCGCTCCCTGCTCGGCCGTACCGCCGCCGTGGCCGCGGGCGCGACCGCCCTCACCGCGACCGCCGCCGGCCCGGCCTCCGCGGCGACCACCCGGGACGTGGACGTCGCGATCGTCGGCGCCGGTCTGGCCGGCCTCACCGCGGCCCGCGACCTGGTCGCGGCCGGCAAGACGGTCGCCGTCCTGGAGGCCCGCGGCCGTGTCGGCGGCCGGGTCCTGAATCTGTCCCTCGCCAACGGCGGGGTGACCGAGGGCGGCGGTGAGTTCATCGGCCCCACCCAGGACCGCATCAAGGCCCTCGCCGACTCCCTGGGCGTGGCCACCTTCGCCACCTACAACACGGGCAACAACCTCCTCTACAAGGACGGGAAGAAAACCCCGTACGCCACCGACGGCGTCCTCGGTTCGGTTCCGCCGATCGACGTGGCCGGGCTCGCCAACGCCGCGATCGTGCAGGCCTCGCTGGACGACATGGCCAAGACGATCCCGGTCGACGCGCCCTGGACCGCCGCCAAGGCGGAGGAATGGGACCGGCAGACCTTCGAGACCTGGCTGCGCGCCAACGCCGTGATCCCGTCGGCCAAGTTCCTCCTGGACGTGGCCTGCACTTCGATCTTCTCGGCCGAACCCCGCGAACTCTCCCTCCTGTTCGTGCTCTTCTACATCGCCGCCGCCGGCAACGAGTCCACCGTCGGCACCCTGGAGCGCCTCACCGAGACCGCGAACGGCGCCCAGGAACTGCGCTTCGTCGGCGGCTCCCAGCAGGTTCCGCTCAAGCTGGCCGCCACCCTCGGCGACCGGGTGGTGCTGAACGCCCCGGTGCGCACGATCGCCCAGTCCGGCAGCAAGTACGTCGTGACCGCCGACGGCATCACCGTCACCGCCAAGAAGGTCGTCGTCGCCGCACCCCCGCCGCTCGCCTCCCGTATCTCCTACGACCCGCTTCTGCCGGCCGGCCGCGACCAGCTCACCCAGCGGCTGCCGATGGCCTCGGTCGCCAAGGCGATCGCGATCTACGACACCCCCTTCTGGCGGGCCGACGGCCTCAACGGCCAGGTCGTCAGCGACACCGGTGTGGTCAGCTCGACCTTCGACAACTCCCCGCCCGACGCCTCGTACGGCGCGCTGATGGGCTTCATCGAGGCCGACGAGGCCCGGGCGTACGACGCGGCGAGCGAGGCCGAGGTCAAGGCGGCCGTACTGAAGGACTATGTGACGTACTTCGGCGAGAAAGCGGCCTCCCCCACGTCCTTCGTCCTGCAACGCTGGAACAACGAGGCCTACACCCGCGGCGGCCCCGTCTCCATCGCCGCGCCCGGCGTCCTGACCCAGTACGGTCCCGCCCTGCGCAAGCCGGTGGGCGGCATCCACTGGGCGGGGACCGAGACCTCGACCTACTGGATGGGCTTCATGGACGGCGCAGTCCGCTCGGGCGAGCGGGTGGCGAGGGAGGTTCTGGCCGTGCTGTAGAGCCGTGGCTCGCCGCTGCCGCCGTCAAAGGTCCGCTCCTTTCTCTCTGCACGCCCATTCCTGACATCCCGTCAGGTATGTAATCTGACAGTGCGTCAGTTACTTGGCAGTCACACAGGAGCGGGCGGACCGATGCTTGGATCAACCCACGGCACCCTCACCACCGACTCCCGCCGGGCCCGGGTCATCGCGTGCGGCGAGCAGCCCGGGCCCGCCGTCCACGGCCGGCCGGCCGACGTCGACGATCTCGACGTCAGCGGCCGGCCGTTGTATTCGACCGTCCCCGATCTGGACCGGTTCTTCCGGCCCGAGTCGGTCGCGGTCATCGGCGCCTCGGACGCCGAGGGACGCCCGAACACCGGTGTCACCCGGCAACTGGTGGGCTGGGCCGAGCGGGTGGGGGCACGGCTGCACCCCGTGCACCCCACCCGCGAGTCCGTCTTCGGCATCCCCTGCGTGGCGTCGGTCGCCGAACTGCCGGAGCAGGTCGACCTGGCCGTGCTCCTGGTCGCCGATCCACTGCCCGTGATCGAGCAACTGGCCGAGGCCAAGGTGCGGTTCGCGGTCGTGTTCGCCTCCGGTTTCGCAGAGACCGGCGAGGAGGGGGCGGCGGCGCAGGCCCGGCTGGCGGCGGCCGTGGAACGCTCCGGCATCCGGCTGCTCGGCCCCAACACCAACCTCAACGCCTTCGAACGGTTCCGCGAGGATCTCACCGGCCCGTCGATCGCGCTGATCACCCAGTCCGGCCACCAGGGCCGCCCGGTCTTCGCCCTCCAGGAGCTGGGCATCCGCCTCTCGCACTGGGCGCCGACGGGCAACGAGGCCGATCTGGAGACCGCCGACTTCCTGTCGTACTTCGCCGAGCGGCCCGAGGTCGGTGCCATCGCCTGTTACGTGGAGGGCCTGAAGGACGGCCGTGCCTTCCTGCTCGCCGCCGACCGGGCGGCCCGGCGCGGGGTCCCGGTGGTCGCGGTGAAGGTGGGCCGCACCGAGACCGGCGCCCGCACCGCCGCCTCCCACACCGGGAAGCTGACCGGCGCGGACGAGGTGGTGGACGCGGCGATGCGGCAGTACGGGGTGATCCGCGTCGACGGCCTGGACGAACTCCAGGACACGGCCGCCCTGCTGGCCCGGGCCCGCCGCCCGCGCGCCGACGGCGTGGTCGTCTACTCGATCTCGGGCGGCACCGGCGCCCACGCGGCCGACCTGGCGACGGCGGCGGGCCTGCGGCTGCCGGTCCTGTCGCCCGCCAAGCAGGCCGAGCTGCACCAGTGGATCCCCGAGTACCTGAACGTGGCCAACCCGGTCGACAACGGCGGGCATCCGGTCGGGGACTGGCGCGGCCGGAAGATCATCGACGCGATCCTCGACGATCCCGAGGTGGGGGTGCTGATCTGCCCGATCACCGGCCCGTTCCCCCCGCTCAGCGATCGTCTGGTGCAGGACCTGGTGGACGCGGCGGAGCAGACGGACAAGCTGGTGTGCGTGGTGTGGGGCTCGCCCGTGGGCACGGAACCGGCCTACCGCGAAGTGCTGCTGGGCTCCTCCCGGGTGGCGACCTTCCGCTCCCTCGGCAACTGCGTCACGGCGGTCCGGGCGCATCTCGAGCACCACCGCTTCGTGAGCGAATACCGCTCGCCCTTCGACCAGGCCCCGCGCACCCCGTCCCCGTCCTACCGCAAGGCGCAGCTGCTGATGCGCCCGGGCCAGCAGCTGAGCGAACACGCGGCGAAGCAGCTGCTGCGGGCGTACGGCATCCGCGTTCCGCGCGAGCAGCTGGTGACCAGTGCGGCGGCGGCCGTGCGGGCGGCGGGGCTGGTCGGCTACCCGGTGGTGATGAAGGCTTCCGGCGCGCAGATCGCCCACAAGACCGAGCTGGGTCTGGTGAAGATCGGCCTGACCTCGGCGAGCCAGGTCCGCGACGCCTACCGCGAACTCACCGACATCGCCCGCTACGAGGGCGTCTCCCTGGACGGTGTCCTGGTCTGCCAGATGGTCGAGCAAGGGGTGGAGATGGTGGTCGGGATGACCCACGACGACCTGTTCGGCCCGACGGTCACGGTCGGTCTCGGCGGGGTCCTGGTGGAGATCCTGCACGACGCCGCTGTGCGCGTGCCCCCCTTCGGCGAGGACCAGGCCCGGGACATGCTGTCGGAACTGCGCGGGAGGGCCCTGCTGGACGGCGTCCGGGGCCGCCCGCCGGCCGATGTCGACGCCCTCGTCGAAGTCGTCCTGCGGGTCCAGCGCATGGCCCTGGAGCTGGGCTCCGACCTGGCCGAGCTCGACATCAACCCGCTGGTGGTACTGCCCTGGGGACAGGGCGCGGTGGCGCTGGACGCGCTGGCGGTGTGTCGCTGAGATGGCCGCCGAGACGACACCTGAGATGAACATGTCCGATACCCCCCGTGAGTACGCGATACCCGCGAAAGCGGGAAAGCCCGGAACGACCGGCAAGCCGGAAATTCCCGCTGAGTCATTGGTACGGCACGCCACTGACAATCACGTCGCGATCCTCACCCTCAACCGCCCCGAATCCCTCAACGCCATCACCCCTGACCTGCGAGAACACCTGATCCAGATTTTTTCCGAGGCATCTGCCGACCCCACCGTCCGGGCCGTCGTCCTCACCGGCGCCGGGCGCGGTTTCTGCGCCGGAGCGGACCTGCGGGGCGGCGCGGCGGCGGGTGACCGTGTCCCCGGCGACGTGGCCCGCACGATCCGCCTCGGCGCCCAGCGCCTGATCGCGGCCGTGCTGGACTGCGAGAAACCGGTGATCGCGGCGGTGAACGGCACGGCGGCGGGCCTCGGCGCGCATCTCGCCTTCGCCTGCGATCTGGTCCTGGCCGCCGAATCGGCCCGGTTCATCGAGGTGTTCGTCCGCCGCGGCCTGGTCCCCGACGGCGGCGGCGCCTACCTCCTCCCCCGCCTGATCGGCCCGCAGCGCGCCAAGGAGCTGATGTTCTTCGGCGACGCGCTCACCGCACCGGACGCCGAACGCCTGGGCCTGGTCAACCGGGTCGTCCCCGACGGCGACCTGGAGAAGACGGCCCGGGAGTGGGCGGCCCGCCTGGCCGCCGGTCCCACCCGCACCCTCGCCCTCACCAAACAGCTGGTCAACGCCTCCCTCGACACCGACCGCAGCACCGCCTTCGCCGCCGAGGCCGCCGCGCAGGAGATCAACATGACGACGGCGGACGCGAGGGAAGGAGTCACGAGCTTCGTGGAGCGGCGGGCGGCCGAGTTCAGGGGACGGTGAGAAGCGGCCGGATCAGCTCTCCGCCGGCTCCAGGATCCGTACCTCTCCTGCGTCCGGGTCCCCGATGAACCGGAACAGTTCGGGCTCGTCGTCGGTCCCGCCGATCGTCCAGGACGTCTCGTCCCCGCAGGTGCTGCCGGTGCCGCTGCCCTCCGCGAGGCGTACCACGACGCTGTCCCACTTCGAGGACTCCTCCCGCTCGAAGGCCCAGGTCCCGGTGCCCTCGCACACCACCGGCTCCTCCCCGGACTCCGCATCCGCCGTCATCCTGGCCAACTCGGCCCGCCCGCCCCGGAGGAGCCGCAGCTCGGCCCCGTTCGCGCCGCGCCAGACGCCGGTGACCTCAGCCGCCGACAGCCGGGGCGGCTCGTACTCCTCGATCAGCCCCGTGACGGTGGCCAGCAGCGCGACCGGGATGGCGAGCACGAACAGCAGGACGGAGCCGACTCCCGCACCCAGCCAGACACCCCAGGCGCCCCACGCCCGCCCGCGCGCGTACGCCATCGCGAGGACCGGCAGCACACCGAGCGCCGCGAGGACGAGAACCGTGGTGCCGAAGGGCCAGTCCCAGAAGGCCGCGGCCGCCGCGGCCCATACGGCCCCGATGAGCGCCGAGGCGGCCAGGTGCCGGACCCAGCGCGGCAACGGGAGGCGGCCGTGCGTGAGTTCGGCGAGGGCGGCGGCCGGCAGGGTCTGGGCCCAGGCCTGCAGCAACCCGAGGACCGGCAGGTACAGGGGTGCGAAGAGGACCACGAAGGCCAGTCCGAGGCCACCGCCGTAGTCGCGGCCGTACGGGTCGGAGGACAGCTCCACGATCCACCGGAGCAGCCAGGCCGCCGGGAGCTGTGCCGCCCCCACCGCGACCGCGGCGGTCACGTCGGCGTCGGCCCGTTTCAGCCCCTTTTTCGTGCTCATGTCACCCCACCCCATGACGGCAGCGTACGCGCGCGTGTCGGAGCCCCTCACGCCCCTTCCTATCTGACATACCGTCAGCTTCAATGAGGACATGATGGGACACGCGGGGATGGCGGCCGCCGCCGTCCGTTACTTGAGGGCGGGCCCGGTCGAACCGCTGCCCCGTCCCGAACTACGCTGCGTCCGTGAGGACGAACGGGCGCCGGTGGACCAGGGCGAGTTCCGGCGCGTGCTGGGGAACTTCGCGTCGGGCGTGACCGTTGTCACCGCGGCGACGCCGGAAGGCCCCGCCGGCTTCGCCTGCCAGTCCTTCTCCTCCCTCTCCCTCGACCCGCCCCTGGTCGCCTTCATGGTCGGCCGTACGTCCACGACCTGGCCGCGCATCGCCCACGCGGGCGTCTTCTGCGTCAACGTCCTCGCCGCGAGCCAGGCCGCGCTGTGCCGCGCCTTCGCGGTGAGCGGCGCCGACAAGTTCGCGGGCGTGCCCCACGACCCGGCACCGGCCACCGGCTCCCCCCGCCTCGCCGGCACGCTCGCGTGGATCGACTGCACCATCCACGCGGTCCACACGGGCGGCGACCACCTCATCGTCGTAGGCCGGGTGGCCGCCCTGGGGACGGCCGACGGGGACACGGAGCAGCCGCTGCTCTTCCACCGGGGCCGGTTCCTCTGAGCGGTGTCCCATCGCCTCATGGACATGGGACACGAGGTGGACACGGGACAAGAGACCGAGGGCGGGCCGTTGCACCCGGGCAAGTACGCGCGCGTGGAGCGGGAGAGGCGGTTCCTGCTGGCCGCGCCCCCGGAGCGGTCGGCGGTGACCGTCACGCGTGCGATCACCGACCGGTACGTGACGGGAACACGCCTACGGCTCCGACGGGCCGTCTTCACGGACGGCCGCCGCGAACTGAAGCTCACCCAGAAGGTCCCGGTGGTCCCGGTCCCGCAGCGCGGTGCGGTTCAGGGCCTGATCACGAACACGTACCTGTCCTCGGCCGAGTACGACGTGCTCGCCGCCCTGCCCGGTGTGCAGCTGTCCAAGACGCGGCTGAGTGTGCCGCCTCTCGGGGTCGACGTGTTCGACGGCCGTCTGCGGGGGCTGGTGCTCGCGGAGGCCGAGTTCACGAGTGACGAGGAGGCACGGTCGTTCGTGCCTCCCGCCGCGTGCGTCGCGGAGGTCACGGACGACGTCCGCTTCACCGGAGGGCGCCTGGTCCACGCCTCCCGCCAGGAGCTTCTCGGATGGCTCGCCGAGTACGGAGTCCGTTGTCCGGAAGGCTCCTGAAGCCATTGAGGAGTCCCGTCCTCAGGCCGTCGCCGCCCGCAGGGCCACGGTCGGCTTCCGGCGGATCACCAGGGCCATCAGCGCCGCCGCCGCGCACAGGGCGCCCGAGGCGTACCAGACCACGTCGTAGGAGCCGAAGGTGTCGCGGGCGACGCCGCCGAGGAAGGCGACCAGGGCCGCGCCGACCTGGTGGGAGGCGAGGACCCAGCCGAAGACGATGGCGCTGTCGTCGCCGTACTGCTCGCGGCACAGGGCGAGGGTGGGCGGGACGGTGGCGACCCAGTCGAGGCCGTAGAAGACGATGAAGAAGATCATCGGGGGGTGGACGGCGGGGGCCAGCAACATCGGGAGGAAGAGGAGGGAGATGCCGCGCAGGGCGTAGTAGACCGCCAGCAGGCGGCGCGGGGAGTAGCGGTCGGTGAACCAGCCGGAGGCGATCGTGCCGACGACGTCGAAGACGCCGATGACCGCGAGGAGCGAGGCCGCGGCCGTGACCGGCATGCCGTGGTCGTGGGCGGCCGGCACGAAGTGGGTCTGGACCAGGCCGTTCGTGGAGGCGCCGCAGATCGCGAAGGTGCCGGCGAGCAGCCAGAAGGGGCCGGTACGCATCGCCGAGAGCAGGACCCCGACCGCGCGGCTCGCGGCCCCCTGCACCGGCGGCGGCTTCGGCACGAACTCCTTCGCGCCGTACGGGCTCGCCCCCACGTCCGCCGGGTGGTCGCGCAGCAGCAGCCAGACGAAGGGGACGACGGCGAGGGCGGCCAGGGCGACCGTGACGGCGGCCGGGCGCCAGTCGTAGCGGGTGATCATCCAGGACAGCAGCGGCAGGAAGATCAGCTGGCCGGAGGCGGAGGCCGCGGTGAGGATGCCGCTGACCAGGCCGCGGCGCTCGGTGAACCAGCGGTTGGTGACGGTCGCGGCGAAGGCCAGCGCCATCGAACCGGAGCCCAGGCCTACCAGCAGGCCCCAGCACAGGAGCAGTTGCCAGGCCGCCGTCATCCACACCGTGAGTCCGGAGCCGAGCGCGATCACGGTCAGGGCGACCGCCACCACCCGGCGGATGCCGAAGCGGTCCATCAGGGCGGCGGCGAAGGGCGCGGTGAGTCCGTACAGGGCGAGATTGATCGAGACGGCCGCGCCGATCGTGCCCCGTGACCAGCCGAACTCCGCGTGCAGGGGGTCGATGAGCAGACCGGGCAGCGAGCGGAAGGCGGCCGCGCCGATGATCGTGACGAAGGTGACGGCGGCAACGAACCAGGCACGGTGGATACGGAAACGGGCGGGGGGCTTCTGTGCCTGTATGGCTGCGGGAGCCTCGCTTATCTGGGTCACGCCACTAAGGGTCCGATGTGCACCCTTCCATGAACACTGGCCCGAAGGCCAGTATTCACTAGGATCGGGCCATGAGCGCCGACCGGGACGTCACCCTCGCCGTAGGCTCACCCAGCAGCGCGTCGAACGCGGCCGCCACCTCCTGGAGTCCACCAGCCTCATGCGCGCGGCGACCGGTCGAGGCCGTGCAGCAGTTCACGCATGGCGGCGAGAGTCGAGCGGGCCTCGACCGCGACGTCGTCCAGCCGTCCCGCACGGGCGAGCTCCACGAGACGCGCCGTACGGTGCAGTACGGCATCGCTCAACTGCGCGGCCAGCAGCTGCCGTTCGGCTCCGGCGGACCGGTCGGCCTGCCATGCGGAACTGGCCAGCGCGAAGTCGTCCTGCGCGAGTACACGGAGCCGGCGCCTGCGGACCAGCAGGCCGACGCCCCAGAGCAGGGCGAAGCCCGCGCACGCCGGCAGGCTCACCGGCACGATCAGCGCCGCACCGATGAGCCATGGGATCCCGGCTGCCGGCGGTCCGCCGTCGGCAGCCGCCGTGGCGATCAGCACACAGGTGCTCACCACCCCCGTCGCCACCACCCAGGGCCAGGTGCGGGCGCCGCGGTGGCTGTAGGCGCCCAGCGCGTTCACGGCGAGACACTCGGCGATCAGGCCCACGACGAAGTAGGCCGACAGGTGCGCCAGGGGCGCCAGCGCGGCGGCCGCCGGCCAGAGCAGCGAGCTCGCCAGGACGGCCATGAGCGCGGCCCGGGGCGCGCGCCGCCGCCACAACAGGGGAAGTGCGTGGAGGGCGAACAGAACGGAGACCAGGACGATTCCGGGGAGGGCCGCGTGCCTGGCCTGCCGGCTCCAGTCCTCGGCCCCGACCAGGACGAAGAAGACCGGCAGCACCGCGGCGGTGAACGCGAGGGCGGGGTCGGCCAGCAGCTGTTCCCGCAGAACGTCCCGCTGCCATCCCTGTTGTGCCTGCGCGCCGCCGGTGTCGGGCAGCACCGCCTCGACCCGCCAGCCGCCCTCGCCCGTCGGACCGGAGTCGAGCTCACCGCCGACCGCGGCCGCGCGCTGCCGCATGCCCTTGATGCCGTGCCCGGAGCCCGTGATGCCGGTCGGCTGTGCCGCCCGCGCGCCCGAGGGCCCGTTGGCCACCGACAGCAGCAGCCGCTCTTCGTCGCGCAGTACGGCGACCCGGACGGCCGCGCCGGGGGCGTACCGGATCGCGTTGGTGAGGGCCTCGCGGACGATCCCGTGGACGGCCTCCCCCACCGGGCCGGTCAGGTCCGGGGGAAGCTCCGTGGCGATGGGGCGGCCCAACCGGCCGAATCCCGCGACCAGTTCCTGGATGCGACCGGTCATCGATTCGGCCTCGCGCGGCTCCGGGTCCCGCATGAGCCCCACGAGCCGCCGCAGTGACGTCTGCGTCTCGAGGCCGGTGCGTTCCGCGAACTCCAGGGCCTCGGCCGTCAGCTCCGGCCTCGTGCCGCCCAGCCTGCGCGCGGCGTCCACGGTGACGACCACCGAGGTCAGGTGGTGTGCGCTCACGTCATGCAACTCACGGGCGAGGCGCTGCCGTTCGTTCTCCGCGGCGCGCCGTCTGCTCTCCTCGGCACCCGCCAGCCGACGGGCCGCGGTCAGGCGGCGGGCCCGCCACTGGCGTCGCGCCTCGCCCAGGCCCGCGCAGAGCACGTACAGCAGGGCCGCGACGGCCCATTCCGCCGCGGGCACGCCACGGAACCCCGCCCGGGCGAAGGACAGGAGCCATTCGGCGGCGACGACCCCGGCGACGGCCCGCAACGTCACGGGAAGGGGGCAGCCGACCGCGACGGAGTACAGGGACACCACGGCACCCAGCGCGAAGTAGCCGTCCGCCCAGGCGATCAGCCCGACGGCCATGGCGCCGACCGACCAGACCAGGGAGGTCACCGGCGCCTCCCGTCGCCGCCCCAGGGCCGCCGTCTCCACCACGAGCGCGCACCCGACGGCCACGGTCGCGCCCGCTCCGCGCGGATCACCGTCGCGCCAGGGGCCCTCGGCCCCCAGCCAGGCGAGCTGGGCCGCCGCCAGCAGCGCGGGGAGCAACCACCGGCGGATCGTCTCTGTCTCAGGCATGACTCTGCTCGCACTCCCAGACCGGGCAAGTTCCCCCGGTGCAGAAGCATCTTGGCATGCCCACCGGACACCGGGTCAGGGCGACCGCGTGGCCCGCCCGATGGGCCGGCCGGCCATGAGGCGGTGCCGGAAAACCCGTGGGGCGTTGTCGGACCCACGCCCTACCGTCGAAGCATGAGCTACCGCGACCTCGCCTCCCGACAGGTCCTGACCTGGGCCTGCACCGCCGTCGGCGCCCGCATGCCGGTCGCGATGGCGCCGCTGGCCCTGGTGTTCCTGGTGCGGGAGCGCCCCGGCGGGTACTCCCTGGGGGCGATCCTCGCGGCGGCCTATGTCCTCGGAGAGATCGTGGGCGCCCCCGTCCTCGGGATGCGGCTGCGTCACGAGCGGGCCCGCGCCCACCTGGCCGTCGGGCTCGGGTCCGGGGCCGTGGGCTTCGCCGGGCTGGGGGCCCTGCCGGGCGCGCATCCCGTCGTACTCGGCGGGTTCGCGTTCCTGGCCGGTGCCGCGCCCGGCGCCGCCACCGGCGGTCTGCGCACCCTGCTCACCGAGCTGGTTCCGGAGCGGGCGGCGGCGCAGGCTTTGTCCGTCGAGTCCATACTCACCGCCGGCGTGTGGGCCGTCTCCCCGGCCGCCGTCGCCGGTCTGGCCCTCGGTGTCGCCCCGTACGTCCCGCTGCTACTCGCCGCCGCCCTGATGGCCTCCTCCGTCGCGGGCCTGTGGCTGCTCCCGGCCGCCTGGGGCACGGGCGGGACCACCGGCGGGGACAGGCCGGGGGCGTCGCTGCCGCGGCTCCTGGCGGGCGCCTGGCCGGTGTACGTCACCGGTGCGGCCAGCCTGACCCTGCTCGGCCTCTCCGAACTCGTCCTGCCGGCCCTGCTGGAACAGCGGGGCGTCGGCGTCGGCTGGTCCGGTCCGCTGCTGACCGGGATGGCGGTGGGCGGCGGGCTCGGCGCGTTCCTCTACGGCCTGCGCACCTGGCCGGGGCGGCTGCGTGAGCGCAGCGTGGTCCTGATGACCGGCACCTCGGTCTGTGTGACGGCCGCCGCGCTGATGCCGCACGCGGCGGGGATCGCTGCCGCTCTCACCGTGGGCGGCATGCTCCAGTCGGGCGCCATGCTCACCCGCAACCTGTCCCTGCGCGAGGCCCTCCCGCCGGGCGCCCTGGCCGCGGGCTACTCCGTCATGTACGCGGCGGCGGGGGCGGGTTACGCGGCGACGGGCTCGCTCGCCGGCGCGCTGCTGCGGGTGGTGGCGCCGTCCACGGCGATCCTGGCCGGGGTGGGCCTGACCCTGGCGCTGACCGGGATGGGCTGGTGGGGCGAGGCCCGGCACGCCGCCCGTTCAGCTCGGGGCGCCGACCCCGCCGTAGCTCTCGCGCTCGCCGATTGTCGTCCCGCCGCTGCCGGTCCGGACGGTGCGGGAGGCGCGGACTGTCCGGAAGGTACGGCGATACGCGGTCGGCGTGACGCCGAGGGCCGCCTGTAGGTGCTGCCGCATCGACTGGGCGGTGCCGAAACCGGCGTCCCGGGCGACCTGGTCGACGGACCGGTCGCTGGACTCCAGCAGCTGCCGGGCCCGTTCGACGCGCTGCTGGGTGAGCCACTGGCCCGGGCTGACGCCGGTCTCCTCCCGGAAGCGGCGGGTGAACGTCCGTACGGACATGGCCTCCTGCGCGGCCATGTCCCGCAGCTGGATCGGCTCGTGCAACCGCCCCAGCGCCCACGCGCGCGCGGCGGTCGTACCGGCCTGCTGCGGATCGGGCACGGGCCGCTCGATGTACTGCGCCTGACCGCCGTCGCGGTGCGGCGGTACGACGGTGCGGCGGGCGACCTCGTTGGCGATCGCGGTGCCGTGGTCGCGGCGGACCATGTGCAGGCACAGGTCAATGCCGGCGGCGACCCCGGCGGAGGTGAGGACGTCGCCGTCGTCGATGAACAGGACGTCGGGGTCGACGTCGATCCGCGGGAAGAGCCGCTGCAGATGCTCGGCCTCGGCCCAGTGCGTGGTGGCGGGGCGGCCGTCGAGCAGACCGGCTGCGGCGAGGACGTACACGCCGGTGCAGATGGAGGCGAGGCGGGTGCCGGGGCGGATGTGGGCGAGCGCGGCGGCGAGTTCGCCGGTGAGCACGCCCTCCTCGAAGACCGGGCCGAGCTCGTAGGAGGCGGGGACGACGACGGTGTCGGCGGTGGCGAGGATCTCCGGCCCGTGCTCCACCATGATCGCGAAGTCGGCGTCCGTCTCGACGGGCCCCGGCGGCCGGATCGAGCAGGTCACGACCTCGTACAGCTGCCGCCCCCCGGCGTCCTTGGGGCGCCCGAAGATGCGGTGCGGGATGCCCAGCTCGAAGGGGAGCAGACCGTCCAGCGCGAGGACGACGACGCGGTGCGGGCGGACGTCACGGCCATGACTCATGGCCCGATCCTAGCGAACGCTGTCCCTCGGGCCAGTGGTGGCGAGGAGCCGGAGGCTCCCGCACTGGGGCGGCTCCCGCTGCTTCCTTGCAGGGGAGCGCCCCGATCCCTCACTGCGGTGTGGTCGAGTACCGCTCGATGCTCGCGCGGCCTGTCGATCGGTCGAGTAGGCGCAGCTCCCACGGGCCCGTGTTCACATCGAAGTCCTTGCCGAACCCGACCCACTTGCCCGCCATACGTCGGCCTGTCGGCTCGATGAGTAGCTGAATCGCACCGTGGTACCGGGCGCCTTGGTAGTACCCGTCCGTCGCCGTCTGCTCGGTCCACGTACCGGTGACGATGTTCCGATCGACGGTGAGATCCAGGGACAACGGGCTGTCCGGGTTGGTCGATGCTCCGGGCAAGCTCTGGGCTGTCAGTCGGTTGCCGTGCTGGACGATCACGACGTGATGCTTGCAGTCGAACGTCTCGTCACGGCTGGACGAGTAGAACTCGTACTGGGACAGCCAGATGCCTGCGTACTCGGTCTGCGGCTCTGGCTCCGGGCTTGTGGCGGCGTCGGCGGTGCTGACTTCCCCAGCCTCCATGTCGTGTCCTCCTGCCCCGTCTGAGTGAACGCGTGCCATCGGGATCGCGAACCCCAGCGACTCAGGGGTGCGGCCGGTGAACCGCTTCAGTGCCCGCGCATACAGCGGGCGGCATGTCCTGGTCTCCCCGGACTCCCAGCGTTGCACGAGTCGCTTGGAGGCGTCGTTCGGTTCCCCCAGCTCTTCGCCTGCGCCACGTAAGCCGCGGGCGAACTCGTCTTGGCTGAGGTTCATCGACTTGCGTACGGAGGTCAGCACGTCGTTGGGGATTCGCTCGCCCTCGGCCGTAGTCGTCATGATCCGAGGGTAGCCACGTAACACCTCCAATGACACCGGTTTGACGCCCTCGGGGTGACGCCGACATGACGCCCGAGAGACGCCTCGAACGTCGCCGCAATGGTCATGATCGATCCGGAACATGGACGTCATGTCCATCCGTATCAGCGCTTACACGGTGAGAGCCGACGGCACTCAGACCAAGCTGCGAACCCTGTACGAGGGTGAGGGCGGGGAACCCCTCGCTACTGGCCTGATGCCGCCGTGCCTTTGCCCCAAGTGCAGGGGTGGGCGACATGACCGGAGTACCACGGACCCCCAATTACGTGGAGGCAAGCCAGCATGAGAGGGCAGTACGTGACGTGATGCCCGTTTCGGGCTTTCGGGTGGGGCTGTCGGGCTGGTCGTGGCCTGACCAGGCGGCTACGACTGTGGCT
>NZ_JBLRVZ010000034.1:0-71130 GCF_048159505.1 Streptomyces sp. T028
CTCGCTCAGCCGCTCCAGCAGGCCCGGGATCTCCTCGGGCACGGCCCCGGGATGACGGCGGAGTTGGTCAAAGGCAGGCGGGATCGGGGATGATGCGTCGGCAGGCACGGTCTTCCACTTGGATCACGGGGCGTCGAGAACTCCATGATCTTGGAAGCCGTGCCTGTCACGTTCCCGGAACCCCACCGAGCCAGCAGATCATCACGAACCGGACGTCAAGCAACTACGCCGGAGCCCTGACCTACGAGCACTGTCCGTGGTTCTGATGCGCGTGAGCCCCAGCTGAGCGATCAGCCAGGGCTCACACCACCGAAGCCAGGACCCCCGACCTCGGAGTCCGCGGGTACCAGCCGCGGGAGGGCGGGGCTTCTGGTCGTATTGGCGCTGAGCCGCATCTGTGAGATATGGAGCGCCTACCACGACAGTAGCAATTGAGCTGCTGATTTGTGGAGGATGATGGGCGCGATGCCCGACGCCGGGGGCGTGCAGGCGGCGATCAAAGAGTCGTTGTTCACCTTCAGAGCGCATGTGGGGACAGGGGGACTCCCGCTCGGGCGGCGTGCGCCCCCCGGAGTGCCCGAGATCTCCCGCTTCATGCGGTGGTGTGAACGGACAACGGCTGATTGATGCTGGACCGGCCAGGCAAAGCCCTAGCTGATCTTTGCCCGGTGCTGCGTGAACAAGTCGTGGCGCTGATGGTCGTCCTGGCCGACAAATGCCTTGAACTGTCCCAAGGTATAGGCGAGCTCGCCCGACTTGCGCTCCGCCTTCTCCAATTCGAAGTCGTGGCCCAGATGATTCAAACGCCGCTCCACCTCAGACTGGCCCATAGAAACGCCAGTCTTCGCAAGCCTGGTAATGATCTGTTCGACCGTGAGCGGGCGGGATTGCTGACGCAACAGCTTGTATACCGGGTCGTGGACACTGCTGGACGTCTCAACAAGGGGACGCGGTTCACCCTCCTTGAGGAGTGCGTTCTTGATGGACACGCCGAGAGCCTTGGCGACCGGCGGGGGAAAGGCATTCCCGATCTGTCGGTACACCGAGGTTTTGAGGCCCAGGAAGTCCCAATGAGCGAACTCCCCGCGCCAACCCTGAATCCTGGCAACCATCTGGGTCGTCAGCTTCGGACCCGTAGCGCCATTGACGGGCTCGAAGTTCTTGTCAGGTGCCTCGTAGTTGACGCCCATGGCGTCAACTCCCAGCTCGGCCCAGGCCCTCTTCGCCCGGGTGGGGCCGAGGTCGGCTCCACCGTGCTTCTTTGAGCCGCCTACGATCGTGGGAGCGATCTTGTTGGCCTTCTTGACCCAGGCTTCGACGTTTTCGTCACCCCAGCCGTTCGCACCCATGAGGTCAGCGAGCGCCTCCCCGACGGTAGGGGCGTCGTCGGGATTTCCTTCGGGCCACTGAAAATACTCGAAGTATTCAGGCAGGAGTGCGACAAGAACAAACCGCGGTCGAAGCTGAGGAACGCCGAAGTGGGAAGCGTGAAGCAATTGCCAGTCGGCGATATAGCCAAGCTCATGGAGTTTATCTAGGACTGCTTGCCGATAGCCAGAGAACCGGTTCGCGCTGAGCCCGCGCACATTTTCAAGCAGTAGCGCCTTGGGCCTTATGCGGCCGCACAGTTCGATAGCCCAGGCAAAGAGGTCTCGCTCGTCGCTGGAACCCAGTTGCTTGCCTGCGATGCTGAAGGGGGGGCACGGAACGCCTCCCGCCAGGAGGGCGATTTCCCTGTCCTTGTACGCTTCCGGATCCCATACCTTAGGATCCGCGACATCGCCCACCCGCACGAGCTCGTCAGGTACGTCCACGCCATCCTTTTTCAGGACCCTGCGGAGGTTCTGATCCAAGGTGTGAGCCGCGTGCTTGTCCAGTTCCACAGCGAGGAGATGTGTGAATCCGGCCTTATGCAGCCCGAAGGACTGACCGCCGGCGCCGGCGCAGATCTCGATGACTTCGAGTCTCTGCTCGTGCTCCGCCGCCGACATCGTGATCTCCTTCCAAGCGCGCCGACTGAGCCGACGCAGGGGTAGCGCTGGTAGCTCTCGGCGCCGCAGACGTAACAGGTGTCCCGCTTCACGTGACCCGGCAGCACCCTAGCCGCAGATGAACGGAGATGGGACAGCGGGCGTGATGAAAGACGCGAGAAGATTTGAAGTCTACGGTGCGCCAGTGACAACCCCATACGCTGGCGCTCCCGGAGTTGCCAGGAGGCAGCCGTGCCTCAGTCCTGAAGCGCTGACCTGAGTTCATCCCGGGCGTCGGCAGGCAGTCGCCGGTAGGTGTTCCAGGCCCGCTCCAGAGGCGTTGTGCCGCGGCGGCCCCGCTCCATCCAACGGATGAGGCGGCGCCGGTCCCCCGGGTCGAGGCTCCTGATTTCAGCCATGGCCTCATCGGCGCGGGCAGTGCTTCCGCCGGAGCCGGAGCGGCAGCGCTTGCACTCAGTGGCGAGCAGGGTTTCCTCGCTGCCGTCAAGCAGAACCGTCTTGCGCTGGGTGACAGAGAGCACAGCGGTTTGATTGGAGTCGTCGTGGTACGACTCTCCTCCAGAGATGCCGCAGATGGTGCACATGTAGTGATCTCGGGCCAGGATGGCCTGCTTTTCCTTGTTCGAGACGGTCTTCTGCGGCGACGCGGCCCGTCGGGCCGCAGGGTTCCAGACTGGAACTCCG
This sequence comes from Streptomyces sp. T028, assembly GCF_048159505.1. Lineage (NCBI taxonomy): Bacteria > Bacillati > Actinomycetota > Actinomycetes > Kitasatosporales > Streptomycetaceae > Streptomyces > Streptomyces sp. T028. The sequence goes on from NZ_JBLRVZ010000034.1 coordinate 2,676, forward strand.
GCTCTCTCGAAACGCTGGTCCTCTGAGGTCAGGCGGGCGTCCTCAGTGTTGGTGAGCAGGACCCAGCCATACTCGCGCAGGCCACGGATACGCCTGTCCGCCTGCGAGATCCCGGGGAAGGCTTCACGGATCTGCTCCTTGTTGAAGGTGTTCCCCTCGCCGATGACTTGGACGAGCCACAGCGCACCGCGGACCATGGTTCCGGCCTTGAGTTCAGGGTCGTTCCACGCGGGCAGCGGCACTTCTCGCTCCGTTCTCCAAGTGTCCGGGACGTCGATTGTGGATTATCAGCTCACCTGCTGTCAGCGGGGCCTGCAATGATGCTGCTGCACGCTACGTCTGGCTCCTTGGAGGCTCTGGTTATGGCTGTGAAGTTCGGCGTCCCGCCCGAGGGTGAGAAGATTCGCTCGCTGGTGGACGAGCGGCTGAAGCAGGCCATGGCCGAGGACGGCGCGAAGATCACCGTGGAGTGGCGTGGTGAGCAGAAGCACCTGCATGTGATCTCCATGCCGGTCGACATGCTCTACTTCAATCCGGACACCCACCGTATCCGCGCGCAGCGCAGTCTGGAGCCTGAGCGCAACCGGGTCTTGGAGGACGAGCCGTGGAGTGAGGCCGCACAAACGTATCTGCATGACCTGCTCCGTTGTCGGCCGTCGAACCCGAGCCAGACTGACCCAGACTACGTGGCGCTGCAGGACGAGCTGGACGACGTGGGCCAGAGGGAGCCCGGCATCATCAGCCCGGACGGCATCCTCGTCGATGGCAACACCCGCTGTGCCGCGCTGAAGGACCTGGGCATCAGAGACATCCGGGTGGGTGTCCTCCCGGCGGATACGTCCCGCCGCGACATCAACAGTGTTGAGCTTGCTCTGCAACTGCGGCGTGACAAGCGCCGAGAGTACTCATACATCAACCGCCTCATCGCCATCGAGGACGAGCTCGCGGATGGCCGCCGCGAGGAGGACGTGGCGCGTGACTTCAACATCAAGAAGACCACGCTTCAGCAGGACCGCTGGGTCTACCAGTTGATCAGGGACGCGATTGACCGCAGCCGCACCGCGAACGGCGCTGTCCTGCGGCTGGTCGACTTCGAGGACCACCAGGAGAAACTTCGCGAGCTTCACCGCGATTACACCAAGCTCGCCAAGACCGACCCGGATGCCGCTGAACAGCTGAAGGAGTCACGTCTGGCCATGGTGGTGCTGAACTACGCGAAGACGACGGTGCGTCTCGCGGAGTCTGACTTCCACAGCCGTTACCTCGAAGAGCGGCTGCCCAGTGAACTGCGGCCTGTTGCCCAGGAGTCCGCGGCTGTGGCAATTCCCGGCCTTGCGGGTGTGTCGATCCCGGACGCGACCGCCGCCGTCAAGACCACGCGCGCCCTCACGGACGCCTTGCTGAAGGCAAAGGCCACGGCGCAGGCTGGCGACAAGTTGGACGGCGCGACCGTGACTCAGGCTGACGCGCTCATTAAGTCGGCGCGCAGAACCTTCGACGCTGCCGTGAAACTGGCTGGCGCGAACGCTGAGCTCCAGAAGCGCCAGATTGCCGTCCCGGAGCGCCTCACTGACGCCGCTGACTACGTCAATCAGTGTGCTGCCGAGTTCGCTGACGCTAAGGCCAAGCGGGCGCTGGACGAGGACGCTTTTGACGACGCTCTGCTCACCCTGAAGGCCAGCCTCGCCCGGCTTGCCAAGCAGGCGGGACGCACGTTCAGCTCGCCCGGCGACGGGGTTGCCTGGCTGCTCGACTCCACACGGGAGAAGTGATGGCGGGGCAGTCCGCCGCGCCCAGCCTGGAGATCGGGTTCGGCGAGGGAGCGACCCGAGCGCGGCTTCGGGCCGGAACCGGGTACGAGAGCGACCTTCGCCGCCTGGCCCTCCGGTTCCAGAGCAGTGTGCAGCGCTCGCCAGGGACCATGGAGGTCGAGATCGATGACCTCCTGACAAACCTGGTCGCGCTCGCCACATGGCCGGAACCCACCAGCGTCGCGTGGGATCCTCAGCTAGCCGCGTTGGCTACGGACTCAGCGGTTGACGCACAGACTGTCGCCAAGCGCCTCGACGCTACGGCTGGACCGGATGGAGAAGTAGACCCCGACGAGGTGGGGAGCCTGCTTGGCCCGGGCTGGGTAGCGGATCTCACCGTTTTCCAGCGCCGGGACATTGCCAAGCTGCTCTCCCTGCGGCACGGGGCCAATTTCTCTGTCCCTGGAGCTGGAAAGACCCGTGTAGGCCTCGCTGTGTTCCACTCGCTGCGGCACAACAAGGGCATTGAACGGTTGCTGATCGTGGGACCGAAGTCCTGCTACGAGTCCTGGAAATACGAGAACCAGGAGTGTTTGAGCGAGCCTTTGAGCATGGACGTGTTCTCCAAGGAGGCCGATCCGGGGGCAGATGCGCTCATCGTCAACTATGAGCGTCTGCGTCAGGACGGGGTCGTGAACGATCTCGGCCAGTGGCTGGCCGCGAGGCCTTCGATGCTCTTGCTCGATGAGGCTCACCGGATGAAGCGCGGAGCCGATGGTACGGATGGCGCCGCCTGCCTTGCCCTTGGGCCGCGTAGCAGGCACCGGCTGATTCTCACGGGGACACCGGCTCCGAACGGAGTGAAGGATCTGGAGAACCTCTTTGGTTTCGTGTGGCCTGGCCACGGACGCCAGAAGGTGATCCAGGCAGTGGCCGGCGGGGATCTCGCCAAGGCGAGCCAGGTACTGCGCCCTCTGTTCACGCGCACCACCAAGGGTGAGCTCGGTCTGCCGCCTGTGTCCACCAAAGTGACGCCCGTCCCTCTGCCAGATCTGCACCGGGAGGTGTACGAGGCACTCGTCGGACGGTTCTCTGCGCGTGCTGCTGGTTCAGAGGGCGACTTCCTTGCTCTTGGCAAGGTCATCGTTTACATGCTGATGGCGGCGACCAGCCCAGCGCTGCTTGCCGTGGGCACCACGCGCTATGAACCACTGTCCTATCGGGTGCCTCCGCTTTCCGCGCCGGAAGGCACACCACTCTTCGAGCTGATGCGAGACCTTCCGAGCTACGAGATGTCACCGAAGTACCGTGAAGTGCTTGCGATCATCAACCGGAACGCATCTCAAGGGCGCAAAACGCTCGTCTGGTCGACCTTCGTAAGGAGCCTCAACACGCTGGAACGCATGCTCAGTGAGTTTTCGCCCGCCCTCGTCTACGGCGGGATGGCCGACACCGACCGTGAGGCATCGATTAAGCGGTTCCGGCGCGATCCCGACTGCATGGTCCTCTTGTCCAACCCCAGCACTCTCGGCGAAGGCATCAGCCTTCACCACCACTGCCACGACGCCGTGTATGTGGACCGGGACTTCGCGGCAGGCCGCTTTCTGCAGAGCCTTGACCGTATTCACCGTCTAGGTCTTGCTCCTGAGACAGAGACGCGGATTACGGTGCTCGCTTCGGAGGGCACGATCGATGAAGTCGTTGAGCAGCGTCTCAGCGACAAGCTGAAGTTCATGGGGAGCATCCTCGACGATCCGGCCGTTCAGCAACTGGGCGACCTTGAGGAAGAGTCGGCGATCGGTGGCGGCCTGGATCACCGAGACCTTCAAGCTCTGATGGGTCATCTTCGTGCCCACGCCGCCTGAGCCGGTTCTACGTGCGGCTGTCCGCTGGCTGGAGAGGCTTCCGGCTAGCGGAGTGGCGCGAGTGCGTGCCCTGTTTACTACACATAGCGATTTCAGCGACCTGACCCCCACCCAATACGACGCGGCGTACGCCTGGATCCAGGAGACGGGCCTTCTGCGTGAGGCAGGTGGAGGAATGCCCGTCAACTGCAGGGTCTTCGAAGCCGCGATGGCCCAGAGCGGAGTGCCTTGGTTCCAGGACGCTGACCTGCTCATCCGCAGGCCGGACGAACTTCCCGAAGACGCGCTGCGTGCGGCGGAGTCCCTCGGCCTCGGTCCGGAGGAGGCGTACGCGCAGGTCAGTATGGCGTGGGGAAAGGTGGACACAGAGGAACGCTCCCGGATCGGCTCAGCTGGCGAACTCGCGCTTCTCGATCTCTTGTCCACAGCAGCAGAAGGCCGGGTGGAGCATGTAGCAGCCTGGTCCGACGGTTACGGCTATGACATTTTCGTGAACGGCTACCATCACTCCGCCCACCTCGAAGTGAAGACAACGGTGCGCGTCGGCCGGCTCACGGTGTATATCTCGCGCAATGAGTACGAGACGATGCTGCGTGACCCGGCCTGGGAACTAGTAACTGTCCGGCTCACTCCAGAACTCAAGATAAGAGCAGTAGCCGCAGTCCCAAAGGACTGGATCGCCGATCACGTGCCCTCGGACCGCACTGCACGAGGGCGATGGCAGTCGTGCCGACTGGACATACCCCCTGAGGTACCTGTGCCAGGCATCCCGAGCATTACGTCGATACTGGTCGAATCGGCGCCCCAGGTACTCAGAGGGGTGCCTGCGGCCTAGGTCGGCTTCCTCAATCCGGTCTCCGAGAGCAGGAACTCTTCTGGCTCCACTGGCCATTGCTCGTCAGTTGGTTCCGGGCACTCCGTTAGGGGCTGCACGTCCTCGAACGCGTCCTTGACCGCGGTACGCCACTGGTCCAGCGAACCCCGGATGGTGAACGGCCCAAGGCCGAAGGTAACGCTGCTTTCGTCGTCGATGCGCAGTGGTGCGTTTTCCTCCCCGACTGGAACGTCGCTGGCGAGGCCGGTCGCGGCGGCGTCGAGTGCCGCTTCGAAGTCCGCCGGGTCGACCCATCCGATCCAGCTCTGGCCGCCTGACTCAGCCTCAGCCACCAGCACGCTCCGGCCGGCTCCGGCGTATCCCCCAAACACCAGCGACCGGGGCGTAAGGGCCTCGGCTGTTGCGATGTCGGTGGACAGGAAAGCTGGGCGGAAGCGATCCAGGAGGGCCGCGATCCGGTCGGCGAGCAAGGCTCTACGGGCAGACAGGAAGACCCGGTAGCTGTCTGGCTCAAGTGCGGCAGGGTCGTTAGGGATGGCGTGTGCGGCACGGTCACTGGCGCCAACGCTTGGCATGTATGCAGCCGGGGAACGGCTGCCGATAATGTTCTTCGCGGTCTGTTCGGAGACGAATACGATGTTCGCGAGTTCGTTGATCTCAGTGGATGAGTAGTGGTTGCTGTGATTGCGCAGTTTCGCGGCTGGATGCACAAGGCTGTACTGCGGCTTGCCGGACCGGTCGACACTTCCCGAGATGGCGCCGCCGTCCCACCAGTCAGTCGCGCCGGCGTGTGCCGCAGCCAGGTAGCAGAACATCAGGTAGGGGCTTTGATGGTTGCGCCCGGCCAGGTCGTCAGCAGTTACGGAAATACCGCCTTGACGGATTCCGAGGTTGGAGAGCAACGCTGCTACAGGGTTCTCGCCCTCAAGCACTCTGATGTCCTGCGTCAGCGCCGTGTCTGAAGCGCCGCCATAACGGTTGCGGGCTGTTGCGGCCAGGAACCAGTACAGAAGTCCGTTTTCCACATCGTTGGCGATCTTCGCTGATTCTGCATGCCGACCGTAGAAGAGGATCAGCGGGTGGAGTGCGGCGAGTGACGGCACCAGGGCTGTGGTCGGGATCAGCAAGCGCTCCTCAAGGAGCGGGACGACACGGGACAGCCCCCGTTGGACATTCTCCCATCCCGCTTCAACCGTTTCCTTGCTGGCGGCAGTTAGCTTGGCCACGGACGCTAGACGCTTGCCTGTTGTCGACAGACTCAGGGTAAGCGCCTTGATCAGAAAATTGACGTCGAGGGCTCCGTAGCCGCGGGTAGCCCATCGGGCTGACTCCGCTTCCAGTTGCCCCAGGAAGCCGGGCGTACGCGCGGAGAGTGTCGCAAGAGCTAGATCCGTGGTTTTGAGCGCGCGCCCGCCACTGTTCACACGGACGAAGATGTCGGCGACTTCTTCGTACTCGAAGTCGTGCAGTACCTCCATGTGGAAGTCCCGCTGGGTGATCTTCTGAAGTGCGCTCAGGCGCCGCCCGATTTCAGAGTCGGGGATAGCGAGGCCGACCCCCTTGAGTTCGCCGTGGATCGCGAACACATCGGAATCTGGGCCGACGACGTCGTAAACCTTGATCCACTTCTTGTTGCGCCGGGTGGCAGCGCTCTGGTTCTGGAAGGCCTCTGTCTCGATGTTGAAGACAACCTGGGCTTCTGCGTGGTCTGTGAGGACGCGGAAGAGCGAGGTGAGCCTCTGCTGGCCGTCGAGCAGGTAGAGGGGCATGACGCTCGGCAGGGCTTGGGACACGCCGATTGCGGCTCCCCGGGTCTCCGCAAGCTGGCCGGTCTTCCAGAAGAGAAGTGATCCCGCTGGGTATCCGCGATACAGCGATTCGATGAGCCTCGCGACCTGCGATGCCTTCCACACGTATCCGCGCTGAATCTCGGGAAGCATGATCTCCCCAGCAGCGATCTGCGTGATGAGTGTCCGGACGTCGCGGTTTGTGCGCTCGACCGCCACCTTGCCCCCAGTGTCCCGCGCGGTCACGGCCGGAGAGTCCGCACCCGCTGTGCCTCGTGCGAGCACAGCCAGACGGCTTCCCCCACAGAAGTCGCTGACGCCACTGCGCTCGCTGCTGACAGCGTAGGGGACGGCGGAGGGCCTGTGGCCTGGACAGTTACGTCACGGCTTCATCGCGATGCTTGCCTTGACGTGCTCTTCGCTCGGCCACTGCCTTGCACACCGTAAGCGAACACTCTTCAGCCGGTTCGTGCTCCCAGAAGCGGAGTACGAGCCACCCCGCCTCCTTGAGCCGCTGATCCGTGTCGCGGTCACGCTGCATGTTGCGCAGAACCTTGTCGGACCAATAACCGGGATTCGTCTTCGGCGGAACGTAGTGTTCAGGGCACCCATGCCAGTAGCAGCCGTCGATGAAGACCGCTACCTTCGTCGGACCGAACACCATGTCTGCGGTCCTGCGGAGGTCCGGCAACGGGCGAGCGGCGACGCGGTATCGAAGCCCCTTGGCGTGCACCAGCCGACGGATCAGTTTCTCGGGCTTGGTATCACGGCTGCGGATCGCCTGCATGTTGCGGCGACGGGCAGCGGAGGAAGCCCAGGAACCTTCTGGTGCTTTCCATTCGGGATCTTCGGACACAGTGCTGAGCGTAGTACTGGCTTGGGCCGTGGGCACAGGGATGCCGAAGCGGTCAGGCTTGCGCGCGGCTCGTGCGGTTAGGGAGTCGGGCTGCACGGATGGTGTTTGTCCGGCGCCGTAGGCCACTCGCTTCTTGGCAGTGTCGTGCTTCCGCGGGTCGCGTCAAGGGCGCTTCACTCCGCTGCGCTGCGTTCCGCGTCGGCTGCGCCGATGGCCCTGCGGGCCACCATTGACCCGACCCGCTCCAGCACGGGGGAGAAGCGAGCGAGCGGCCGGGGGAGAGCCGGGGGCTCGGGTGGGTGGTCCCTTGGGTGGGCTTCGTTGTGGGCGTGGGCGTGGGGCGCGGTTGCGTCTCGCCTGCACGCCGGGTGGGAGTGGCGGCTTTCCCGTCGAGTGGTGCCGAGAGAGGGGGTCCGGGTGGGGTGCGCCGCCAGTGTTGGGTCAACGTTCACCCTTCCGGGTGATCGGTCTGACCTGGCGTTATTACTCTGCGTGACTGACAATGGTGGTGTGGGTCCGTTCGTGGGAGCGGAGCGTTTCGTGGCGTGCCGGTGGTCTGGGGGTGAGTGCTGTGTCTGTGGGGGAGCGGTTCGATGTGCCTGGCCGGGCGAGCTTGCCCGGTGTTGCGGACGTGGGTGCTCGGAGTTCCGTACTGTCCGATGAGTCGGTGGCCGGCCTGCGGGAGATTCGGCCGAGTGGGGGTACTGCGGCTGAGCTCGATGGTCTTGATCCGGCTCGGCTGAGTGCTCGTGGGCGGATCGATGCTCTGGTGGTGATCGAGCGGCATGTGGCGTGGCTGCAGGCCAAGCAGGTCGAGGTGCTGGCTGCGATCGATGCGCATACCGAGACGCCCGAGGCCGTCATTGTGGAGGCGGGCGGGAGTCTGGACGATGTCTTCGCGGCCTCGTGGGACTGCGCGGTGGAGGAGGTGGCGTGTGCGTTGCGGCTGGCCAATCAGACCGCTGCGCAGCGTCTCAGGATTGCGAGCTTGTTGAGTGCTCGGCATGGGGTGACCACCGGTCTGCTCGCGGAAGGGCGGATCTCCTATGTGCAGGCGATGGCGGTCGCCGAGCAGTTGGAAGTGGTGGACGACGAGGTGGCCGGGCAGGTTGAGGCGGCCCTCGCGGACAGGATGCCTGAGCAGGCTGCCGGGCAGACCAGGGCTGCGCTGCGCCGGGAGATTCACCGCGCCGATCCGGAAGGGGCCGAGCTGCGCCATAGGCGGAGGGTGAAGGAGCGGATGCTTCTCCACTATCCGCAGGATGACGGCATGGCTCTGTTCGGTGCGGTGCTTCCGGCTCAGCAGACAGCCCTCATGCAGCAGGCTGTGGACAGCCGCGCCATGGGGTATGAGGACGACGGTCGCAGTTTGGAGCAGAAGCGTGCGGATGCTCTTTTCGGTCTTGTGGTTGGTGAGGGTGGTGATGCTGCTGGGCGGGCTGGTGCTGTGGTGCAGGTGACCGTTCCCCTCGACATCCTTCTGGGGGCGGACGAGGGGCCTGCCGAGCTGAAGGGCTATGGGCCGATCACCGCCGGGCAGGCGCGGGAGTTGGCGTTCGCGCCGGGTACCGTCTGGCGGCGGTTGCTCACCGAGCCCGAGAGCGGGCTGCTCGTCAAGACCGACCCGACCACGTATCGGCCGACCGCCGAGACCGAACGGCATGTGATCGCTCGGGACCAGTACTGCGCCTTCCCCAGTTGTCGGATGCCCGCGCACCGCTGTGATCTCGACCATGTGCAGCCGTTCGACCATCGGCACCCCGAGCGGGGTGGGCAGACCACACCGGACAATCTGCAGCCGTTGTGCCGCCGCCATCATCGGCTCAAGACTCACCATCCTGGCTGGCGGGTGGTCCGGGATCCTCATACGGGCGTCAGCACCTGGACCGCCCCGACCGGGCACACGTACACCAATGCGCCACCGGTCTATCGCGAGTGAATCGTGCTGCGCTGGTATTCACCGATGCCGCGGAAAGCCCGCCAGAATCCAGAATGCTGTCTGGCGGGCCGTACGGACATGTGTTGAGCCGTCAGCCGCCCGAGGCGTTCCCGCCGTCCCTCCACAGTTGCTGCGCCTCACCGCTGTCGCAGGTCGTCACCATGACCTGCTTGGCGCCGCCGTACGACGGTGAGGCGATCTCCAGGCAGCGGCCGGTGTCGGTGTTCTTCAGGGTTTGGCCTGCTGCGGTGGAGTTGGCCACGTGCCATTGGATGTAGCCGGTTCCTCCGGCTGCGCCGCAGGTTTCCAGTTGGGTCGTGTAGTCGTTGTTGAAGGGAGCCGAGAGGCATTTTCCGCTCGCGTGGTTGACCAGTTCGAAGGTGTTGCCGCCGGAGGAGCGCAAGGTCCAGGCGTAGGCGTCGCTGGAGCTGCAGGTTCCGAAGCTGGGATAGATGGAGGCGTCGCCGGACACGCACTGGTTGGTGGATACGTTGCGGAGGCTCGCTGTGGAGCCAGGGGAGAGTGCGTCGGACTTGGACTCCGGGGACGGGGGTGTCCCGGCTTCAGGGGTGGTTCCCGCGCCGGGTTGTGCCGGCTGAGCCACGGAGTCCGCGGAGTCGGACGCGCGGGCCGCGGCAGGGGCCGACGGGGAACCGGTGGCGGACCGTGAGCCGGAAGGCGACGACGAGGGCGACCGTGACTGCGACGCGGACAGCGTCGGTGCCGGGGAGCTCCCCTTCGGGGTCGACGGAGGGGACGAGTTCGGCAGGAGAGTGATGGTCGTGATCGCCCCGCCTGCCACGATGACGGGGATGATCACCATGCGTATACGGCGTGCGCGTCGCTCCCGGACGTAGGCGACGTGGTCGGCGTGGCCGATCGCCACCCCGCCGTGGGAGGCGGTGATGGAAGTGCGAGCGGTGACGTCCGGGGCCGGGGCGGGGGCCGGGCTGTCGCCGGGCCCGTTGCCCGAGCCCGACCGGTGCGGCAGTCCTCCTTGGGGCGCGGCGCGGTCACGGCGCTGTGGACCTGACGGGCCGGGGGCGGTCAGTCCTGGGTCGCCCCCGGCTTCGGAGGGTCCGTGCGCACGCCTCCGTTCACCACACCGGCTGCCACCGAGCCGTGGTGGGCCTCGATGGTCACGTCGCCGACGACAGCGAGACCACCGGAGCCGGCCGAGGCACCTGAGCCGGAGCCGTGCTGTCGGACATGCTCGACCAGGCCCCGCAGCTCCTCGACGGCCTCGTCCCTCGCCGCTTCCGGCAGATCCTGGAGCAGGTCCGCGAAACGCGTCTGCCAGGACCGGGACTGCGCGTCGCGAACCTGTTCCCTCGCCGTCCGGGTGTCTCCGGCAGAGACCTGTGCGAGTTCGGCGGCGGTCTGGTCAAGGCGCTGCAGGACCGATTCCTCCCGTTGGCCGTCTCGCCCGAGGAGGCGGGCCACGATGGTTCGGGTCTCGGTCCAGGCGTCGGTTCCGGCCGCCGTCACCACCGCCGTTCCTCCCGAAGCGGCGAGCCCGACCAAGATTTCCGGCAACATCAAGAGCCCCCATGACCAGTTGAGTGACGGACCTTCAGCCACGTCATTCAACACGCCTCGTCGGTTCGAGGGGTCGGGAACGGGCGTCCTTACACCGTTTCCGGCCCGGGCAGGCCGATGACATGGAAGACCGGGTAATCGGGTGCGATCCGCTCGAAGTCTTCCAGTGGCGCGGTCCGGTCGACGGGTGCGTGTGGCCGGGCGCCGGGAGCCGCGTTGAGGTAGGCGCGCAGGATCTGGGCGCGGGACGAGGCCGGGACCTCCCGGAGGGTGACGTCGTGGTCCCGTCCGTGCCGGATGACGGCCTTGCCGCCCGAGGCGTGCACGTTGCGTACCCAGTTGGCGTGAGTGCCCAACATCGACACCACGTACCACTTGCCCTCATGGGCCACGGGGACCACGGGGAAAGCGATCATCCTGCCGCTGGCCCTGCCGCGGACGACGAGAGTGACTCCGCGGTCCTGCGGCGCGCGCGCCGTGCCGTAGCGCCACCGCCAGAAGGCGTTGAGCAGACGGGCGAGCGCGTCGGGCCGGTCGCCCCGGTAGATCCACCGTTTCAGCCCGTACAACGGGCGCAGACTTGTCCGACCTCGGGCCACGCCGTCAAGCGTAGCCCGGGCGCTCCGCCGTGCGTGGATGTCGTACAGATCGGGGGCGGTCAGGCCCCGAGGCCGTGGCACCCCTCGTACGTGCCCCCCGACCCGCACCAGCAGGAAGCTCCCCGCTGTGGGGGCCAGGCGACGGCTCGGCCGCGGGCTGCCAGGGTTGTCGCGTACTGGGGGAGCAGGTCGCCGTCGCCCGGTGTGGTGCCCTCGGACGCGGCGAAGGCCTCGTAGGACGGAACCGTGCCCGTCACGATGCCGAGGTTGGGGGTGCCGGAGGTGGAGAGTTCGCGGAGGGAGGATTCTATGGTCGCGAGGTGTTCCTCGTGGGAGGGGTAGTCCGCGGACAGGGTCGGGTACGCGGTGACCAGTTCCGTCAGTTCTGGGGCCGGCCAGTGGAGGACCGCCACCGGGAAGGGGCGGGACAGGGCCTCGCGGTAGGTGCCCAGTTCGGCTCGGAGGCGGGAGATTTCCGCTTCGAGTTCCGCCGGGTTGTCCGAGCCCAGGGACCAGACGCGCTTCGGGTCGTGGAGTTCGTCCAGGGAGACCGGGGAGGAGTGGAGGGTGTCGGCCAGCAGGTCCCACTCGTCGTGGGCCGCGCCGAGCATGCGGCGGACTCGGTGGCGGCCGAACAGCAGCGAGTGCGTCGAGTACGGGGGCTCCGGTACGTCCGTCAGGAGCAGGCGGGTGCCCTCCGTGAACGCCGCCTCCGCCGCCTCCAGCTCGTCGTGGGATTCCAGGGACTCCGCGACGATCACCCAGGGGGCCGGGTCGCGCGGGGCGGCCGCGCGGATGCCGTCGATGATCGCTCGGGCCTCGGCCTCGTGGCCGTACTCCCAGAGGTTCGAGGCCTTGAGGGCCCGGACCAGGTGGGGGGTGTCCAGGCTGTCCGGGGAGGAGAGCAGGCGGTCGTAGAGGGTGCTTGCGGCGGGGCGGTCGCCGGAGAGTTCCAGGTGGGCCGCGGCCTGCAGCAGCAGCGGCTCGGCGTCCTCGGGATACAGGCCTGCGGTCCGCTCCAGGCGGGCCGCTTCGGCGGTGTGGTCGACGTTTTCGGCGGGCGTGTCGGGGCGCATGCACGACACCGTACTGCCCGCTGGTGACAAAGGTGAGGTATCTGCAGGCCAGGACCCGGGCGGGGGCCGGGCCCAGGGGCTTGTCGAGGCGCTGGTGGTGTGTGTCCGCGCAAGGTGACGTATGCGTGATCCATACTCTGTGCGACAGCTTCGGGGAGGGCATGTCCATGCAGCGCAGCGGTGGGGGTATACGAGCAGTCGCGCGGGCCGTGACGGGAGTAGCGGCTGTTGTCGTGGTCGCCGTCCTGGTGAGCGGTTGTTCGTCGGAGGAGCCGGCGTTGGCCAAGGAGTGGCAACGGGAATTCTGCACCAACCTGGGATCCTGGCAGGACGCCAAGCGCGCCCGCACGCCCGGGCTTGACAACGTCGAATCAGCGGGGCAGGCGGTCATCGCCGCCTCGACGAGGCTTGACCGGGAAGGCCTTGAAGAGGGTGGCGGCCACATTCTCGATGACACTGTCAACGCGGTCGGCGGCGACATCGGAGCTGAGCGTCGTGCAGTGTCCTACTGCGACAGCGCAGGCTTCGAGACCTTGGTCGGCTCGGTCGGCTAAGTGCTGAGTTGCTGAGTTGCTGGGTGCGGGCAGGCGTGGAGACGGCCCGGGCCCTCGCCGGGGTACGGCGGTGAGGGCCCGGGCCGCTCGGCACTGCTAGATCGTGACGTTGTCCACCTGGAGGGTCTGGACCGACTTCGCCGGGAAGGACAGGGCGACCGTCTTGCCGCTGAGGTAGGTGTCCGAGCGGGCCGTGTAGAGGTCGCCGCCGCCCGTCGTCAGGGTGCTCCAGCGGGGGACCAGGCCGCCCGTGCCGCCGGTCACCGTCGTGAAGTTGGAGAGGTTGAAGGTGAGGGTCTGGGCGGAGGACGAGGTGTTCAGGGCGACGATCACCAGGCGCTTCGCCGTCGCGTCGTAGCCCGCCACCGCGTAGCTCACGCCCGTGTCGAGGATCTTCATGCCGGGGCGGATGTGACGGCTGAACTGGGCCATCACGTAGTACTTCGTCTCGACGGCGCCGGCCTGCAGCGTGCTCGCGTCGTACTTGATCACCCCCCAGCCCGCCGTCGGGTCCATGACCTGCCAGTAGACCCAGGCCGTCGGGTGCAGCCAGCGGAAGTCGTAGAGGAGGTTGAAGGCCATGGTGTAGCCGGTGCCGTCGCTGTCGCCGGTCTCGGAGTTCCACAGGGCCTTGCCGGCCGTCGTGACGACGTCCGTGTAGAGGAGGTCCCGTCGGCCGCCCGAGCCCTGGTAGCCGTGGACGTTGACCCGGTTGACATAGCCCTTCGTGGTGGAGGAGAAGGAGTTCCAGGTGGTGCGCGCGAGGTCGTAGCTCGTCTCGTCGCTCGCGGAGATCTTCGTCGAGGTCAGGCCGCGCTTGTCCAACTCGCTGCGCATGTACGGAAGTACGGCCGACTGGACCGTCGCGTCCATGTGGCAGCCCTCCTGGGTGCCCGTCGCCGTCCACCAGGACGAGGAGGGCTCGTTGAAGGGGTCCACCGTCGCGAAGTTCACGCCCCAGTTGTTCTTGGCGTAGAGGGCGACCGCGGCGAGGTGCGAGGCGTGCTGGCGGTAGTTCCAGGACTGGAGGTTGTTGCCGCCGCCGGACGCGCCGGAGGGGTTGTGGTTCAGGCACATCCACCACATGGGGGAGTTGGCGAAGAGTTCCGTCGTCGCGCCCCGGGCGACGGCCTTCTGCAGCATCGCGCGCTGGGTGGCGTCCGCCGTCCAGTCCCAGGCCGAGGACGTGGGGTCCTCGTTGTTCCAGTCCTGCCAGTAGCCCTCGATCTGCTTGAAGGCGGGGATGTTGGCGGAGGCCACCATCGACTCGCCGTTCACCGTGTTCCAGCTGCACGCGCCCAGGTTGTAGCGGGCGATGTTCAGGCCCAGGCCGGGCAGGCTCGTGCCGTTGTAGGTCACCGACTTGGTGGTGAAGAAGGCGTCGGCGAAGTCGTCCCGGGCGCCGAAGACGTTCGCCCACCAGGCGAGCGAGGTGCCCCAGCCTTCCCAGGTGCCGTAGGACGTGGACGGGTTGACGGAGATGGTGGCGTCGGCGTGGGCGGTGCCCGTCGCCAGTGCGCCACCGAAGAGCGCGCCGCCGGTGGCGGCCAGCAGTGTCCTGCGTCGGATCATGACTACTCCGCTCCGAGTCGTGGCCGGTCCCGTGCGGCCGAAACGAAGCATCGGGTGTGGCGTGTGGGGTTGTCGAGAGTTCTGACAGCCCTTTTTCCAACCTGTGGAGGAAGGGGGAGGAATCGACTCGGGGCGAGTTCCGGGCGAGTTCCGGTCGAGTTCTCCGGGCGGTTCGAGGGGGCGAACGCGCAGGTCGTGTATGTGCGGGTCTGGAGACCTCGTCCTGCCGGCCTTATGGTGCCCCGATGGCGCGACGCGTGCGGATTCCCCTCGTGCAGCACAGCTCGCTGCGGCGGCGTGCCCGGTACCGGCGGGTGCTCTGGACCGGCGCCGAACTCCTCGTCACCGCAGGGGTGTTGGTGCTTCTTCTCGTCGCGCATCAGCTGTGGTGGACCAACCGTGAGGCGAGGGACGGCGCCGAACGGAAGGTGGAGGCGCTGGAGCGGGAGTGGGGCGGGGGTGCGAGCGGTGACGGCGACGCCGACAGCGGGGGTGGCGTCGGCGGTGACTCTTCCGGTTCCGATTCGGGTTCCGGTTCCGGTGGTCCTGGTGGGGGGCGGTCCGGGGGCTCCTCGGCGGACTCCTCCTCCGGTACGAGCCCTCGTACGACCCCGCGCGCCTCCCAGGCCTACGCCGTCCTCCGTATCCCCCGCCTCGACCTCCGTGTCCCCGTGGCCGAGGGCACCAGCAGGCAGAAGGTTCTCAACAAGGGGTACGTCGGCCACTACACCCACACCCAACAGCCGGGCCGGGCCGGCAACTTCGCGGTCGCCGGGCACCGCAACACCCACGGCGAACCGTTCCGCTACCTCAACCGTCTCAGGAAGGGCGACACGGTGGAGGTCGAGACCAGGGACGCGACCTACACGTACAAGGTCGACAAGATCCTGCCGCGGACCTCACCCCGTGACTCGGGCGTCATCCAGCCCGTGCCCCGCTCCCTGACCAGCCCCGCCTACGGCTACACCCTCCCCGGCCACTACCTCACCCTCACCACCTGCACACCCGAGTTCACCTCGCGGTACCGGCTGGTGGTGTGGGGGAAGCTGGTCGGGGCGGTGCCCAGAGGCTAGGGTCGCGCCCTCGGAAGCTGTTCCACCGCGCCCGCGCCCGTGCCCGTGCCCGCGCCCGCGCCCTCGCCCGTGCCCGGCCCCCGGAGGCGTACCGCCGTCCCGCGCCCACGCCCCGCAGATCACGAACGTGACGCTGATCAGCAGGGCCCAGGACGCCCACTTGGACACGGAGACGGGTTCCCAGCCGTGGAGTTGGGACGGGTAGCGCCAGGCGCCCAGGTAGGTGGCGAGGTTCTCCGCCAGCCACAGGAAGAAGCCGACGAGGGTGAAGCCCAGGGCCAGGGGCATCCGGTACCGGGCGGCGCCGACCGTGTAGTGGACCCAGGTGCCCCAGGTCGCGGCGAGCAGCAGGGCGCCGAGGGGCAGACGCAGGTCCGGCAGCCAGTGGTGGCTGAGGAAGTTGACGTACAGGCCGACGGCGAGGGCGGCGGTGGCGCGGGGGCGGTAGCCGGTGAGGGAGAGGGCGAGCAGCCGGTGGGCCCGGCAGACGTAACTGCCCACGGCGGCGTACATGAAGGCCCCGTACAGCGGCACCCCGGCGACCTTGGCCAGGCCGGTCTCGGGGTAGCTCCAGGAGCCGACGCGCACCTTCACGATCTCGAAGGCCAGCCCCAGCACATGGCAGGCGGCGACGACCGCGACCTCCCGGCGGGTCTCCCACTTCAGCAGGTAGCCGGCGCCGGTGAGCAGTACGCCGTAGAGGAGGAGCAGGTCGTAGCGGGCGATGGGGAGGGGCGGGAGGAGCTTGGAGGCGGCCATGCCGCCGAAGAGTGCGACCGCGAAGGCGCAGCAGCGCGCCTGGAGCAGGCCGAAGCGCGTGAGCTGCCGGACGAGTGTCGGTCCCGCTGTCTCCTTGATCCCGTGCATGTGGAGGGAGAGTCGCTGGGAGGGGGAGATGGTTGCGCACCTCGGGGGCAGCCGCTCATCCCTCCCTCCCCAGCGCCTCCCGCACCGCCGTGAGGATCGCCTCCGTGCCCGCGCCCAACGCACGCGCCGCTGCTGTGAAGTCGCGGGCCAAGGTGGTGAGTTGGTCCGGGTCGAAGCGGACCGGTTCGGTGGGGAGGGCGGCGACGCGGGTGCCGGCGCCGCGGCGGGTGCGGATCAGCTCGGCGGCCTCCAGCTCGCGGTAGGCGCGGGCGACCGTGCCGGGGGCGAGGCCGAGGTCGGCGGCGAGCTGGCGTACGGTCGGCAGGCGTTCGCCCTCGGTCAGCCGGCCGGTGAGGATCAGCGCGGCGAGCTGGGCGCGGATCTGCTCGTACGGCGGTACCTGGCTGGTGGTGTCGACGCGGACGGCGGCCTCACTCATCGTCGACAGCCCGGGGGACGACGATGGTGAACACGGACCAGCCGAGGGTGAACAGGCTCACCAGGCCCAGCGGGTAGATCACCAGGGCGGTGACGTTGCCGAGCATTCCGGCACAGCGTGAGTAGAACAGCACCCTGCCGATCATGCCCAGGACGAGCAGCAACTGGCTGGAGACCAGCAGGCCCCAGGCGGCGGTGATCGCCCAACTGCGGTCGTGGCGCTGCTGGTTCTCGCCGGGGCGGTGGGCGATACGGCGCAGCGCCCAGGCGCAGGCGGCGGTGCCGAGGGTGAGGGAGCCGAGGACCGGGGTGGCGTAGTAGAGGCCCGGCCAGGGGGTGAGGTGGCGGGTCAGGCCGACTGCGCAGGTGACGGCGAGTGCCCTGCCGGCATGACCCGCGCGGTCCGCGTCGGCGGCGGCGACCCCGACGACCAGCAGGACGGCGAGGCAGGCCGTCTGGAAGACGAGCAGCGGGGCCATCCGCGGCGGTACGTGGTCCCGGACCCGGCGCGGGGCGAGGGCGGCGGTGCGGACCCTGTCCTGTGGGGCGGGGGTGAGGGAGTCGCCGAGCAGCACCCCGCCCACCGCGCACAGTCCGAAGGCGGTGACGGCGGCCACGAACGGCATGGCCATGTCCTCGCTGTCCATCGTCGCCAGCCCCTGCGCGACCGCCGCCCCGAGCGCCAGCCCGGCCCAGCGGGCACACAGGTCGGCGCGGGCCAGGAGTCTGTCGGGCGTGACGGTGTCGATCATGTCGTCCCCCGGTGGAAATGTGGAAATGCTTGTATCAAGTGATGAGTACAAGATGCCGGGCGGTGGGTTCTTGTGTCAAACCCTTGATACAAGGCGGGTGGAACCCTGGTGCCGGTCCTGGACGTCCTCATGGTGAGAGGGCGTCATCATGGTGAGAGACGGTGAGAGGGAGGGGGGAACGTGATCCGTAAGCGCGTCACCGCGCGGTCCGTGCCGCTGCTCCTCTTCCTCGTTCTCGACGTCCTCCTCCTCGACGCCGGCAGTCTCTCGGCCGCCGTCGCGCTCGCCGCGACCGCCGCCGCCTCCTCCGCGCTCACCGTCTGCGCCCTGGTCGCCTCCCGCAGCGCCCCATCCGTACCGCCCACCCGGGTGCGTACGGCCATCAGGGACCGCGCCCGGCGTACGGCCTTCCTGCCGCAGCGCGACCCGGACGCCTCCGGTCGGCCCCGTCCCCGGGCCCCCGGTCACGCCCTCACGGCGACCGCCGCGTAGGGCACGTCTGTTCGTTCCCCCGTGCCCCGGCGCGGGTCGTCATGCCGCCCTTTTTCGCCCTTTTCGCAGTTCCGGCACGACGAGACCCCGGAGGGCTCCTCACCCATGTCCGTATCCATGTCCGTATCCGTGTCCGTACCCATGTCCGTTTTCGCCACCCTGGTCGAGCGCCTCGCCGACCTGCTCCAGCCGCTGTTCGGCGCGTCCGCCGCGGCTGCCGCGATCGTCCTGTTCACGGCTGTCGTACGACTCCTCGTCCACCCCCTGTCCCGGGCGGCGGCCCGCGGTCAGAAGGCCCGTGCGGCGCTGCAGCCGAGGATCGCCGAGCTGCGGAAGAAGCATGCGCGCAACCCCGAGAAGCTGCAGCGGGCCGTGCTGGAGCTGCACACCGAGGAAAAGGTGTCGCCGCTGTCCGGACTGCTGCCGAGCCTCTGCCAGTTGCCCGCCTTCTTCCTCCTCTACCACCTCTTCTCCAGCTCCTCGATCGGCGGCGAGGCCAACCGCCTGCTCGGTCATCAGCTCCTCGCCGCGCCGCTCGGCGACCGGTGGGCCGACGCGCTGGGCGGCGACGGGCCGTTCGGGGCGGCGGGGCTGGTCTATCTGGGGTTGTTCGCGGTCGTGGCCGCCGTCGCGACGTTCAACTTCCGGCGGGCCAAGCGGGTCCCGCTGCCCGAGACCGGCACCGGCACCGGCATCGGCACCGCCACCGGCCAGGACGTGCCCGGGGTCGCCGCGATCGCCAAGGTCGTGCCGTTCCTGTCCTTCTTCACCCTGGTCACCGTGGCCGTCGTCCCGCTGGCCGCCGCGCTGTACGTGATCACCAGCACGACGTGGAGCGCGGTCGAGCGGGCCGCGCTGTACCGGTGACCCGCGTGAAGGTCCAGTACGTGAACCGGGTATTGCGGAGCGCATCCACAGCTTGGAGGATCGACCAGTCATCCGATGGCTGCACCCGGAGATGGTGAACATGAAGCTGCTGCGAGTCGGTACGGCGGGCGCGGAGCGTCCCGCGCTGCTCGATGCCGACGAAACCCTGCGGGACCTGTCGGGTGTCGTGGACGACATCGACGGCGCGCTGCTCGCCGACGACACCGCGCTCGACCGGATCCGCGCGGCCGCCGAGGCCGGTGAGCTGCCCGTGCTCGACGCGACCGGGCTGCGGATCGGGCCGCCGCTGGGTCGCATCGGCAAGATCGTGTGCATCGGGCTGAACTACCACGACCACGCCCGGGAGACCGGCTCCGAGCCGCCCGCCGAACCCGTCGTCTTCTTCAAGGCGGCGGACACGGTCGTCGGGCCGTACGACACCGTGCTCGTGCCGCGCGGGTCCGCCAAGACCGACTGGGAGGTGGAGCTGGCGGTCGTCATCGGGCGTACGGCCCGCTATCTGGAGTCGGCGGAGGACGGGCTCGCGCATGTCGCCGGGTACGCGGTGGCGCACGACGTGTCCGAGCGGGAGTTCCAGCTCGAGCGGGGCGGGACCTGGGACAAGGGGAAGAACTGCGAGACGTTCAATCCGCTGGGGCCCTGGCTGGTGACCGCCGATGAGGTGGGCGATCCGCAGGAGTTGTCGCTTCGGTTGTGGGTCAACGGGGAGTTGAAGCAGGACGGGACCACGGCCGAGCAGATCTTTCCCGTGGGGGAGGTCGTGCGGTACGTGAGTCGGTTCATGACGCTTTATCCCGGGGATGTGATCAATACGGGGACGCCGGCGGGGGTTGCGCTGGGGGCGCCTGAGCCGAAGCCGTTCTTGCGGGCTGGGGATGTGGTGGAGCTGGAGATCTCCGGGTTGGGGAGGCAGCGGCAGGAGTTCAAGGACGCCTGAGGGCTGTTTCTGATGCGGCCCTGCCATGACGGTACTCGTGGATCCTGGGTTCGTTGCGCGCGCCCGTCAGCCGTGCTTGGCTCGCCCGATGGACTTTCTGTTGACGGCGAGTGGCCTGCGCAACGAGACGTTGCGGGATGCGCTGCGAGACATGCTGGGAAAGCCGTTCGGATCGGCGAACGTCGTGTTCGTTCCCACGGCATCAGTCGCCGAGCCCGGGGACCACGGGTGGGTCGTCGCGGACATGAACCGGCTGCACGGCCTCGGCTGGCGGGAGTTCGACGTCCTGGAGCTGAACGGCCTGCCCCGGCAGATGGTGCTCGACCGGCTGCTCAACGCCGACGTCATCTATGTCGAGGGCGGCAGCCACTACCACCTCGCGCGCAGCATCACCGGCAACCGCCTGGCCGACGGCTTCCTGGAGGCGCTGGAGAACCGGGTCTATGTGGGGGTCAGCGCCGGCTCAATGATCTTCAGCCGTCATCTCACCGCACACTCCGCCGACGTCATCGGGGACACCACGGACCTCCACGTGCTCGGCGCGACGACCGTGGAGCCGCCGTTCGGCCTCTTCGACTGGTATCTCAAGCCCCACCTGTACTCGCCGGATTTCCCCGAGCGGGACGACGCCTGGGCCGATCGCATCGCTGCGCGGGCGGACTTCCCGATCTACTTCATCGACGACGAGACGGCCGTTCGCGTCAGGGACGGCAAGGTGGACGTCGTTTCTGAAGGCCGGTGGCGGTTCCATCCGTGACTTGGGGGCGGGCCCGTCGGCACTGCCGCGACCAGGAGTGTGGGGCGCGGGTGTACGGCGTGTGCGGGCCCGATGTGGTTGCTCGCGCAGTTCCCCGCGCCCCCAAGAAGGCGTCTCTTCTACAGGTACTTTTCCAGGAACCGTTCCAGGGCCTCCACCACGAACCTGTGGTCCTCCAGTTGGGGCAGGCCGGAGACCGTTACCGCGCCCACCACGCCCACTCCCTCCACGTTGATCGGGAAGGAGCCGCCGTGGGCCGCGTACTCGTCCTGGTTCAGGCGGGAGGACTCCTCGAAGGTCGTTCCACGGGAGCGGTAGCGGGTGCCGATCAGGTAGGAGGAGGCGCCGAAGCGTTCCACCACGCGGCGTTTGCGGGTGATCCAGGCGTCGTTGTCGGGGGTGGAGCCGGGCAGGGCCGCGTGGAACAACTGCTGGCCGGCGCGGTGGATGTCGATCGCCACCGGGGCCTCGCGCTCGCGGGCCATGTCCACCAGGAGCGAGCCGAGCGCCCATGCGTCCTCGTGGGTGAACTGGCGGAAGACCAGCCGACGTTCCTGGGCCTGGAGCTCCTCCAGGGTCGGGGTGATCTCCGGGGTGAACTTCGGGGTCAGCTCGTGGGTGCCCATTACAGCGTCACCACCACTCCGTCTCGTGCCGAACGGCGGGCCGCCTCCAGTACGTCGAGGGCGGCGGCCGCCTCGACGGCGGTCACCGGGTTCGGGCCGCCGTCGATCAGTGCCTTGGCCACCGCAGCGTAGTAGGCGGGGTAGTCGCCGGGGAGGGTCCGTACGGGTCGTCCGCCGCCCGTCAGGGGGGACTCGCCGGAGCCGATGCGGCCCCACAGCTCCTCGGGTTCCTCGCCCCAGCCGGCGGGCCCGGGGCGCTCGCCCTCGCGCAGGGCCGCCTCCTGCGGGTCCAGGCCGTACTTCACATAGCCTGCCGTCGAGCCCAGCACCCGGAAACGCGGGCCGAGTTGGGGGGTGGTGGCGGAGACGTGGAGGTGGGAGCGGACCCCGCTCGTGTGGGTGAGCGCGATGAACGTGTCGTCGTCGGTCTCCGCGCCCGGGCGGCGGACGTCCACCTCGGCGTACACGGAGGCGGCGGGCCCGAACAACACCAGTGCCTGGTCGACGACATGGCTGCCGAGGTCGTACAGCAGACCTCCGATCTCTGCGGGGTCGCCGGACTCCCGCCAGCCGCCCTTCGGCTGCGGCCGCCACCGTTCGAAGCGTGACTCGAAACGTCGTACGTCACCCAGCTCGCCCTCGGCCAGCAGCGCGCGCAGGGTCAGGAAGTCGTTGTCCCAGCGGCGGTTCTGGAAGACGGAGAGGAGCAGGCCGCGCTCGTCGGCGAGGGCTGCCAGCTCGCGCGCCTCGGCGGCGGTGCCGGCGACCGGCTTGTCGACGACGACCGGGAGGCCCGCCTTCAGGGCGGCGGTCGCCAGGGGGACGTGCGTGCGGTTCGGGGACGCGACGACGACCAGGTCCAGCTCGTCGGCGCGGGTGAGGAGGTCCTCGGCGGTGGCGGCGAGCCGTACGTCCGGGAACTCGGCGCGGGCCTGGTCCTGACGCTCCGGGTTCGAGGTGACCACCGTGTCCAGGGCGAGGCCCTCGGTGGCGGCGATCAGCGGGGCGTGGAAGACCGAGCCCGCGAGGCCGTAGCCGATCAGGCCCACGCGCAGGGGGGTCTCGCCTGTCTTGCGTCCAGTCATGAGGCCCACTTTCGCAACGCTGTTGCCAAAGTGCAAGCAGGGGGGAGAATGGAAGACGTGAACGGGACGAACGGAAGCGGGCGCACGAACGGCGTGAACCTGCCGGACCTGCGCAACCACAACGCCGCGCTGGTGCTGGACCTGCTGCGGACGGCCGGCCGCGACGGCATCAGCAGGCTGGAGCTCGCCGACCGCACCGGACTCACCCCGCAGGCCGTCAGCAAGATCACCGCACGGCTGCGGGAGGAGGGCTTCGCGGCGGAGGCCGGTCAACGTGCCTCGACCGGGGGCAAGCCGCGCACCCTGCTGCGACTGGTCCCCGACGCCGGGCACGCCGTCGGCGTCCATCTGGACCGCGACGAGCTGCGGGCCGTGCTGGCCGATCTCGACGGCAGTGCGGTGGCCGAGCGGCGGCTGCCGCTGGACCTGGGGGGCGGCGCCGAGGCGGTCCTGGATGCGGTGGTGCGGGAGGCCGAGGAGCTGGGGCACATCGTCGGCGGTTCCCTGCTGGGGGTCGGTGTCGCGCTGCCCGGGCCGCTCGACCACGTCCACGGCGTACTCCACCGCGTCACCGGCTTCCCCGAGTGGGACGGCTTTCCCCTGCGTGACGCCCTCGCCGAGCGCCTCGGCGTGCCGGTCGTCGTCGACAAGGACACCAACGCCGCCGCCCTCGGACTCGCCGTCGGCGGCGAGCACGGCTCCTTCGCCTACCTCCACCTCGGTACGGGCCTCGGGGCCGGGCTGGTGATCGGCGGGACCGTGCACCGGGGGCTGCGCACCGGCGCGGGCGAGTTCGGACACCAGGTCATCCAGATGGACGGACTGCACTGCTGGTGCGGCAACCGGGGCTGCGTCGAGGCGCTGTGCCTCGCGGCCATCGGCAAGGGCGACGTGAGCGAGGCCGCCCGGGTGCTCGGCGAGGGCGCCGCCAACCTCGTGGGGCTGCTCGACATCGACCTCATCCTGCTGGGCGGCCGTACGGTCACGGCGGCACCGGGGCCGTTCGTCCGCGGGGTCACCTCGGTGCTTGCCGACCGTGCCCGGCGCGAGGGGGCACCGGAGGGTGCCGTACCGGTACGGCTCGCCCCGGGCGGGGACCGCGTGGTCGCCGACGGCGCGGCCCAGCTGCTGCTCGCGCCGGTGTTCGGACGGGGGGACGGCTGAGGGGGTCGGCTGAGGAGGCCGGCTGAGGAGGCCGGCTGAGGGAGCCGGCTGACTCCCGTTGCACCGCAGGGGTGAAAAGTCCGCACATCGTACGGTCGTACGGTCGTGTCGCCGCTCTCCGCCCCGTTCCGTCGGGCAGGCTCACATGACCATGCGAGTGTCCACGCCCGATGTCCTCCGCCGTGCCGCGACCGCCGCCGCCGTCACCTCCGCCGCGGCCGCCGCCGTTCTCGGCGTGCCCGCGTACGCCGTTCCCGCGCACGCCGAGAGCGGCTCGCCCTGCGCCGGTTCCGACGCCGCCGCGTTCCCCCTCACCACCCGGCTGCACGGCGGCCCGGACTCCTACCGTGCCGGCGGCGGCTACGGGTCCTGGTACCTCGACCTCACCAACACCACCGACCGCACCTGCGCGGGGATCCACCCGGTCGTCGTCCTCGTCGACACCGGGCGCACCCTGAAGCCCGGCCAGCCGCACCTCGACTTCTACGCGGGCGCGGACGGGGACGGGAACGCGGATGGGAACGGGGGCGGGAACGGGAACGGGAACGGGGACGGTCGGCCGCATCCCGTGCGCTTCGAGACGACCGACGAGGACGAACTGGTCGGAGCCTTCACCGACGGCCCCGAGGGGGAGGCCGGCGCCTTCCCCGGCTTCACGATCGCCCCGCACCGGACCCTCACCGTCAAGGTGCGCCTCGCGCTCACCTCGGACACCGCGCCCGGCGACATCACCGCCAACGCGGCGCTCGTCCAGCGGCACGGCGACGACGGCGACTGGATCGGGCAGTCGAACGACTACCGGTTCGCCGTCGAGACCACCGAGCCCCGCCCGACCGCCCCCGCGACGGAGACCCCCACCGAGGCCGGTACCGCGACCGAGACCGCACCCGAGACCGCACCCGAGACCACCTCCGACGCGTCCTCCTCCCCTCGCTCCTCCGGCGCCCCCTCCCTCGCCGACGAGGCCGCCGAACTCGCCCGCAGCGGCCTCGGCTCCACCGCCGCCCTCCTCACCGCCACCGCCTGCTTCGTCGCCGCCGGCATCGCTCTGCTGCTCGCCCGCCGCCGCAACTGAGCCGGTCCCGTCCCAGCCCGTGGACGTCCCGATTCCGGGCATTCCCTCAAGATCGGGCGTGTGATTAGGCTGGGGCGCACGCAGCACCGCGTGCACCGGCACAGGCGTGTACGCGGCACCGCACCGCGTACACGCTGTACACGCTCAGTACGGCGCACGGCGCACGGCGTACGGCAGGAGATCCCGCACATGGCAGAACGCAGGCCCATCGAGTCGTGGCTCACCGACATGGACGGTGTGCTCATCCACGAGGGCGTCCCGATCCCCGGAGCCGACGCCTTCCTGAAGAAGCTGCGCGAGTCCGGCAGGCCGTTCCTGGTCCTGACCAACAACTCGATCTACACGCCGCGCGATCTGCACGCCCGTCTGCAGCGCATGGGCCTGGACGTGCCCATCGACAACATCTGGACCTCGGCCCTGGCCACCGCCCAGTTCCTGGACGACCAGCGGCCCGGCGGCACGGCGTACGTCATCGGCGAGGCCGGCCTCACCACCGCCCTGCACGACATCGGCTACATCCTCACCGACCACGAGCCCGACTACGTCGTCCTCGGCGAGACCCGCACGTACTCGTTCGAGGCGATGACCAAGGCTGTCCGGCTGATCAACGACGGCTCCCGGTTCATCTGCACCAACCCCGACGAGACCGGTCCCTCCACCGAGGGCCCCCTCCCGGCCACCGGGGCCGTCGCCGCGCTGATCACCAAGGCGACCGGCAAGCAGCCGTACTTCGCGGGCAAGCCCAACCCGCTGATGATGCGCACCGGTCTGAACGCGATCGGCGCCCACTCCGAGACCAGCGCGATGATCGGCGACCGCATGGACACCGACGTGCTGGCCGGCATGGAGGCCGGGATGCAGACCTTCCTGGTGCTCACCGGTCTGACCCGGCCCGAGCAGGTGGAGAACTTCCCGTACCGCCCCTCGAAGGTCGTCGACTCGATCGCGGACCTGGTCGACCGGATCTGAGACACGGTTCTGCGACGCCGCACCGGAAACGCCGGATCTGAAACCCGGTCGGCGTCCGAACACACCCGTACGGAGCAATGAGACCCCGCCAGAGGATGCGGATCGGGTCTCGGCGGGGGAGTCTCCAGATAGCTGGAGGTTCACGATGAGTTCACTGAAAGTCACTCTCTGTGCGGGCGTCGCGGCCGCTGCCGCGGTGCTCCTCCCCACGGCCCACGCGTTCGCCGCGGACGGCGGAGGCGGCAGCGTCTCCGTGACGCCCGAGACCCCCACGCCCGGCTCCGAGGTCGTCCTGAAGGTCAGCGGCTGCGGCGGGAAGACCGCCACCGCGGCCTCGGCCGCCTTCGTCGCGGACGCCCGGCTCGTCGGCACGGGCGGCACCCTCGTCGGCGAGACCCAGGTCCGCACCTCGATCACGGCCGGCGCCTACGACGTGAAGATCACCTGCGTCGACTTCCAGGTGAAGGGCCGGATCACGATCGTCGCGTCGGCGCCGTCGCACGCGCCGTCGCAGCCGTCGGTCCCCGGCGACACCCCCGCTTCTCCGATCGCCCCCGTGCGCGCGGGCGGCGGCGGTACCGCACCGCTCGCCGCAGCCGACGAGGCCCGCGTCGAGGGCCCCGGTACGGCGCAGACGGTCACCGGGCTGGTGCTGGCGGGCGTGGCCGCGGCCGTCGTGGCGTACCGGGGTACCCGTGGTGCCGCCCGCGGTGCCCGGGCCGCGCGTGGCGCCCGCCGGGGTCGCGGGGCGGGCTGAACGATGTCCGACCCCGAACGCTCCTCCGGCCGCCTCGTCACCGGGGTGGCCTGGGCGGTGCTGCTGCTCGGGCTGTGGCTGTGGGGGCGCGAGGTGACCGACGTACGGCCGGGGGCGTCCGCGCCGACCACGGGTGACGTGGCCGCCGTGGGCCGCCCGGCTGCCGCCGACCTGCCCCCCGCCGCCGAGCCGCTCACGGCCGCGCTGCCCCAGCGCATCGACATCCCCGGACTGGGCGTCCAGGCACCGGTCGTCGCCCGCGGTCTGGACGCCCAGGGCGGGATCGACCCGCCGCCGTTCGACCAGGCGGGCGTCGTCGGCTGGTACGCGGCCGGCGCGAAACCCGGCGCCAAGGGCACCGCCCTGATGGTCGGGCACGTCGACACCGAGACCCGCCCCGCCGTGTTCTACAAGCTCAGCACCATGCGGGCGGGCGAGACGATCCGGGTGGTCCGCGACGACGGCAGGGTCGCCGAGTTCACCGTCGACGACGTCGAGGTCGTCCAGCGCGCCGACTTCGACGCCCGCCAGGCCTATGGCACCCGGCGGGCGGACCGCGCCGAACTCCGTCTGATCACCTGCGGCGGCACCTTCGACCGGGTGAGCCGCGGCTACACGGCGAACGTGATCGTGTCGGCGTACCTGACGGGCCGCACCTGACCGCAACGCCGAGGGGGATCCGCATGTACGTCAGGAGGGGGGCCGCCGCCCGGCCGGCCGCCGCCCTGCTGGGCGCGGCGCTGCTGCTCACGGGCTGCTCGCCGTCGCCCGACCCCGCGGACGCCGCCGACCCCTTCTGGGTTCATGCCTCCTTCTGGGTCGACCCGGACAGCTCGGCCGCCCATCAGCTCGCGGCGTACGAGAGCGAGGGTGAGGGTGAGGGTGAGGGCGGGAGTGATGGCGAGGGCGAGGAGACCAAGGCGGCCGCGATCCGGGAGATCGCCGAGCGCCCGACCGGGCAGTGGCTCGGCGGGGAGAACCCGGAGGCGGAGGCCCGCCGCGTCACCGAGGCCGCCGAGTGGGCGGGCCGCACCCCGCTGCTCGTCCTCTACAACATCCCGCACCGCGACTGTGGCCAGTACTCCCGGGGCGGCGCGGCCGACGGCGCCGCCTACCGCGCCTGGATCGCCGCGGTGGCCCGGGGCATCGCCGACCGCCCGGCGTTCGTCGTGCTGGAACCCGACGCGCTCCTCCATCTGGTCGACGGCTGCACCCCGGCCGCCCTGCACGAGGAGCGCTACGACCTCCTGGACGGCGCGGTCACCACCCTCAAGTCCCTGCCCCACACCAAGGTCTACCTGGACGCGGGCAACGCGGGCCGGGACCGGACCGGCGAGATCGACCGGGCGCTGCTGCGGGCGGGCGTGGGTCGTGCCGACGGCTTCGCGGTCAACGTCTCCAACTTCTACTCCACCGAGGACTCCCTGGCGTACGGCAAGCGGCTCTCCGCGAGGGTCGGCGGCAAGCACTTCGTGATCGACACCAGCCGCAACGGCAACGGTCCCTACCGTGAGGGCGACCCGGCGAAACGCTGGTGCAACCCCCCGGGCCGAGCCCTGGGGACTCCTCCGACCACTGACACGGCCGACCCCCTCGCGGACGCCTACCTGTGGGTGAAGCACCCGGGGGAGTCGGACGGGGAGTGCAGGGGAGGCCCGAGGGCGGGGGAGTGGTGGCCGGAGTACGCGCTGGGTCTCACGCGGTGATCACAGCACTGCGCACCGGTTCACTCACGCATGCGAAAGGCCCCCCGCTTCCGCGAGGGGCCTCTGCCGTCTGTGCGCCGCCAGGGACTCGAACCCCGGACCCGCTGATTAAGAGTCAGCTGCTCTAACCAACTGAGCTAGCGGCGCCTGCTGACGTCGTAACTCTACAGGACGCCGAGGGGTGCCTTTGACCACCGGAACCCCGGCCCTTCCCGGTCGCGCCCGGCCGCTCTCCACTCCGGGCCGGTGTACATCATTCGGACCGTCAGCATGCGCGTCGGGACGACAGTTGAGAAACTGGCGAACGTGCACAGCCGCGGACATTTCCACCTGGGTGTGAGGGGAATCGCATGGAGACTCCGGTATTCGAGGAATTCGATCCCGCGAGTGACTGCGACTGCCCCGGATGCACGCACTGGCGGCGGGTGAATCCCTATTCCCCCGCGTGGGGGGCGTCCCGGTTCGGCGGTCATCCGGCCGCCCGGCGGGCCCTGGTCGTCGCCACCGCGGCGGCCGCCACACTCGGCGCCGGTCACGCCGTACCCGCCCTCGCCGCCCCGCAGGCCCCCGGTCGGCCGGGCGTTCCCGCAGGTGACGAGCCCCAGACCCCGCAGGGCGGCAAGGCGCCGCTGCACGGTCCGGGCGGGCGGCCCGCGCAGCCGACGGCCGGCGTGGGAGTTCCGGCGACGACCCGTGCGGAGATCATCCGGCGGGCCGGGGAATGGGCCGCGGCCCGGGTGCCGTACAGCATGAGTTCCTACTGGTCCGACGGTTACCGGCAGGACTGCTCGGGCTTCGTCTCGATGGCCTGGCAGCTGCCCGGAAACGAATGGACGGGCACTCTCGGCCAGTACGGGACGCGTATTTCCAAGGAGGAACTCCAGCCCGGCGACATTCTTCTCTTCCACAATCCCGCCGACCCCCAGAATGGTTCGCACGTCGTCATTTTCGGCGGCTGGACGGACTACACCCACACCTACTACATCGCCTACGAGCAGACCCGTCCGACCGCCCGCCGCCAGGCAACCCCGTACGCCTACTGGAGCCATGCGGACCGCTATGTCCCGTACCGCTACAAGGGCCTCGTGGCGGGCTCGGGTGCGGGCTCGGGTGCGGGTGCGTCCGGGGGCGCCGCGCCGGTGGCCCCCTACCCGGGCCCGTCGTCCTTCGGCCCCGGCGCGAACAACCCGTACGTCACCCAGCTGGGCCGGCACCTCGTGGCACGCGGCGGGGCCCGCTTCTACACCTCGGGGCCGGGCCCCCGCTGGTCGGGGGCCGACCGCCGGGCCACCCAGGCCTTCCAGCAGGCCCAGGGCTGGCGCGGCGCCAACGCGGACGGGCTGCCCGGCCCGCAGACCTGGCGCCTGCTGGTCACGGGGCGGGGGCGGGGCATCGCGCCCACCGCACCATCCCCCGCGACCGGCGCGGCGGGCCCGCCCGCTCCCTCCGCGCCGCGCGTCCCGGCCTTCCCCGGCCGGGGCGTGTTCCGGCCCGGAGCCCACAACACGTATGTCACCCAGCTGGGGAGACAGCTGGTGAAGAAAGGGTTCGGCAAGTACTACGCACAGGGTCCGGGGCCGCGCTGGGGAGAGGCCGACCGGCGTGCCGTCGAGGCGTTCCAGCGCACCCAGGGCTGGCGCGGCGGCGCGGCGGACGGCCACCCGGGGCCGGAGACCTGGCGGCGGCTGTTCTCGTAGGCGTGCGCGGGCGCCGCCGCCTCGCAGGCCTTCTTGTGGGCCCGTGGGGTCAGTTGGGGGGCGTCCGCTCACTGTCATGGCGTATCTGGCGCGGAGGCTGGAGGCACGCATTGCACACGACCACTTCACACACCCCCGAGCCGGAGCCCTCCTCGGACCCGGCCGCACCGGCGCAGTCGGAGCAGGCGCTCGCGAAGCCGCCCGCGAAGCCGCCCGCGAAGTCGCCCGAGAAGGTCCCC
The DNA here is from genome assembly GCF_048159505.1 of Streptomyces sp. T028. Taxonomy (NCBI): domain Bacteria; kingdom Bacillati; phylum Actinomycetota; class Actinomycetes; order Kitasatosporales; family Streptomycetaceae; genus Streptomyces; species Streptomyces sp. T028. Next base: position 32,571 of record NZ_JBLRVZ010000034.1, read on the forward strand.
GAGAAGGGTGAGGGCGCCGAGGTCGTGCCGGGGCGGCCGGGGCGGCTCATCCAGAACGAGGCGACCACGGAGATCCCCGTGCATCTGCTGTTCCGGGACGAGGTCGAGCCGCGGTCGGTCGCGGTGGGGCCCGCCGTGGTGGGGACCCGGAGCGGGGAGCCGCCGAGGCTGCGGCGGCCGATGGCGGCGAAGGCGCGGCCGCAGGCCGAGGTCGACCCGGCCCTGGTGGAGCGGGCCGCGCGGGTGCTGCCCGGAGCGGCCGGGGTGTTCACCGGTGTCTGCGGGACGGCCGGGTGTGTGGCCACCTCCTGGTGGGCCGGGGTGCTGCCGCCGCTGGTGGAGGAGGCGCTGCGGCTGCCCGCGTGGACGGGCGCCGGGCTCGGTCCGGCGCAGTGGGCGGCGTACGCGGGGGCGGGGGTCCTGGGGCTGTTCGGGTTCGGGGGGCTGGCGCGGGGGCGGACCGGGCGGGCCTGGGTGCTCGGTCTGTTCGGGCGCTACCGGGGGACGGTCCGCCGTACCGGTCTGCTGTGGGTCAACCCGCTGCTGCTGCGCCGCCAGGTCGACGTACGGCTGCGGCACTGGCGCAGTGAGCCGCTGCCGGCGGCCGACGGCAGCGGGGTCGCGCTGCGGGTGGTGGTCCTCGTGGTGTGGCGGGTGCGGGACACCGCGCGGGCCACGCTGGGCGTCGAGGACCACGAGACGTATCTGCGGGAGTGCGTCGAGGCGGCCCTGGCGCGGATCCCGGTGGAGCCGCCGGGCTCGGGCCGGGGGTCGGTCGAGGCCGCGGGGGAGGCGCTGACCCGGCGGGTCGCGCGGGACGCGGGCGCGATCGGCGTGGAGGTGTTCTCGGTGCAGCCGCTGCGGATCGAGTACGCCCCGGAAGTCGCCGCCGCGATGCACCGGCGCCGGATCGCCGCGCTCGACGCCCAGCACCGGGCGACCGTGCTGACCTCGGTGGTCGACTCGGTGGAGGACACGGTGACCCGGCTGACCATGCGGGGCCTGGTGGAGCTCGACGACTACGAGCGCAAGGCGCTGGTGAAGGATCTGACGGTGGCGTTCTGCGCGGGGCGCGGGGAACAGGGGCCCTGAGATCCCTGCGATCGTTGAGATCCCCGCGGTCCCTGCTATCCCTGCGATCCCCTGAAATCCGCCCCCACGATTGGTATGGACATGTTCAACGAACGGCAATAGCCTCGAACTTGGTCTAGACCTGCACGGCTCGGCTCAGTGAACTCCCCACGTTCTCCAGGAGCGGCAGCATGCGCAAAAAGACCAAGCTGTACGCCGCCGTGGTGGGACTCGCCACCACCGGAGCCCTCGTGCTCTCGTCCGGCGGCGCCAGCGGCCACGGCTACACCGACCTGCCCATCAGCCGGCAGAAGCTCTGTCAGAACGGCACGGTCACGAACTGCGGCGACATCCAGTGGGAGCCGCAGAGCGTCGAAGGTCCGAAGGGCTTCCCGGGCTCAGGGGCGGCAGACGGATCGATCTGTTCCGCGAACAACACCCGCTTCGCCCAGCTCGACGGCCCGAAGACCCCCTCGGGTGGGGCGTGGCCGACCACGAAGGTGACCGGCGGTCAGAGCTACACCTTCCGCTGGCAGTTCACCGCGATGCACGCCACGACCGACTTCAAGTACTACGTCACCAAGCAGGGCTGGAACCAGAACCACAACCTGGCCCGCTCCGACCTCAACCTCACCCCGTTCCTCACCGTCCCCTACAACAACCAGCGTCCGCCCGCCACCCTCTCCCACAGCGGCACGCTCCCGTCGGGTCTGTCCGGACACCATGTGATCCTCGCCGTCTGGACGATCGCCGACACGGGCAACGCCTTCTACGCCTGTTCCGACGTCACCTTCTGAGGCACCGTCGGATAGGGTCCCCGGGTCCGCGTGCGTCATCACCGGCGCACGCGGGGTCGGGTCCTGGCATCGACGTACGGGGGTGGGGCCGCATGGAGGCCGTCAACATAGTCTTCGTTCTGCTCATCGTCGGCTTCCTCGCCGTGGCTTACACGATCGTGCGCCGTACGCGGCAGCGGCGGGCGGCCTGGGAGAGCGGGCTGACCGCGCAGGCCCGCGTGGTGCGGCAGTGGCGGACCACGCAGATGGTCAACAACGTGCCCCGCACGACGCAATGGCACGAGTACAACTACACCACCGCCGACGGCCGCGCCGTCGTGTTCAAGGAGGGCGGCGGCCCGCACACCCGCGCCGTCGGCGACGAGACCCTCGTCTACTACACGGCCGAGGACCCGGAGCACGCCACGGCGGTCGCACCGCAGCCGGGCAAGGACACGGCGTCCATGGTCTTCGCCCTGGTCCTCTTCGGCGCCGGCATCGTCCTGTTGATCAAACTGATCGTGACCGGTCCCTGAGCCCTGAGCCTCAAGCTTCTGGGCTTCGAGTTCTGAGCTTCTCTTGAGTCAACCCCGCCCCACACGCGGGTAGGTTCCCTGCACACCGGCCGCGCAGGCGGGTGTCCGGAGTTCGGGGGGCTCACTTGGACGTCTTCTTTCTGATCATCCCGTCGGTCATGATCGCGGCCATTCTCTTCGCGATGTACACCGTGATCAGCCGCTCGCGCCGGGCCACGCGGGCCTGGGGCAGCGGTCTGACGGCCGAGGCGCGCTGTCTGCGGACGTACACGACGACCAGGACCAGCAGCGGTGAGCACCGCCGGGTGACGACGGTCCTGCACCACGTCTACGAGTTCACCACCCGCGAGGGCCGCACGGTCCGGTTCGAGGAGGAGAACGGCCCGGGGACGACCCTGGAGGGTGACATCGTCACCGTCTTCTACCCGGCCGACCGCCCCGACCAGGCCACGGCCCACCCTCCGGCGCGCGGGCGGCTGTTCGCCGAGTCCGGCTGTGTGCTGGTCTTCCTCGGTGTGGCGCTCGCCTTCTGCATCGGCTTCATCATCTCCGTCGAGGCCGCGTTCTCCGCGGTGTCCGAGTTCTCCGAGGTCTCCGACTGGGACGACGTCGCGCCATAGTCTTCTGACGATACGTCAGCTACCGTGCGCCTTCATGGAGTCCGTCGCCGAACTCGTAGCGCAACGCTGGGACGACCACCGGCCGGGACTGTGGTGCGAGGAGAGCGTGGGCTCCGGGGTCGCGGTCCTCAGCCATCACGAGATCGCGGCCGGTGCCGCCGCCCGCGCCGCGCTCCTGGCCGACCTGCTGCCGTCGGGCGCCGAGCCGCACCTCGGGGTGCTGCTGGACAACACCCCGGAGTTCCCGCTGTGGCTGTCCGCCGCCGCGCTCGCCGGTGCCGCAGTCGCCGGGATCAATCCCACGCGGCGGGGCCCAGAGCTGGCCCGGGACATCCTGCACACCGAGTGCCGGCTGCTGATCACCGAGCACGGCCGGCTCCCGCTCCTCGCCGGGCTCGACCTTCCCGGAGTCCGGGTGCTGGTGACGGACACGGAGGAGTACGAGGCTCTCCTCGCGCCCTACGCGGGCGCTCGCCCGGATCCCTCCCGGGCCCGCCCCGCCGACCGCCTCCTCCTCTACTTCACCTCCGGCTCGACCGGCGCACCCAAGGCCGCGATCTGCACCCAGGGCCGGCTGGCGGCGGCGGGGCGGTCGCTGGCGGCGCAGTTCTCCGTCACGCCGGACGACGTGCACTACATCTGCATGCCGATGTTCCACGGCAACGCGGTGATCGCGGACTGGGCGCCCGCGCTGGCCGCCGGGGCCGGGGTGGCGCTGCGGCGGCGCTTCTCGGCCTCCGCCTTCCTCAGCGACATACGGCGGTACCGGGCGACGTACTTCACCTATGTCGGCCGGGCGATCCAGTACCTGCTGGCCACCGAGCCGTCGCCGGACGACCGGGACCATGTCCTGCGGCTGGGTTTCGGCACGGAGGCGGGGGTGGTGGACGCGGCGGCCTTCGAGCGGCGGTTCGGGGTGCGGCTGGTGGAGGGGTACGGCTCGTCGGAGGGCGGCGCGGCCGTGCAGTGGACGCCGGGGACACCGGCCGGGGCGGTGGGGCGGGCGGGGCCCGGGCTCGCCGTACTCGATCCGGAGTCGGGGCAGGAGTGCCCGTCGGCTGCTTTTGACTCCGCCGGGCGGCTGCTGAACGGGGACGAGGCGATTGGGGAGCTGGTCAATCGCGGGCCGAACCCGTTCGAGGGGTACTGGCGCAACCCGGCGGCGGAGGCCGAGCGGCGCCGGGACGGCCTGTACTGGACCGGCGACCTCTTCTACCGCGACCCCGACGGCTACCTCTACTTCGCCGGCCGTACGGACGACAGGCTGCGCGTCGACAGCGAGAACCTGGCCGCCGCGATGATCGAGAACATCCTCGCCCGGTACGAGGGCGCGGACGCCGTCGCCGTGTACGCGGTGCCCGACCCGGTGACCGGGGACCAGGTGATGGCGGCGATCGCCGGGGACTTCGAGCCGGCCGCGTTCGCCGCGTTCCTGTCCGCCCAGCCGGACCTGGGGACGAAGATGGCACCCCGGTTCGTACGGGTCGTGGACCGGATGCCGGTCACCGCCACCAACAAGATCCATCGTGCGCTGCTGCGGCGGGAGGGGGTGCGGTGCGCGGACACGGTGTGGTGGCGCCCGCCGGGGGAGCCCGGCTACCGGCCGCTGACCAGGGAGGATGCCGAAGGGCCCCTCGTGGTGTCCACGAGGGGCCCTTCTTCGGTGCGCCGCCAGGGACTCGAACCCCGGACCCGCTGATTAAGAGTCAGCTGCTCTAACCAACTGAGCTAGCGGCGCATGACTCCCGCCGTCCACCCTTCGGTGGCTGGCGACAGAGAAAATACTACCTGGTCCCGAGGGGTGCTCCGGACCGCCGGCCGAGCACCGGGGCGTGCGCCCCTCCGCGTGGGTGAACCACGTGACCACATAGTCATATGTCACAGGCCGGTCCCCCTTCTCGCTCGATGGTGGTCGCACCAGACCTCTTCGTTCCACCGACCCGAAAGGGGCCCGCCGTGACCACCGTGGAGCTCGACTACAGCAGTGACGGGATCGTCCGTCTGCTGAGAACGCCCCCGGAGCAGCGCTCCCTGCCCTGGCTGAAGGACGCCCTGCAGCAGGCGATCATGCTGGAGCTCGCCACCCTGCCGCCCTACCTGTGCGGCATGTGGTCGCTGCTCCAGGACACCGACTCCGGGAAGGCGGCGGCCGCCGCCATCCGCGTGATCGTCTTCGACGAGATGTCGCACCTCGGGCATGTCTGCAACCTGCTCACCACGATCGGCGGGAGCCCGCGCCTCGCCGACGAGAGCGTGCTGGCGCCGTACCCCTGTCCGCTGCCCGGCGGGGTGCGGCCCGAGATCAATCCCGATCTGGAGGTCTACCTCGGTGGGCTGACGAAGGACTCGGTCGAGATGTACTCGCAGATCGAGGCGCCGGAGGAGCCGCTCGCCCAGTTCGCGGCCGCCGAGGAGACGTTCGCCTCGATCGGTGCCTTCTACACCGCGATCCTGGAGGCCTTCCGCGTGCACCAGGGGGAGATCAGGGGCACCCGTCAGGTGACCAGGAGCATGGGGCACCACGGGGAGGGGAACAGCCTCTTCCCGATCAGGACCTTCGCCGACGTCGAGCAGGCGATCACGGTCATCAAGGAACAGGGCGAGGGCACGGACAAGACCCCGGACAACCCCTTCCCCGGGCACGCGGGCGAGCTGTCCCACTACTACGTCTTCCGGGAGATCTTCCGGGGCCGGAAGCTGAAGAAGATCCAGGAGACGCCCCCGAAGTGGGACTTCCAGGGCGACCCCATCCCGTTCCCGAACGCCCGTCCGATGGGCAGGGTGCCGAAGGGTGGCTGGGCGAACGACCCGGGCACGGTCCCCGACGCGGCCGTGCAGACCGAGCTGGACAAGGGCAACACGGCCTTCAGTGAGATGCTGCACGCGCTGGAGAGGGCCTGGGAGCAGGACCGGCCGGAGGACGCCGACCCGCACATGGACGACGCGGTCGGCCACATGTTCGCCCTCAAGGGTCCCGCGCTCAGGCTGATGGACATGCCCCTTCCGAACGACCCCGCGAAGCGCTACGGCCCGGAGTTCCGGTTCGTCGCCACCCCGTAGCCCCGGCATCCGGAACGGCGGCCCCTAGGGCCTGTCGTTTGGATCAGGTCGCAGGATGGTGACGGGGGTGTTCGGCGCCGGTGAGCGGGGTCTGGTGCGTGCAGCTGCAAGGCGGAGGAGGGCGTCGACGCGGAGCGTCGGCAACCGACGACAACGCGGCAGATGCGCGTGCCAGACCCCGCGTCTGCGACATGATCCAAACGACAGGCCCTAGATCGCCAGGGACAGCAGGACCGGGGCCGCGTTCCTGTTCAGGGCGTCGGCCGCGTGGCGCAGGCGGTGGGCGTGGGCGACGGGCAGGGACAGGGCGAGGCAGCCGACGGCGGAGCCGGCGGTGATCGGGACGGCCGCGCAGACCGTGCCGACCGCGTACTCCTGGAGGTCGAGGTGCGGGACGGTGGGCGGCTGGGACTCCAGGCGGGACAGGAGCAGCCGGTCGCTGGTGATGGTGCGCGAGGTGAGGCGGGCCATCTTGTGCCGGGAGAGATGGTCCCGCCTGCCGTTGTGGTCGAGCTGGCCGAGCAGGCTCTTGCCGAGCGCGGTGGCGTGCGCCGACGAGCGGAAGTCGAACCACTCGTGCACGGCGGGGGTGGCGGGGCTGTCGGCGTACTGGGCGATGGTGACCTCGCCGTCGACGTACCGGCTGACGTAGACGGCGGCGCCGATCGAGTCGCGCAGCCGGTCGAGGGTGCGCTGGAGCTGCTCGCGCAGGGCCTCCTGGCGGCCGTGGGCGGAGCCGAGGCGGGTCAGCGCCTCGCCCGTGACGTACGCGCCGTCGGCGACCTGCTCGACGTATCCCTCGCGGCGCAGCATGCGCAGGAGCGTGGTCAGCCGCTCCGTGCCCAGGCCGGTCTCGCGGGCGAGCTGGGCGTCGGTGACACCGGTGGAGTGCCGTGCCACCGTCTCCAGGACACGCAGGGCGTCCTGAGCCGAGTGGTACGGCGCGGTCGGCTCGTGCTTCAGCGCCACGGTTCCCCCCTGGTCGCTTTCTCTGGCCGTGATCCTGGCAGCGAATCATCTCCACGATAACGGCCAAGCGGGCGGAGGGGAGGGGGTGTTGGCGAGAATGTGGTGAGCCTTTGGTGCTCTCAACTGCGACACTGACCCTCTGGCATATGCCAAAGACATGTCCAGCCGCCTCCGGCCCCGCCCTGGCCCCGCCCCGACCTGGGAGTGTGGTGACCGTCAGCGGCCGGGGACGTATCCGCGTTCCTTGTCGACCACGTTCCGCAGGGGCCGGCCCGCCGCCCACCGCTCGAACAGCTCCACGAACTGCGCGCCGAGCTCGTCGTGCCGCCCGACCGTGTCCCCGGCCATGTGCGGGGACACGAGCAGGCCCGGAACCTGCCACAACGGACTGTCGGGCGGGAGGGGTTCGGTACCGAACACATCCAGGGCGGCGCCTGCGATCCACCGGCTGCGCAGGGCCCGTACGAGCGCCTCCTCGACGACCAGACCACCCCGCCCGACATTCACGAAGCGGGCGGAGGGCTGCATCACGCCGAAGCGGCGGGTGTCGAACATGCCACGGGTGCGCTCGGTGAGCGGCGCGGCGGCGATCACCCAGTCGGCGCGGGCGAGGAGCCGGTCCAGGTCGTCGGGGCCGTGGATGCCGGTGCGCGGGACGCGGCCCACGATCGCGGTGGTGACGCCGAGCGCCTTCAGGGTGCGGGTGACCGCCCGGCCGACCGGGCCCGACCCGACGACCACGGCCCGGGTACCGGCCACCCGTCGGCTCTCCCGGGGCCGCCACTCGCCGCGCGTCTGCAGCTCCCAGGTGCGCGGCAGGTCCTTCGCCATCGCCAGGACCAGCGCGGCGACGTATTCGGCGACCGGTTCCTCGAAGATGCCGCGGGCGTTCGTCAGCACCGTGTCGGACGCGGCCAGCTCCGGGGACAGCACCCGGTCCACGTCCGCGCCCGACGTGTGCACCCAGCGCGGTCTCGGCCCCGCACCGGGCCAGGCGGCGCGCACCGCGTCCGAGGCGGTGTCCCACACCAGCAGGACGTCGGCCTCCGGCAGGAGTCCGTGGAGGCTGGAGCCGTCGGCGTGCAGCACCCGCACCCGGCCCGTGAGACGGCCGAGGCGGGGCGGGGGCTCCGCGTCGAGGACGAGGAGCGTGGGAACGGCGGCCATCCGGTGCCTTTGCCTCTTCCGTGACCAAGGGCCTGACGTGCGCGGACGGAACACGGTCGCACCCCGGCCCACGGCCGTCAACACGGCCGGACCGCCAACCAGGTGAGGATGGAGCCCGTGGGCTGCGCCCGCTGGGTACCCGGGTACTTCCCCGAAGAAGAGCAGCAGCAGGAAGGCCGGTCATGACCGCACTCGGATTCCTCCACCCGCGCCACTCGGCCGAGGACGACTACCCCCGTATCGAGCAGCTCCTGGCCAGCGACATCCGGGTGGACCTCGTACGCGCGGAGCCGGGCGGGGATCTGGAGGGGGACTCGGGCGGGGACCTGGGACGCGCCGACGCGTCTTTGCGGATGGGCGCGCCCCACCGGCTCGCCGCAGGTGTCGAGCAACTGCGGCTCTCGGGCGCGGAGGCCATCGTCTGGGCCTCCACGAGCGGCAGCTTCGGCTACGGCTGGGAGGGCGCCCACGAGCAGGTGCGCACCCTCGCCACGGCCGCCGGCATGCCCGCCTCCTCCACCTCCTTCGCCTTCGTGCACGCGGCCCGGGAACTGGGGGCCGCGCGGATCGCCGTAGGGGCGACCTACCCGGCGGACGGCGCCGGTCTGTTCGCGGAGTTCCTGCGGGCGGGCGGCCTTGAGGTGACCGCGCTGCACGCCGCCGGGGCCACGGCGGAGGAGGCCGGCGTCTGGGGCGAGGCGGAGGTGCTCGCGCTCGCGCGGGCGGTCGACGCGTCCGGCGCCGAGGCGGTCCTGCTGCCCGACACCGCCCTGCACACCGTCGCCTGCCTCCCGGCCCTGGAGCGGGAACTCGGCAAACCCGTCCTCACCGCCAACCAGGTCACCGTGTGGGAGGCGCTGCGCCTGACGGACCGGCGGGTGAACGAGCCACGGCTGGGGGCGCTGTTCCGGCGGGAGCCGATCGTGCAGGTGTGAGGCCCGAGAGGGCTTGAGGGAACAACTTGAGGGAGCAACTTGAGGGAATAAACGGGGACACCCTCCCGTTAGGGCGCGGAGGACACCGTAAGCCCGACGACAGGAGGACCCCGTGGCGGCAGACGAGACGGCGACGGAGGGGACGGCGACGGAGGGGACGGCGAACGGCGGGGCGGCGGCCGGAGAGACGGCGGCCGACGGCATACGAGCCACCGCCCACGGCACCGCCCCCACCCCCCTCTCCGTCCTCGACCTGGTCACCGTCGGCTCCGGGCGCACCGCCACCGACGCCCTGCGCACCAGCGTCGACCTCGCCCGGCTCACCGAGTCCCGCGGTTTCCACCGCTACTGGGTCGCCGAGCACCACTCGATGCCCGGCGTCGCCTCCTCCTCGCCCGCCGTGATCCTCGCCCACCTCGCCGCCCACACCGGCCGCATCCGGCTCGGCTCGGGCGGCGTGATGCTGCCCAACCACGCGCCCCTCGTCATCGCCGAGCAGTTCGGCACCCTGGAGGCGCTCGCGCCGGGCCGGATCGACCTCGGCCTCGGCCGCGCCCCCGGCACCGACGGCGCCACGGCCGCCGCGCTGCGCCGTACGGCCACGCTGCACGAGGGCGCCGACGACTTCCCCGAGCAGCTCGCCGAGCTGACCCGGTTCCTGGACGACGACTTCCCCGACGGGCACCGCTACCGCCGTATCCACGCGGTGCCCGGCCCGGTCCAGGCGACCTCGCCCGGCGGCGTCCAGTCCCGGCACCGTCCGCCGGTCTGGCTGCTCGGCTCCTCCGGGTTCAGTGCCCGGCTGGCCGGACTGCTCGGGCTGCCCTTCGCCTTCGCGCACCACTTCTCCGCGCAGAACACGGTTCCGGCCCTCGACCTGTACCGGGAGTCGTTCCGCCCGTCCGAGGTGCTCTCCGAGCCGTACGCCCTGATCGGTGTCTCCGTCCTCGCCGCCGACGACGAACGCGAGGCCCGCCGCCAGGTCCTCGCGACGGGACTGAACATGGTCCGGCTGCGCACCGGCCGCCCGGGACTCTTCCCCTCACCCGAGGAGGCGGAGGCGCACGAGTTCAGCGAGCTGGAGCGGGAGTTCGTCGACTCCTGGACGGCGAACATCGTCCACGGCACCGCCGACGAGGTCCGCACCGGCCTCGACGACCTGCACAAGCGCACCGGCGCCGACGAGCTGATGCTCACCAGCCACGCCCACCGCGGCGAACTCCGCCTGCGGTCGTACGAACTGGTCGCGGACGCGTACGGTTTGCCCACGGCCTGACCCGGACCGGTGTGTGGGGGTGGGGTGCCCCTACGGGTTCGCCACCGCCGCCCGGTCCGGCCCCGAGGCTCGCAGCTCGGAGATACGATCCGGCGACACCGCCCGTGAGTACAGCCAGCCCTGGCCGGTGTCGCAGCCGATGCTGCGCAGGCGGTTGGCCTGGGCGGCGGTCTCGACGCATTCGGCGGTGACGGTGAGGCCGAGGCGGTGGGCGAGGTCGATCATCGCCTCGACGACGACCTCGTCGGCCGGGTTGGGCGCCGCGCCCGTGCCCTCGTACTGGAAGCCGCGGACGAACGACCCGTCCAGTTTGAGGACCGAGACCGGCAGCCGGCTCAGATAGGCGAGGTTGGAGTAGCCGGTGCCGAAGTCGTCGATGGCGATGTGCACGCCCATGTCACTGAGAGCTTGCAGGGCCTGGAGCGGGCGGCCCGCCGAGCCCATGACCGCGGACTCGGTGAGCTCCAGCTGGAGCAGGTGCGGCGGCAGCCCGGTCTCGGCGAGGATCTCCGCCACGTCCGCCACCAGGTCGGAGTCCCACACCTGACGGACCGCCACATTGACACTCACGAACAACGGCGGCTCGTCCGGCCGGTCCAGCTGCCAGGCGCGGGCCTGACGGCAGGCGGTGGCCAGAATCCACCGCCCGAGCGGGACGATCGAACCGTCCTCCTCGGCCAGCGCGACGAACCGATTCGGCGGCAGTGAACCGAACCGGGGGTGGTCCCAGCGCACCAGCGCCTCCACCCCGCGCAGCCGCCCGTCCGACATGCCGACCAGCGGCTGGTACTCCAGCCGGAACTCACCGCGCTCGATGGCGGGCCGCAGCGTGGAGGCGAGGGCCTGGCTGGTCATCAGATGCGCGTTGCGCTCCGGGTCGAACAGCGTCCAGCGGTCCTTGCCGTCGACCTTCGCCCAGTACAGCGTGGTGTCGGCGGCCTGCATCAGCGCGGTCGCGGTGGTCCCGGCCGCGTGCCGTTCGACGACGCCGATCGACGCGGAGACGTTCATCCGCTGCCCGGACAGGTCGAAGGGCGCCTGAAGGGCCTTCAGTACGGACTCGGCGAGATCCGCGAGCTGCTCGGTGCCGGTCGAGTCCTCCACCAGCAGGGCGAACTCGTCGCCGCCCAGTCTGGCCACCAGTGGCACGCTCGGCCGGTTCTGCCCGGCCTCCTTCGCGCACTCCGTCAGCCGCTCGGCCACGGCCGCGAGGAGCCGGTCGCCGACGCGGTGGCCGAGGGTGTCGTTGACCGCCTTGAAACCGTCCAGGTCGAGATAGCACAGGCCGATCCGGCCGGTCCCGCTCTGCTCGTACGACTCCGCCTCCAGCGCCGCCGACACCCGCTCGAAGAACAGCGTCCGGTTGGGCAGCCGGGTCACCGGATCGTGCATCTGGAGGTGCCGCAGCCTGGCCTGCAGGTCACGGCGGTCGCTCACGTCGGCGACCGACAGCAGCACCCCGGGGCCGCCGCCGTCCAGCGGGGCGACGGTGACCTGGGCCCAGAGCGTGCGCCCGTCCGGGTGCTTCAGCCGCCGGGTGCAGCGCAGTTTCGCCTGCCGGCCGCGCAGCACCTCGCGGTAGGCGTGCCAGGTGCGGGCGTCGGAGGCGAGGTCCAGCAGATCGGCGGCGACCCGCCCGGCCAGGCTCGCCCCGTCGCCGCCGAGCAGCTCGCCGAGCGCCTGGTTGGCGTCCACGACCTGGCCCTCGCGATCGACGAGGGCCATGGCGAGAGGTGCCGCCGCGAACACGGAACGGTAGGCCGGGGGGTCGGCTCCCCCCAGGCTCTCCGCACAAGTAGCTGCCTGACTGTCACGCTCCGTGACGGCGGACCGGTCGAGGTCTGCCGCGGGCGTCGGCCCTTCGGACGTTCCGCTCACCGCTCGCTCCCGCAGTGCACTCGATCGCTGTCCTGGCAGGAAAGTGTGCCGATCATAGATGCTGCCCCCGGAGTTGCGCAGCCACTGCCCAGTGTCCCCGAACACCCCACCCTTCTGACAGATCGTTTCTGCCCGCAAGGGGACCGCTTCTGCAGGCGCCCGATCGCTTGTGACGGACCGTGAGAATTCCGGGGGTGTCGGAATTGATGCCCGCTTTCTCTCTCCTCACTCTTCTGGGGCAGACAAACAGGGCATAGCGCGACAAAGTCGAACAGGCTGGGGGCGGTGATCCGCGAACCGCCCCCGGAGGTCCGAAGTGCCGCGACTGTTCCCGCGCCCCCGACTGCGCAGCACCGCGGCCATGTGCACCACCCTCTCGGCGATCGCCGCGATCTCCCTGGCCACCGGCCCCTCCATCGCCGAACCCTTCTCCGCCGCGCCCTGTGTCCTCGAGCGCACCGACGCCCACCACTCCGAGGGCCTCGACACCTGGAACACCGCCTACCCCCGGCCGACCCGCGCCCTTGACGCGGTGATGGTCTTCCTGTCCTTCCCGGACCGGGTCCCGACCGCCACCCCCGCCGAACTGACCGCCGACCACTTCCCGGCCACCAGCCGCTTCTTCCGGCAGGCGTCCTACGGCAGGTTCAGCCTGCGCGCCCACCCCCTGAAGCACTGGCTCCGGATGCCGAAGCCGTCCACCGCGTACGCCATACAGCGCGACTGGAACGCGGAGCGTCGCGCCGCCTATCTGCACGACGCGCTCACCGCCGCCGACGCCGAGGTCGATTTCTCCCGGTATGACCTTGTCTACTTCGTCGCCGACCCGGACGCGCCCGGCGTGGACTCCGACGCCACGAAGGTCGTCAACCTGGACGAGCCCCTGCACGCCGACGGCACCGACATCCGCCGCGTCGTCACGGTCTTCGAGAAGCATCCCCCCGACCGGCTGGTCCTCGCCCATGAGACCGGGCACGTGTTCGACCTGCCCGACCTCTACCACCGCCCGGTCGACGGCAAGGGCGACTGGGACACGTACGTCGGCGACTGGGACCTGATGGGCAGCCAGTTCGGACTCGCCCCGGATCTCTTCGGCTGGCACAAGTGGAAGCTGGGTTGGCTGGCGCCCCGCCAGGTGGTGTGCGTACGGGACGCGGGGCCCACCCGGCTCACCCTGGAACCCCTCGGCGCCGGCCCCGGGGTCCCCGTCACCGGCGCCTCCGGCGCACCCGCCTTCGGCCTCGGTGACGGCGCCAAACTGGCCGTCGTCCGCACCGGCCCCGACTCCGTCCTCGCCTTCGAGGCCCGCGGCCCCATCGGCAACGACCACGCCGCCTGCCGCTCCGGCATCCTCGTCTACCGCATCAGCGGCGACGCCCAGTCCGGCCGCGGCCCCGTCGAGGTGATCGACGCCCACCCGCACACCGAGGCCTGCTGGGAGTCCTCCGTCTACCCGGCCCTCGCCGACGCCCCGATCGCCCTCGGCGAGACCTTCACGGTGCCGGGGGACGACGTACGGGTGGAGGCGGAGGGGCGGACACTGTCGGGGGCCTGGAATGTGAAGATCACACTGCCGCGCGTATGAGCCGGACTGTGGCATGCGGCATGCGGCATGCGGCATGCGAAAGGCCCCCCGCTTCCGCGAGGGGCCTCTGCTGTCGGTGCGCCGCCAGGGACTCGAACCCCGGACCCGCTGATTAAGAGTCAGCTGCTCTAACCAACTGAGCTAGCGGCGCCTGCTGACGTCGTAGACCTTAGCATCCTGGTCGGCCGGGGGAAAAATCGATATCCGCACCGCCGTGCGGGCCGCCCGGACGGCCGCCCAGAGCACGACCTCGGGGCCCGGCAGCCAGGGGTGACGGCAGTCCGGGGCGACCACCCAGCGGGTCGGCCCCTGCTCGTTCTCCGGGGTGAGCGCGGGCACGGTCACCGCGTCCCCGGTGCCGTGGCACAGCAGCGGCGGCACGGATCCCGTACGGCCGTCCCGCCGACCGTGGGCGCCCCACTCCTCCCACTCCAGCAGCGAGGGCAGTCGCTGTGCCGTGCCCGGCGCGGCGAACAGCAGCATCCGCCCCCGGAGCACCGCCACCGGCCCGGAGCCCGGCCCCTCGCTCCACAGCCGGTCCAGCATCAGCCGCCCGAACATCGCCGGCGCGCTCACGATGTCGAACACCGAGCCGCAGGGCAGCACGACCGGGGCCTGCGGCCGCTCTTCCCAGAGGGCGAGGATGCTGCGCGGATACGTTCCGGCGGAGGCCAGCCAGACGGCGCCGTCCGCGGTGACACATGCGCTGCTCATGCCCACCTGTCTACCGGCTGTGAGGAAACGGCTCCCGAGAGTTGCGGAAAACCGGGACAGAGAGCGGGGGAGCGAGTATCTTGCCCGCCCGCCTGGCATATGCCCAGCACGGCCTACAGCGGGTCGACGGGCCCCCGCCCCTCGGTGTCCCCGCGCAGCAGGTCCCGGCCGAACTCGACCATCTTCTTCGCGTAGTCCTCGGTCCACTCGGCCCGCTCCGCGATGTCCGCGGGCGTCAGCCGGTCGAAGCGGCGCGGATCGGCGAGCTGCGCGGCCGCGACGGCCTGGAACTCCAGCGCCCGGTCGGCGGCGGCCTGGAACGCCACCGTCAGCTCCGTTGCCCGAGCCAGCAGCGCGCCCGGGTCGTCGATCGACTCCAGGTCGAAGAAGTGCTCCGGATCACCGGCCGCCTCCGCCGGCTCGAAGAGCAGGGGCGCGGGGCGTAGCCGCGGTTCGTTCCGACGCGGCGTGGGCTCCGCCATGTCTTCTCCTCCTCGTGCGTTCCTGTGTTCGTGCGTTCCGATGCGGACCACCTTCCATTGTCCCCCGGGGGCGCAAGAGGCCCTCGGCCCCGCACTCTCAAGGAATCCGCACCCCCGGATGTTCCCCCACCGTCACGCCTTCCAGGCCACCCGGTGCGGTGCCCCCTGGCCGCCCCCGGCGGCGTGCCGGACTTCGTCCGGGGGTGGGGTGCGGCGGCGGAGGTCCGCCGGGCAGGCGCTGTGGTGTCGGTCAGGCGTGGGCGCTGTGGCGTCGGTCAGGGGTGCCAGGTCACCCGGTGTTCGGCGAGATGTGCCAGCACCGCGTGGTTCGCCTCCCAGCCGTCCGGGAACTTCACGAGGGTTCCCAGCTGGACCGGTTCCGTCGACGGGTAGTCGTCCAGGAGGTCGCCCACTCCCGCGCGGCAGACCACGACGCACGCGTGCCGATGGCGGGAGGCGAGGACGCAGAGGCGGCCGGTCTCCAGGTGGAAGGCGGTGGCGTCGGGGCGGCCGGAGAGCGGGTGGAGGATCACCGTGACGTCGAACTCCATGCCCTGGAGCCGGTTCGCGGTGTCCACCGTGACATCCGCCACGCCCAGCTCGGCCAGGGCGGCCCGTACCGCTGCCGCCTGGTCCCGGTGGGCGGTGCCGACGGCGACCCGGCCGGCGGTGAGGGGAGTGGGGTGCGGCGAGCGTTCGGAGGTGGCGGCGCCACCCCGGTCCAGCAGGCGTCGTACGACCGTCGCCACCGCCCGTACCGCCTCGGGGTCCGTGCGGGGCGTGTGCCGTGCGGGCAGCTCCAGCAGGCCCCAGCCCGACTCGGCCGCCTCGTCGATCACCCGGTCGGGACCGGAGCCGTCCGAGGGCACGGCGAAGGAGAGCCGGCGGTCGCCGTGACCGGTGCCGCTGCGGAACGGCGTGTACGGGTAGAAGGCGTCGGAGACGAGCGGTGCCGCGGACGCCGGGAGGCGCCAGGAGACCGGGAGGCGGTGCTGGGGGAGCTCCGGGTTGTGGGCCAGCAGGGTGGTCACGGCGGAGGCCGAGGGGTCGTACGACAGGCCCGCCCACTGCTCGCTTCCCACGATCGCGAACGGGTCCAGCTGCCCCGGGTCGCCCACGAACAGCGCCCGCTCGAACAGCCCGGCCACGGCCAGCAGCCCGTCGGAGCGCATCTGGTACGCCTCGTCCACGATCGCGTGCGGCCACGGCTCGTCGACCTTCACATGAGCCCACTTGGCCGCGGTGGAGATGACGACCGGCAGCCCGGCGAGGTCCGCGACCTTCGCGGACTTCCTCACCTGGTCCAGGCCGTCCAGCGCTTTGTCGTACGGGTCGGTGTCGCTGCTGTGCAGCCGGCCCACCGGCAGCCCGGGGCTCTTCTCGGCGAGCCGCAGCACGAGATCGTCGACCTGCGCGTTGGTCTGCGCCACCACCATCAACGAGCGTCCCGCGTCGGCGAGTTCCAGCGCCGCCCGGACGACGAGCGTCGACTTGCCGGCGCCGGGCGGGGAGTCGACGACCACCCCGCGCGCGGTGCCGTGCAGGGTGTCGCGGAGGATCGCGTCGGTGGCGCGGGTCGCGGCGGTACCGGGGTCGAAGGCGGCCTCGGTGGTCACAGCAGGTCCTCCTGGGTGACGGAGTCGGGGGCTTCGGGAACCTGCTCGCCGGGCGGTCCGCCGTGCGTCCACGGCGTCTCCTCCGGGTCGGGCAGCTTGGCGCCGCCGCGCTGCTCGTGTTCGAAGAGCGTGAAGCAGAGCAGGTCGCCCTTCTCGGGTACCGACCCGGCCTCCGGCTCCTTGCCGCGGCCCATCTTGTCGACGATCCGCAGCACCAGCAGACCGTCCTCCGGCTGCTCCACGAACTCCGCCGCCTGCGGCTTCCCGCCCAGCGACCGGTAGACCTTCGCCCGCCCGAGCTGCGGCCGGTCGTCCGTCCGTACGGTGACCAGCGGGCGCGGACCGGGCCGCCTGCCCTCGCTGTACGCCATGGCGACATCGACGACCTCGCCCGCGAACGCCTCCCCGGCCAGCCGCCGCCCCGCCATCACCAGCGGGTCGTCCAGCGCCTCCTGTGCCTCCAGCCGGGCCTGCTCACGCTCGCGCGTGGCCAGCTTGTTCGCGGCGGTCACCGCGTCGTCGCGGCGCGGCTGCGGGGGTTCCCCGGCGGTGACCCGGTCGCGGTGGCCGGTGAACGACCAGCGGTCGCGCGTCCACCGCTCCTCGCCGTGCGCCCCCTCGGGCAGCTCCCGCAGCAGGTCGAGCCCCTGCCACACCGTCTCCCAGGTGGGCAGGGTCCGGCTCAGCACCAGGTCGCGGATCTCCCGCTCGGCGGCGGCCAGCGCGCCCAGCCGGTCGTCGGCCTCCAGGCCGTCCTCGGCGGCGGCCAGAGCGGTCCGCGCGCGGTCGTAGCGCTCGATGGCCGGGGCGAGCAGCTTGTTGTCGAAGGCGGGGTCGGTGGCCGGACCGGCCGGCGGGCACAGCAGCTGTCCGGCGGCGTCCCGGGCGAGTTCCGCCCGCTCGGCCGCCGCGGCGCCCGTCTCGCCCTCGGGAGGGTCGATCCAGGCGAGCAGCGCGCCCAGGTGCTGGTCCTCCAGGCTGGACTGCCCGGTCGCCCAGTGTCGGCCGAGCACCTCGGTGAGCGCGAGCAGCAGCGACGAACCGGGCACCCGGGCCCGCTCCCCGAAGTGCGTCAGCCACCGGCCGAGCAGCGGCACGCGCGGGGGCGCCGGATGCGGCGACTCCGGGTCCTGCTCCGCCGTACGCCGAAAGCGCATGGAGCGGCCGAGGAGGCGTACGTGGTCGACGCCCGCGCGGCTCGGGACGATCAGCTGGGGCGCGTCGGCGCACAGCTCGACCTCGACCTTGACGCGCTTGCCGGTCTCGGGGTCGGTCTCGCCCCGCTCGGCGGCCTCCACGGCTTCGGCGTAGGAGTCGATGTACGGCAGGACGACGTCGGCGAGTTCGGCGAGGAACGCGAACCTCAGGTCGCGGTCGCGGGGCTGCGGTACGACGAGCAGGCGCGGCGCGTCCCGGTCGGTGCCGACGAGTGCGCCGAGCGGTGCTCCGGCCTCACCGGCGGTGGTCAGCGGCACGAACACCAGCGGGCGGTCGGACAGATGCCGGTGCCGGACGGTGGCGGTGCGCTGGGCGCGGCCCGTGGCGACGGCCTCGAGGCGGGTGAGGGTGGCGATCAGCGACACTTCGCCCCCAACGTCCCCATCTCCCCCAACGTTCCCATCTCCCCCAACGTCCCCATTGCCCCCGTCGCTTCAGCCGCTCCCGTCACTCCCGTCGTCCCCATGGCCGCGAGGGCCTCGGTGCGCAGGTGTGCGGCGCGGCGCAGGGCGGCCACCGCCGGGTCGTCCGGGTCGCCGGACTCGCCGCGCGCGGCGGACAGTACGTCCTCGACGGTGGTGAGGCCGCCCAGTTCGGCGCGGACCGAGCGGCCCAGGGTGGTCACCGCGCCGGCCGCGCGGGAGCGGTCGCGGCAGTGGAACGCCAGCTCGCAGGCGGCCAGGCACTCGGGCGCGTAGGCCGCCGGAACCGCCTCGACGGCCGCCGTGAGCCGCTCGGCGGGTAGCTCGGGGGAGAAGCAGGTGCCCTCGGGGAGGGCGTCGGCGATGTCCTGGATGCGGGTGAGCCGGGCCAGCTGGCGGCTGGTGACCGCGCGCTGCTTGCGGATGTCGACGGCGGAGGCGGTGGGCAGGTTGGAGAAGTCCTTGGGGCAGACCAGGAGGATCCGGTGGCGGACCTTCGGCGCGGGGTCGAGGCGGGCGGCGACCTCCTCCAGGGCCAGCACGTAGACGGCGGCCTGGCGGGCGGCGGCGCCCACTTTCGCCGGGTCGGCCGAACCGTCCAGCATCGGGAAGGACTTGATCTCCACGACCGTCCAGCTGCCGTCCGGGTGCACCACCACCGCGTCCGGCTCCAGGAAGGCGGGGGAGCCGGCGACGTCCAGGGCCAGCATCGGGTGGTCGAGGAACGTCCAGGTGCCGAGGGCCTGTTCGGTGGCCTCGCGCAGCGCCAGCGCGGTCCGCGCGGTGCGGCCCTCGGGGCCGGAGGCGGCGAGGTCGGGGGTGCTCTTGGTGGTGGGCGGTTCGGCGCCCGGGTCCAGCCGTTCCCGCACGAGCCGCAGCAGTTCGGCGCCGCCGTCCGCCTTGACCTTCGCCTCGAACGCGTTGCCGCGCGTGAGGGCGAACTGGGACTGGCCGAAGGCCGACGGGGAGCCCAGGGCCCCCGCCAGCGCCGCCTTGTTCACCCCGGCGCCGTCGAGGATCGCGCGCCGCTTGCAGCCGGGGTTGGCGGCGAGGGCCGCGAGGGCACGGGCGTCCAGCGACTTGGCCGGTACGTCGGGGCCGCGCAGCTCAGCGAGCCGCTGCCGGAGCGCCGTCCCCCGCGTCCGAGGGGGAGGCACCCGGCTCGGGTCCTGGCCCGAACCGTGACTCGCGCTGCCATGGAATTCGCTCACCCGTCGAAGTCTGGCATCCGCCACTGACAATCGGGGCGCCTGTGTCCAGGGAGGCCGTCGAGGCGGCGGCCGCCGCGACCGACGGGGAGGCCGTCGCCTGGGCCGGGATCCGGGCGGGGATCCGGGCGGGAATCCGGGCGGTGAACGACGGGACACGGGCCGCGAACGACGGGACACGGGCGGCGAACGCGGGCCGCAGCCGGTCCATGGTCCGCATCATGAGCGGTGCCAGCAGCAGGCCGATCCCCATGACGGCCGCGCCCGCGACCGCGTCGAGGAAGTAGTGGTTGGCGGTGCCCATGACCACGATCGTCGTCAGCAGCGGGTAGAGCACGGCGGCTGTCCTCGCCGCGCGTGTACGGCCGTGGCGCCACAGCATCACACCGCACCACAGGGACCAGCCGACGTGCAGGCTCGGCATCGCCGCGTACTGGTTGGTCATCCCGCCGAGCCCGCGCGGCGCGCTCGCCTCACCGCCCCACCAGCCCCATGAGCTGTACTGGGCCATCGTGTCCACGAAGCCGTACTCCGCCGACAGCAGGCGGGGCGGGCAGGTGGGCAGCAGTGTGAAACCGATCAGACCTATGAAGGTCGACGTCATCAGCCAGGTGCGGGCCGCCCGGTAGCGCAGGCTTCGGGAGCGGAACAGCCAGACCAGGATCACCGGGGTCACCAGGTAGTGCAGCGACGCGTACCAGAAGTCGGCCGGGACGCCGAGCCAGGCCTCCCGCGTGAACAGCCGGTTCAGCGGGTGCTCCGCGTTGATGTGCAGGACCTTCTCGATGCGCAGGATCGCCAGGCCGTGGTCGACGGCGGTCGTCACGTCCCCGCGCGCGAGCAGCCGGCCCGCCGAGTAGCAGGCGTACACCAGCAGGATCAGCGGCAGTTCCGTCCACCAGCGCAGCCGGATCCGCGGGGCCGCCTCGGTGCCCGGTGCCTCGGTCTGCGGCATCCGATCGCCCTCCCCCTTCATGTCGCTTCATGTCGCTGACGTGTCGCTGCGCCCGTGGTCGCGGGACGTGCCACTTTACGGCGTATGCGCGCGCCCTTTCGGGGTGCCCCCGGCCCTCAAAGACGCCGGGATCGCCCGCCGGGTTGCCCCGTTTCAGGGTGAGCGATGATGGAGGGGTCCCGCCTCCCATTTCCCCCTGAGACGTCCCAGGGTTTCCCCGGAAAGGTCCCCCATGGCACCGCGCATCCTGCTGGCCCGGCACGGACAGACCGAGTGGTCGCTGTCCGGCAAGCACACCGGCAGGACCGACGTACCGCTCCTGGAGGAGGGCCGCCGGGGCGCCAAACTGCTCGGCGAACGGCTGCACCGGGCGCCGTTCGACGGGCTCCGGGACGTCGAGATACGCACCAGCCCACTGGCACGCGCGCGTGAGACGTGTGAACTCGCCGGTTTCGGCGAGCGGGCGGCCCACTGGGACACCCTCATGGAGTGGGACTACGGCGCGTACGAGGGCATGACCCCCGCCGACATCCAGACGGTCCGGCCCGGCTGGCTGATCTGGCGCGACGGTGTCCCCGAGGGGGAGTCCCTCGCCGAGGTCACCGCCCGCGCGGACGAGGTCGTCGCCTGGGCACGCTCGGCGGACCGCGACGTCCTGGTCTTCGCCCACGGCCACATCCTCCGCTCCATCGGCGCCCGCTGGCTCGACCTCCCCCTGAACTTCGCGGCCCGCATCCGCCTGAACCCGACATCGCTGTCGGTACTGGGCTGGGCATACGGCGAACCGGCAATAGAAACCTGGAACGACCTGGGCCACCTAGTTCCGTAGCTGCGGGCAATCGTGCCTCCCCCAGTGCCTTAAGGGCCTGGGAGGTGCCCCCAGGCGGCACGGGTGGGCGCAGCGGCACCCCACAGGCGTGGGCAAGCGAAACCCACCCCCCGCCCCGCCCCGACACCGGTCGCCGATCTCACACGCCCCGCGGCGCGGAAGCGTGCCGGTCCAGAAACTCCCGCACCCCCCCGACCCGCCGATGCGGCAGCAACACCCGCGCGGTCCCCGCCAACATCCCCTGGATCCGCGAAGACTGCACCTGACCCAGCAGATCCAGCACCCGCATCCCCGCCACCGCCGCCTCGTCGGGCCGCCCGCCCCGCGCCAGATCGTCGGCCAGCTCGGCCGTGTACAGCGCGATGTTGCGCGTGAAGTGCGGATCCTGCAGTTCCGCCGCCCGCCGCGCGTGCCGGGACGCCCGGGTCCAGTCGCCCAGCGTGGACCAGCACTGCGCCTCGAGCCCGGCCAGCTCGGCCTCGCCGTAGAACGTCATCCACTCGGGGTCGGCGTCCGAGGGGCCCTGTTCGTGGAGGGCGTGGGCACGGGCGAGGGCCTGTTCGCAGCCGGCCCGGTCGGCGAGCCCGGCCCAGCCGCCCGCCTCACGCAGCGCGAGGAGGGACATCAGCCGAGGTGACCCGAGAGGGCGCGCGGCGCGCTGGGCGGCCTGCGCGGCGCGCACGGCCTCGCGGGGGCGCCCGGCGTCGCGCGCGAGGAACGCCGTGTTGCAGAAGGCGTGCGCCTCCAGTGCCTGGTCGCCGGTCATGCGCGAGGTGGCGAGGGCCTCCGCGTAGTGCGAGCGTGCGTCGTCGAAGCGGCCCGAGTCGTGTGCCAGCCAGCCAACGGAGATCGCGAGTTCACCGGCGCCGGAGTGCAGCCGGTCGGCGGTCGCCTGCCGGGTGGTGCCGGCGTCCAGCAGCGCGTAGGCGGCGCGCAGGGGTGCGGCCGCGCGACGGTAGAGGCCGTCGGCGCCGTGCCGGTCGTCCAGCACACGGATCCTGCGGACCGCTTCTTCGAGGGCGCCCGCCTCGCTCGCCCCGACGCGGCGCACGGGGCGCTCCGCTGCCGATGCGGGCCTGGCGAGCCCCAGGGGGCCCAGCGAGGCGGCGGCCACGGTGGCGCCTCCGCCGGTCATGAATGCGCGACGCAGCACGTCGCTCTCCTCGTGGTTGTGGTGCGTGTCGTACGGGTCCTGCGTGTCATACGGCTCACGCGCCCCGCGTGTCTCACCCGCCTCCCGCGTCTCACTGGTGGTGAGCGCCGGGCGCGTGGTGTGCGCGAGGGGCGCGTCCCCGGCGGTGCGCGCTCCGCGTCCGCGTACGGACGCCCGGGGCGCGAACCCCAGGTCGGTGAGCGTCCGGCCGGGGAACATGTGCAGGAAGACCCGCTCGTACGCGTAGTTGGGGCAGCGGATCTCCCCTGCCTCGACCCGTCCGATGTAGCGCGCGTCGCAGCTGACCCGCTCGCCGATCTCGCGTGCGGCCCGCCGTACCAGTGCGGCGAACTCGGCCGGCGAGCGTTGTCCACGCAGCTGCCGGAAGGCGAGGTTGGGCCGTGGTGGCCGGTCGGGCCGGGGTGGGGTCACCGTTGACGACGCCATGGCCGGGTCCTCTCATGCGAACCGTCGAACCATGCCGGGATCGGGATGATTTGGCCGTTTTCCAGCGGTGATCACCCTGATGTCCAGCGAGCAAGAACGTACCTGTTGTGATTGGGCCGCCACGCTGTGTTTGGCTACAAACCGGATATCTCATCCAAGATCTGCCATGAACTGCCATCCTTTGCGGCGGACTTCCGCCGTAGCCGTTGACGCGATGCCGCGTTGAGTGCTGTGGACCACAAGAGCGGGCTGTGCGGTGGAGGCCGGGATGGAGACCAGCCGGAGCAACGATCCTTGTACGCCGTCGTCGGCGGGCGTGCCCGCGGGTGCGGCGTGCGACCTGGTGACGGTGCCGACCCGGCAGGGTCTGGAGGCGGTCGACATCCTGCGCCGGGGTGCGGCGGAGGCGGTGGGGCCCGTGCTGCACGACGACGGCGACGACACCCTCGCCTTCCTGGTGCCGCCCGGAACCGCCGCCGCCTGGGACCTGCCGGGAAGCATCTGCACGGAGACCGACGGGCGGGGCCTCAGAGTCGACCCCGAGCCCCCGGTGGAGGGTTCCGACTGGCTGGTGCCGCCCGGCGAGGCGGACCTCGCGACCGATCCGGCGGTCCTGCGGCGGGCCCTGGGCGAGGCGGCCCGCACGATCGAGGCGGCGGACAGCTGCCGCTGAGCCGCCCCGACGGCCGCCGACCCCACCTGCCGGTGAGGCCATGCGCTGCTGAGGCCGCCCGACAGGTGTGTGAGTCGACCCCGCCGCCTGCGAAGATGCCTGCATGGCGAAGTCCAGGAACACGCGGCGTGAGCGCGGCGCCGACACGGCGGCCGTCGTCGAGGCCGTCGACGGGGGGCTCGCACAGCTCCTGCCCGACCGGGACCGGGCACGGGCCTGGACACTGCTCATCGACGGGGCGCCGCAGTCGCACGTCGATCTCGACGACCCCGCGTATCTCTCCTTCGAGTACCAGCGCCGCCTCGGCCATGTCATCGACCTCACCGCGCCGCCCGGCCGCCCGCTGCACGTCGTGCACCTCGGCGGCGGCGCGTTCACGCTCGCCCGGTACGTGGCAGCCACCCGCCCCCGCTCCACCCAGCAGGTCGTCGAACGCGACGCCGCCCTCGTCCGGCTGGTGCGCCGGGAACTTCCCCTGGACCCGGGGGCGAGGATCAGGGTCAGGTCCCTGGACGCGCGGGAGGGGCTCGGCAAGGTGCCGGACGGCTGGGCCGACCTCGTCCTCGCCGACGTCTTCAGCGGCGCCCGCACCCCCGCCCACCTCACCTCGACCGAGTTCCTGGACGAGGTCCGCCGGGTGCTGAAGCCGGGCGGTCTCTACGCCGCCAACATCGCCGACGGCCCCCCGCTGGCCCATCTGCGCGGCCAGATCGCGACGGCCGCCGCCCGCTTCGCCGAGCTCGCGCTGGTCGCCGACCCGCCGGTGCTCCGGGGGAAACGGTTCGGCAATGCCGTGCTCCTGGCCGGCGACGTCCCCCTGCCGATCGCCGAACTGACCCGCCGGGCCGCGTCCGACCCGCATCCGGCGCGCGTCGAGCACGGCCGCCCGCTCCTCGACTTCACCGGCGGCGCGCTCCCGGTGACGGACGAGGCGGCGGTCGCCTCCCCGGCCCCACCGCCCTCGGTGTTCCGCTAGGGCACATGGTGGGTTTTGTTGGTTTGCGCCCTCAGAACGTCTGTACGTCGACCCGCGGCGGCCCGTCGTGCCAGGTGCAGAACACCGACACCCGGTCCGCGCCCGAGGCGAAGTCCACCCGGATCCAGGACTCCGTCTTCCACACCTGCACCGACCAGTCGGCGGCCGGGGTGGCGGACACGAGGGTCGCGTAGGTCTCGGCGAGGTCGAGGACGACCCGTCCGCCCTCGGTGTCGTAGCTCTTGACCGTCCCGGAGGGGGCGCTCGTCGAGGCGGCCGGGGTGGTGGGCGTGCTGCTCGGGGTCGCGGACGCCGAGGCGGCCGTCGGGGAAGAGGGAGAGGAAGAGGAGGAGGAAGAGGAGGAGGAAGAGGAGGAGGAAGAGGACGGGGTGGGCGAGTCCGACTGGCCGGTGCTCGGGGAGGGCGGGGGGTCGGACTTCCGGGCGGCGGAGGTCGCCTCGCTCACCGTCAGGGGCAGGGCGCGCGGAGGGTCGTAGGCGGTGCCCGCCATCACCGTGTGGACGCCCCACCACGACAGCGTGACCGCCGCGCCCGTGGCGAGCGTCCAGGCCAGTACGTGTAGGAGTCCGCTCCGCATAGCGGGCCATCTTGCCGCACCATTCGCACTGGTGTCGCACGGACGGGCCACCGGTTGTCCACAGAACGCGAGTTGTCCACAGGCCCCGGCCGGGTCCGCGGGCATGGCGTACGGTGCGGCGCATGGCAAGTGTGCTCGTGGTCGAGGACGACCAGTTCGTACGCTCGGCGCTCATCCGGCAGTTGACCGACGCCTCGCACCTCGTGCGCAGCGTCGGGACCGCGCTGGAGGCGCTGCGCGAGGTCGCCCATTTCCGCTTCGACGTGGTGATCCTGGACCTCGGACTGCCCGATCTGGACGGCTCCGAGGCCCTGAAGATGCTGCGCGGCATCACGGACGTGCCGGTCATCATCGCCACCGCGCGCGACGACGAGACGGAGATCGTCCGGCTGCTGAACGCGGGCGCGGACGACTACCTGACCAAGCCGTTCTCGGTGGAGCACCTGTCGGCGCGGATGGCGGCGGTCCTGCGCCGGGCCCGCTCCGGCGCCGGGGAGCCGCCGCCCTCCAGTGTGCTGCGCGTGGGCGGCCTGAGCGTCGATCCGCTGCGCCGCCAGGCGGAGTTGGACGGCGTACGTCTCGACCTCACCCGCCGCGAGTTCGACCTGCTGGCCTTCCTGGCCGGTCGGCCCGGTGTCGTCGTCCCGCGCCGGGAGCTGCTTGCCGAGGTGTGGCAGCAGTCCTACGGCGACGACCAGACGATCGACGTCCATCTGTCCTGGCTGCGGCGGAAGTTGGGGGAGACGGCGGCCAGCCCGCGTTATCTGCACACGTTGCGGGGTGTCGGAGTGAAGCTCGAACCACCGGGGGAAGCGGGGCCAGTGCGATGAGGTGGGCACTGGTCAGGGTCTGTCTGGCGGTCACCACGATGGTCGTGGTCGCCTTCGCCGTCCCCCTCGGTCTCGTCGTCCGGGAGATGGCCCGCGACCGCGCGTTCTCCAACGCAGAGCGGGAGGCCGCGGTGGTGGTCCCCGCCCTGTCCATCACGACCGACCGGGAGGAACTGGAGCGGGTGGTCGCCTCGGCCGGCTCGGACGACGGGATGGCCGTGCACATACCGGCGGGCGACGGCCGCACCGCCGTGGACCTCGGCCGGCAGCGGGCCGCCGCCGCGGACATCGCCGCCGTACGGAAGCTGGGCCGTGCCTCGACCGCAGAGGTGCCGGGCGGCTCGGTGCTCCTGCAACCGGTCGCCCTCGGCCTCGGGACCGTTGTCGTCGAGGTGTACGTCCCCGAGTCCGAGGTCACCAACGGCGTCGGCACGGCGTGGGCGGTGCTGGCCGGGGTCGGCATCGCGCTGGTCCTCGGTTCGGTCGCGGTCGCCGACCGGCTCGGCGTACGGATGGTGCAGCCGGCCCGACGGCTGGTGGAGGGCGCGCACGAACTGGGGGAGGGGAAGCTGGGGGCGAGGGTCCCGGAGGAGGGGCCGGACGAACTGCGGCGGGCGGCGGTGGCGTTCAACTCGATGGCCGACCAGGTGGTGCAACTCCTGGCGAACGAACGCGAGTTGGCGGCAGACCTGTCCCACCGCCTGCGCACCCCGCTGACCGTGCTCCGGCTGAACGCGGCCTCCCTCGGCGACACCCCGGCCGCAGAGCAGACCCGTACGGCGGTGGCCCAGCTGGAGCGCGAGGTCGACACGATCATCCGTACGGCCCGGGAGGCCAAGCCGCAGACGACGGCGCCCGGCGCGGGGGCGGGCTGCGACGCGGCGGAGGTGGTCCGGGAGCGGATGGCGTTCTGGTCGGCGCTCGCCGAGGACGAGGGCCGCAAGGTCCGCACCGCCGGGGTGGACCGTCCGGTCCGCATACCCGTGGCTCGCGCCGACCTGGCCGCCGCCCTCGACGCCCTCCTCGGCAACGTCTTCCGGCACACCCCGGAGGGCACCGCCTTCGCGGTCGACGTCCACAACAGCGAGGACGCGGTGATCGTCCTGGTCTCGGACGCGGGCCCCGGCATCCCCGACCCCGAGACGGCGATGGCCCGCGGCCGCGGATCCGGCACCACCGGCTCCACCGGCCTGGGCCTGGACATAGTCCGCCGCCTCGCCGAGTCCACCGGCGGCGACGTCCGCATCGGCCGCTCGGTCCTGGGCGGCACGGAGATCCGCATCTGGCTCCAACTGGACGGCCGCGAGCCGGTGCGCAGGGGGCACCGGGGAGCCGTACGGAAGCGAGGACGGGCGGCGGCCAGATGACGCCCGGGCCGGAGTCCCGGGCGCCCGACCTGCTGTGGGACGACGTCAAGTGGTGCTTCGAGCCTGACGGTTCGCTGCCGGACGTCGTCGTGCCCGGTACTTCGGTGGCGGACTGGCAGGCGGTCCTGGATCTCGTCGTCGCGAGCGGCTGGACGTACGAGTACGCCGAGGGGGACACGGTGCTGCCGCTTCCGCGAGCGGAGACCGTGCACGCCCGTCCCGCGGACGCCGAGTGCCCTGTGTTGCAGGTGCGGCCGGTCCACGGCCTCCTGGCGATCTTCCGGTTCTACTCCGATGAGGAGATCGACTTCGACGTCGATCCGCGGGAACTCCAGGGGCAGGACCGGCTCGACGTGTTCTGCGCGTTCCTCCGGTCGGTCGGGAGGCGGCTGGGGAAGCAGGTGCTGATGTATCCGGAGGGCGGTCGGGGGAAGTGCCCTCCGCTGGTCGGATTCGATGTCGAGGCCGACAGGGTCGTCCTGTTCGACGAGCGCTCCAGCCACCCCTGAATTGGTCTCGACCTTTAACCGGCTCCCAGGCCCGGCTCAAGCACACCCCAAGATCCTCAACCCCTGCCCCTGTCAAGCACTTTGCCCGGGTCGACGGGGTACACCGCGCAGTACGTCGTCACCACCAACACCCTCGCGTTCGTGACCGACGGCGGTGGCTGTACGCCGAAGTGGGGCGGGGTGACCGACCTCGCGAGCGACGGGGTGGCGGCCCAGATCGGGGCGCTCAGGGCGAAGGGCGGTGTCGTCCGGGTCTCCTTCGGCGGGGCGAGCGGCTCCGAGCCGGCCACGACCTGCTCCTCGGCGGACGCGCCGGCGGCGGCGTACGGGAAGGTCGTGGACGCGTACCGGCTCGCCAAGGTCGACTTCGACGTGGAGGGCGGGGCGCTGCCGAACGCTGCGGCGAACAGCCGGCGTGCGCAGGCGATCGCGAAGCTCCAGCGGCAGCACCCGGGACTCGACGTCTCCTTCACCCTCCCGGTGATGCCGGAGGGCCTGACGCAGGACGGCGTGACTTTGCTCTCGGATGCCAAGGCAAATGGTGTGAAAGTCGACACTGTGAATGTCATGGCGATGGACTACGGTCCGGCGTGCAGCGGTGACATGGGCACCTGCGCCGAGCAGGTGGCCACCGCTACTCAGGCACAGGTCAAGAGCGTGTTCGGGCTGAGCGGCAGTGCGGCGTGGAAGGTGGTCGCGGTCACCCCCGTGATCGGGGTGAACGGCGTCGCGTCGGAGGTCTTCAAGGTCGAGGACGCCACCCAGCTCGTCGCCTTCGCGAAGTCGAAGGGGCTCGCGTGGCTGTCGATGTGGTCGGCGACGCGGGACAAGCAGTGCCCGGGCGGGGCCAAGGGGCGGGCGGACGCGACCTGCAGCTCGATCGTCCAGGGCGACGTGGCGTTCTCGAAGGCCTTCGCCACCCTCGAATGATCATGAAAGCGATCAAGGAGGCGTCAAGAAGGTGATCAAGGTGTGTCGATTACGTTTCGACAAATGAAGCCGACGGCTCTTGACGCATGACCGGACATACGGCTGTTATTGCGCCACCCCGTGTTCGGTCAAGTTGATTTCTGGTCGATTAAGACCGGAAGTTTTCAGCCAGACCTTCATGGCCGAACCTTGCTGTCAGGAGCCGATTCATGCACGACCTCTCTCCCTCCGGCCGCCTCCACCTCCCCTCCCCGAGCCGTCGCACCCTGCTGCGCGGCATGGGCGGCGCGGCCGTCCTCGGTGCCGGCATACCGCTGCTGTCCGCGTGTGGCGGCAGCGGCACCTCCTCCGACCCGAAGACCGTCAGCCTCGGCTCCAACGCGTCCGACGCGGTCCCGAAGAAGGCCTTCGCCGAGATCTACGCGGCCTTCAAGAAGCAGTCCGGGATCGCGGTCGACGTGAACACCAAGGACCACAACACGTTCCAGGAGCAGATCAACTCCTACCTCCAGGGCACCCCGGACGACGTGTTCAACTGGTTCGCCGGCTACCGCATGCAGTTCTTCGCGGCCAAGGGTCTGACCACGGCCATCGACGACGTGTGGGCGAAGATCGGGGACAACTTCCCCGACGCGATGAAGAAGCTCAGCAAGGGCGCGGACGGCAAGTACTACTTCGTGCCGCTGTACACCTACCCCTGGGCGCTGTTCTACCGGAAGAGCGTCTTCGAGCAGCACGGCTACACCGTCCCCACCACCTGGGACGAGCTGGTCGCCCTGTGCAAGCAGATGAAGAAGGACGGGCTCGTCCCGATCGCCTTCGGCGACAAGGACGCCTGGCCGGCGATGGGCACCTTCGACCAGATCAACTTCCGGCTCAACGGCTACGACTTCCACGTCGAGCTGATGGCGGGCAAGGCCTCCTGGACCGACGCCAAGGTCAAGGCCGCCTTCGACCACTGGGCCGAGCTGCTGCCGTACCACCAGGAGGGCTCCCTCGGCCGTACCTGGCAGGACGCCGCCCAGACGCTGGTGTCGAAGAAGGCCGGCATGTACCTCCTCGGCTCCTTCGTCGCCCAGCAGTTCACCAACGCGGCCGACCTGGAGGACCTCGACTTCTTCGCCTTCCCGGAGATCAACTCCGAGTTCGGCCAGGACACCGTCGAGGCCCCGACCGACGGCTTCATGGTCTCCAAGGCCCCGAAGAACAAGGAGGGCGTCGCCAAGCTGCTGGAGTTCCTCGGCACCCCCGAGGCCGAGCAGATCTACCTCAAGGCCGACTCCAGCGTCGTCGCCGCCTCCAGCAAGGCCGACACCTCCTCGTACACCGCCCTGCAGAAGAAGGCGTACGAAATGATCTCGGGTGCCAAGAGCCTGACGCAGTTCATGGACCGCGACAGCCGCCCCGACTTCACCTCCACGGTGATGCAGCCCGCGCTGCAGAAGTTCGTCCGCGACCCCAAGGGGATCGACAGCCTGCTCACGTCGATCGAGCGCCAGAAGAAGACCATCTTCGCGGCCGGCTGAGAGCGCGACGCCCGACACACATGAGCACCGACACCACCACGAAGTCCCCGCAGGCGGCCACCCGGCCGCCTCGGGGCGCGTCCTCGAACAAGCGGGTTCCGCAGGGCCACCGCCGCCTGCTGACCCGCCGCGACCGGCTCACGCTCGGCCTGATGGCCGGCGTGCCGACGATCCTGCACGTGATCCTCGTCTGGGTCACGGCCCTCGCCTCCATCGCCCTCGCCTTCACCACCTGGGACGGCATCGGCTTCGACGCCATCAAGTGGGTGGGGCTGGACAACTTCAAGGAGCTGTTCACCAACAACCCGCAGTTCTGGCCCGCCGTCCAGCACAACGTGATCTGGTTCGTCGTGCTGATCCTGATCCCGACCCCGCTCGGGCTCTTCCTCGCGGTCCAGCTGGACAAGAAGATCCGCTTCAGCCGCGTCTACCAGACCGCCTACTTCCTGCCGGTCGTGGTCTCGCTGGCGGTCACCGGGTTCGTCTGGCAGCTCGTCTACAACCCCGACACCGGCCTGATCAACAGCATCATCGGGGCCAACAAGCCGGGCCACTACATCGACTGGATCGGCGACCCCAACCTCAACCTGTGGGCGATCCTGGTCGCCGCCTGCTGGCGGCACACCGGCTACATGATGATCCTCTACCTGGCCGGTCTGAAGGGCGTCGACCCGTCCCTGCGCGAGGCCTCCTCGCTGGACGGCGCCAACGAGTGGCAGACGTTCAAGAACGTCATCTTCCCGACCCTGCGCCCGACCAACACGGTCGTCCTGGTCGTCACGATCATCGAGGCCCTGCGCGCCTTCGACCTCGTGTTCGTCTTCAACAAGGGAGCCCAGGGCACGGAGCTCCTCTCCATCCTGGTCACCAACAACATCATCGGCGAGTCCAGCCGCATCGGATACGGCTCCGCGATCGCCGTCGTCCTGCTGGTGATCTCCCTCGCCGTGATCATCCCGTATCTGATCTCGACCTTCCGGAAGGAGCGGAGCGCATGAGCACCCCCACCCTGCCCCTGAAGCAGCGCACCCCCGTCCGCCCCGCCCGGATCCTGCTGCACACGTTCCTCGTCGTCACGGCCCTGGCCTGGCTCGCGCCCCTCCTCTGGGCCCTGTTCGCGGCCCTGCGCCCGTACTCCGAGACGAGTGAGAAGGGCTATGTGTCCTGGCCCGACAAGCTGAGCCTGGACAACTTCACGAACGCGTTCGAGCAGTCGGACATGATGCACTACTTCGGGAACACGCTGCTCATCGCGGTCCCGGCGGTGCTGCTGACCCTGTTCCTGTCGTCGTGCGTGGCGTTCTACGTCAGCCGCTTCGACTTCCGGGTCAACCTGTTCCTGCTCCTGGTGTTCACCGCGGGCAACCTCCTCCCACAGCAGGTGATCATCACCCCGCTGTACCGCCTGTACCTGCTCGTCGACCTGCCCGGCATCACGATGAGCGGCAAGCTCTACGACTCCGCACTCGGCCTGGTCCTGATCCACGTGGCCTTCCAGTCCGGCTTCTGCGCCTTCGTGCTGAGCAACTACATGCGCTCCCTGCCGCACGAGCTGACCGAGGCCGCCCTGGTCGACGGCGCGTCCGTGTGGCGCCTGTACTGGCAGATCGTGCTGCCCCTGTGCAAGCCCGCGATGGCCGCCCTCGCCACGCTCCTCTCCATCTGGATCTACAACGATTTCTTCTGGGCGATCGTCCTGATCTCCACCGGCGAGAACATGCCGATCACCTCGGCCCTGAACAACCTCTCCGGTCAGTACTTCACCGACCCCAACCTGGTCGCCGCCGGCGCCCTGCTCACCGCGATCCCCACCCTGATCGTGTACTTCGCGCTGCAGCGGCAGTTCGTGAGCGGTCTGACCCTGGGCGCCAACAAGGGCTGACGGCCCCCACGTAACGCAACACGTGAAAGAGACCCCCGTGCACCACCCCTTCACCCCGGTGGCCTCCGTCCCCGTGGACCCGCGGCGCGCCCGTGTCCACGAGGAGGGCTGGCAGTCCTGGAGCCCGAGCGGCGCCTACGCCCTCGACGCCCGCCCGCACCGCCCGACGAACGACAACTGGGCGACCGTCTGCTACCGCCCCGGAGTCGCCGTCCCCGCGGGGGTCTTCCAGGGCGAGGGCCTCCTCGCCCTCGACCCCGGCGACGGCTCACCCGTACATCTGTGGGCCGCGCCGGACCCGGTCCGCGAGGTGCCGTCCATCCGCCTCACCCCGGCCGGACCGGTGGCGGAGATCAGCGCCACCGGCCCGGTGAAGGAGTACACGGGTACGGACATCCAGTCCGTCCTGGCCGAGTGGGCCTTTGGCCTCGGCGTCCCGGCGCCCCGCCCGGCGCCCACCGTCTGGTGCTCCTGGTACGAGTACTTCACCGAGGTCACCGAGGACGACATCCACGAGAACCTCCGTGCGATGGACACCCTCGACCTGCCCATCGACGTCGTCCAGATCGACGACGGCTACCAGAAGGCGCTCGGCGACTGGCTGACCCTCTCCGGGCGCTTCCGCTCCCGCCGCGGGATCGCGGAGGCCATCCGCGCCCGGGGCCGCCGCGCAGGCATCTGGACCGCGCCCTTCCTCGTCGACCCCGGCAGCGAACTCGCCGCCGAGCACCCCGACTGGCTGGTCCGCACGGCCGACGGCGGCCTCGCGCACGCGGGCCACAACTGGGGCCACGACCTGTACGCCCTCGACACCACCCACCCCGGGGCGGCGGCGTACCTGACGGAGGTCTTCCGCACCCTGCGCGCCGAGGGCTACGACTACTTCAAGGCCGACTTCCTGTACGCGGGCGCGCTGGACGGCGTACGGCACGCCCCCGTGGACCCGCTGACGGCGTACCGCGGCGGTATCGCGCTGATCCGCGAGGCGATCGGCCCCGACTCCTACCTCCTGGGCTGCGGCGCGCCGATCCTGCCGTCGATCGGCCTGTTCGACGCGATGCGGGTCGGCCCGGACACGGCTCCGCACCGCGCCCCCGAGGCCGGTGACTTCAGCCAGCCCGGCCAGGACCCGGCCGAGTTCACCGGCGCCGCCCGGCAGTGGCAGCACGGCCGGCTCTGGATCAACGACCCCGACTGCCTCATGGCCCGCCCGGCGGTCGAGACCCGGGAGCAGTGGGCGGCACACGTGGAGGCGACGGGCGGCCTGATGGCCTCCAGCGACCGCCTTCTGTCCCTGGACCTCTGGGGCGTGGACACCACGCGCCGCCTGCTGTCGGGAGACGAGTGATGGAACGAGAACTGAAGGTCCCCGGGATCGCCTACGGCGGCGACTACAACCCCGAGCAGTGGCCCGAGGAGGTCTGGGCCGAGGACGTACGCCTCATGGCCGAGGCCGGGGTGAACATGGTCAGCGTCAACATATTCTCCTGGGCGCTGCTGGAGCCGTCCGAGGGCGAGTACGACTTCTCGCGCCTCGACCGCGTCCTCGACCTGCTGTACACCCACGGCATCGCCGCCGACCTCGCCACCCCGACGGCGGCTCCGCCGGCCTGGTTCTTCAGGGCCCACCCCGAGGCGCTGCCGGTGGACCGCGACGGGCGCGGACTGTGGTACGGCAGCCGTCAGACGTTCTGCCCGTCGAGCCCCGCCTACCGCGAGGCCGCCCTGCGGATCGCGCGGGCGCTGGGGGAGCGGTACGCCGAGCACCCGGCGGTCGTCATGTGGCACGTCCACAACGAGTACGGCTGCCACAACGCGGAGTGCTTCTGCGACACGAGCGCGCACGCTTTCCGCCGCTGGCTGCGGGAGAAGTACGCCGACGACCTCGCGGCGCTGAACGACGCCTGGGGCACCACCTTCTGGAGCCAGTGGTACTACGACTGGGACGAGATCATCCCGCCCCGGGCGACGGGCGCGGTCCCCAACCCGGCCCACCGGCTGGACTGGCGCCGCTTCTGCAGCGACGAGCTGCTGTCGCTGTGCAAGGCGGAGCGCGAGGTGCTGGCCGGGGCCGCTCCGGCGACCCCCGCCACCACCAACTTCATGGTGATGTACAACTTCGACGCGCTGGACTACTGGCGCTGGGCGCCGGAGCTGGACATCGTCTCCAACGACCACTACCTGCGCTCGACCGACCCCGAGTCGGAGATCGACATCGCGATGAGCGGGGACCTGGTCCGTTCCCTGGCAGGCGGCCGTCCCTGGCTGCTGATGGAGCACTCGACGGGCGCGGTGAACTGGCAGCCCGTCAACCGGGCCAAGGAACCGGGTGAGTTGCGCCGCAACGCGCTCGCGCATGTGGCGCGCGGCGCCGACGGCATCGCCTACTTCCAGTGGCGGGCGGCGAAGGCGGGCGCCGAGCAGTGGCACTCGGCGATGCTGCCGCACGCGGGCACGGACAGCGTGATCTGGCGGGACGTGGTGGCGCTCGGCGCGGACCTGAAGGCGCTGGCCGAGGTGCGCGGCAGCACCGGCACCGCCGAGACGGCGATCGTCTGGGACTGGGACGCCAAGTGGGCGCTGGAACTGCCCTCGCAGCCCAGCGAGGCGGTCCGCTTCCTGGACCTCGTCCGCTCCTGGTACGAGCCGCTGTGGCGGACGGGCGTCGCCGTGGACTTCGTACGCCCGGACGCGGACCTGTCGGCGTACCGCCTGGTCCTGGCCCCCAGCCTGTACCTCGTGGACGACGCGGGCGCCGCGAACCTCACCGGTTTCGCCGAGCGCGGCGGCACGCTGGTGGTCGGCTTCCACAGCGGGGCCGTGGACCAGAACTGCCATGTGAGGCTGGGCGGTTACCCGGGTGCGTTCCGGGAGGCGCTCGGCGTCCGTACGGACGAGCTGTTCCCGCTGCTGCCGGGGCAGACGGTCCCTCTGGACACCGGCGGCACGGGCGCGCTGTGGTCGGAGCGGGTACGGCCGGGCGGCGCGCAGGTCGTGTCCTCCTACACCGAAGGCCCCCTGACCGGCGTCCCGGCGATCACCCGCCACGGCTACGGCACCGGCACGGCCTGGTACGTGGCGACCCTGCCCGACGCCGAGACCCTGGCCGCGCTGTTGCACCGGGTCCGCGAGGAGTCGGACGTACGGCCGGTGCTGGACGCGGTCCTGCCGCCGGGGGTGGAGGCGGTCCGGCGCCGGGGCGCCGACGCCGACTACCTCTTCCTGATCGACCACGCGGGCGCGGGGGCGGAGATCGCCGTCGCTTCGGAAGCGGTGGAACTCCTCGGCGGTAAGCCGGTGCTGGGCGGATCGGTGTCCGTGCCTCCGGGCGGGGTGGCGGTCGTACGGGAGCCGCGCACGGCGTAGGCCCGGTGAACGAGGCCCCCTTGTCGTCGACTTGGGGGCCTCCCTACGCTGCTCTTCCCGCCTGTGTCACCCGTCGGCGAGGGGAGCTGCGTTGGCGACGAGACCGTCCGACGAGGAGATCCTGCAGGCTGTCGAACGGCAGCTGGCGGACCGGTGCGGGATCACCACCCGGCTCGCCGATCCCGGCGCGGCGTCCCTGACGTGGGAGTCGGTCCTGGAGTGCGAGATCCACCGCTCGATCGAGGAGCGCGAGGAGGGCACCCGCAAGGCGAAGGGGCCGCTGAGCAGGAACAGGCGGATCGCCGAGCGCGCGACCTATACGGACCTCTACGCGTACCCCGTGGAGCCGCCCGCCGATCCCTCGCAGCGCCAGGTCGTCCATCTGGTCCGGGAGGGCACTCTCGACGAGGTGCCGTGCGAGGACTGCGAGGGAGGCAGGAAGGACTGCGACACGTGCGCGGGGCGGGGCAGGGTCGACTGCCCGGACTGGATCGTGTGCGAGGTCTGCCGTGGCGGCCCGGACACCTGCTGGGAGTGCGACGGCACCGGCACGCCGCGTACGAGCCGGGCGCGCAAGGGCACCCGTCCCCGCCGGGAGGGCACACGCGAGCGGGCCGCCGAGTGCAAGCGGTGCCATGCCGCGGACGTGGCCTGCCCGAAGTGCTCCGGCGACTGGCGGTGGGAATGTTCGACCTGCCACGGGAAGGGGTACCGGCGCTGCGAGAAGTGCAACGGCGACAAGCGCGTCCGGCACGAGGCGTGCGATGCCACGGGCCGCCTCACCGTCTGGACCGGCGCCACGATCACCCACGAGCCCCACCATGACGCCCTGCCCGTCAAGCGCTACCCCGGCAGGCTGAAGACCGGCGACTGGTGCAGGGCGACCCTCACGAGCCCCCACGAGGACCTCCCGGACTTCCTGGAGGACATCCACGCCAAACGGCTCGCGCTCCTCCTGGAAACACGGGACCACGAGGTCCGCCGCCACGTCAGCGTCCGTCTGCTCCCCCTCGCCAAGGTCGAGACCCCCGCCGACCCGGACCACGTCTACTACGCCTTTCCCCTCCTCTCCGGCGGCATCGAGGTCATCGACCGCTTCAGCCGCCAACGCAAGACCGCGCTGCTGTGGGCGGCCGCGGCGGTCGTCGCCCTCGCGATCACGATCACGCTCACCGTTCTGCGCTGACCCAGTCGACGAGCTGGACGATGACCCCGTTGGGGTCGGTGACCTGAAAGGCGCGCTCGCCCCACGGCTCCTCGGTCAGCGGCAGATGATCGAGGTGGACCTCACCGTCGCGCTGCCCGACTGACCGGTGCCCGTGCCCGGGACGTTGTCTTCGCGTATCTGGGCCTCAACGGGTGAGGGCGCCGGACTTCAGAGCAAGCAGGAGTTCCGTGAGGGCACGGGGGACGACGACAGCGATCTCGTGCGGGCGGTCGCTTTCGCGGAGGTGGAGATGGGAGGGGGCGGACCCGGCCAGCTCGATGCGGTTGCCTTCGCCGCCTGAGCTGAACGAAGACTTCTGCCAGGTGAGTTGGGGCTTGCGTTCCTCTCACAAGGTGTACATCACATGCTCGACGAGGCTCAGTGAATCCCGGGACTCGTGCGACTCCGGTGCCGACTCCGGGTCGACCGGGGGCA
Organism: Streptomyces sp. T028; assembly: GCF_048159505.1. Classification (NCBI taxonomy): domain Bacteria; kingdom Bacillati; phylum Actinomycetota; class Actinomycetes; order Kitasatosporales; family Streptomycetaceae; genus Streptomyces; species Streptomyces sp. T028. Next base: position 69,787 of record NZ_JBLRVZ010000034.1, read on the forward strand.
GCGCCAGTTCTGAGAGTCGCTCGAACATTTTGGCGTACTCGTCGAGCTGTTTTCCATCCCGTAGGAAGAGCGACTGGGTCGGATGCTCCAGGTAGACCGTGTCCAGCTCGGGGGCCGGGGCACCGTAGATGACGAACGACTGGGTGTGGGCGGCGTAGTTTCCGGCCTCGAACGGGAAGACCTGTACGGTCACATGTGGCATCCGGGACACCTCGATCAGCCGCAGGAGTTGACTGCGCATGACAGCCGGTCCGCCCACGCGTGTGTGGAGCGCCGTCTCATGGATGACCGCGTGATACATCAGCGGGGATCCGCCTGCCGGCACGCGTTGTCTCGCCAGACGGAACTGAGCGTAACGGGAAGCCCGGTGGGTATCCGCTTCGGTGGTCGCGAGGACAGCACGGGCGTACTCCTCGGTCTGCAACATTCCCGGGATGAGCATCGGCTCATGCGTCCGTAGCACGGTTGAACGGGATTCGAGCTCGGCAAGATCCCGAGCCGCCGGACCGATCGTGTCGCTGTACTCGCCCCACCAGCCCCTTCCGCTCTCGATGTGACCGATCCGGGTGCGTTCGGCCTCGATCACCTCGGCCGCGACATCCCCCGGGCAACCTCCCCGCCATCACCGACCCCGACGAGGCGGCCCGGGACCTGCCCCTCGCCGTCCTCGCCGCACTCACTCACGCCAAAGATCCGGCCCTGCCTGTGATACTGGAGGCACTGGCGACGGCGCTGACCAGTGCCCGTGGCCAGACGGCTGAGGACTGGGCCGAGCACACCGAGATCGGTCTGGGTGACACCGGGACTCGTCAACTCTGGAGGCAACTGATGAACCTGCCGCCCGCCAGCCGCTTCCCCGGCAGCGGAACCCTCATCGAGGAGACCCGTCTCAGGGGCCGTGCCGAAGGGCGTGCCGAAGGGCGTGCCGAAGGGCGTGCCGAGGACATCCTCCGCATCCTCGGCCTACGTGGTGTTGAGGTCCCCGAAGATGCCCGGGAGCGCATCATTTCCACCTCCGACCTGGACACCCTGAGTGCCTGGCTGGAACGGGCGCTCACCGTGACCAGTTCCGAGGAACTGTTCGTGGAGCTGTGACCCGCGGCGGCATCGACATCGACGAGGACATGTCGGCCGAAGCCGCCATGGCCTTCGGCACCAAGACCACCGAGACCAAGAAGGACGCCAGGAAGGACACCGTCAACGCCGCGCTCAAGGAGGGCGTTGAACGCAAGAAGCGCGCCCGTGCCATGGCCCGGCTCGCGGCGCGGGCTGACGCGGGTGACTTCGACGTGTTGCTGGAGAAGACGACGTACCGTCGATGAGCATGGCTGAAACACCGGGGCG